>NZ_FPBI01000004.1:0-319666 GCF_900116595.1 Mesorhizobium sp. YR577 | reverse complement strand
GAACTGCATTGTTTGGCGCGTGCTAATCGTCAGCGCTGGCGCGCGGCAATTGCGTCTCTGGTCTTAAACAACGTTTGCGATTAGCGGCGATACCCCCTCTTCGTCATCCCGGGCGGAGCGAAGCGGAGACCCGGGATCCATGCCGGAATGCAAAAGAGCTTCAGCGGCGCAGAACGCGTCGACATCAGGACCGGGCCGCGCCTGACGATGCTGCGACCAATGGGTCCCGGATAACCTGCGCTTCGCTCCGGTTTCCGGGATGACGACGACAGAGATGCTTGTACCAATCGCGGAAGTTGGCGTCGCGCCCTGCGCCGCTCCCGTGGCAACTCCAAAGAAAAGCCGGCCACGAGGGACCGGCTTTGGAGTAAGGGGGACGGGCGGGGGGTTGGGCATAAGGGGACAGCCCGTCCATCGTCAAAACGCACGTTCCGCAAATTGGTTCCCAAAAAAGAATCTTTTTTGAAGATTTTTTTGAGTTCTTGCAAATACTTGAAATCGCAAGTTTTTTCGCGCTAAGCCATGCGCATCCGGCGCGCTACCAGCCAGTCGCGGCCGGCATGGGCAAAGACTGCGGCGAGCACGATGATGCCGCCGATGAGGCTTGCGGCAGGCGGCAGTTCGGACAGGAACAGCCAGCCGAAGAAGATGGCGAAGGGCACTTCGGCGGAGCCGAGCAGGCCGGATTCGGCAGCGGGAATGAGCCGCGAGCCTTCGGTCCACAGCACGGAGGCAAGGGCGAAAGAGGCGCCGAAGGCTGCAAGAAGCATTGCATCACGCCCGGAAATGGCCAGCGGATCGGTGACGAACCAGCCCAGCGCGAAGAGCAGGAAGGCCGACACCGCACCTGCCCAGACCACCGGCGTGTCGCGGAATTTCCGGATCAGCACCATGTAGAGCGCGCTGGAGAAGGTCATCAGAAGCGCCAGCCCGTCGCCGAAAGGTCGGCCGGTGCCGATGCCAGAAAACACCATCAGGCCGACGCCGGCGAGCGACAGGCAGGCGGCGAGCAGGGTTTGCGAGCGCACGCGTTCGCGCACCAGAAGCCAGGCCAGCAGTGCAGCCACGAAAGGCGCGGTCGCGTAGATGATCGCGACATTGGCGACATAGGTGTTCTTGAAGGCGGCGATGAAGGCGATGCTGGCGAGCGCCCCGATCACGGCCATCAGCCAACCACGCCAGCCGAGGCGCAAGGGCGCTGGTGCTGTTTCGCGGCGGCGTCGCCAGAATACATAGGCGGTTATCAGCAGCCCGCCGACAAAGCCGCGCCAGCAATTGATCGTCAGCGGGTCGGCATGGATCGATTTGGTCAGCACGCCGGCAAGGCCGAAGACAGCCGCCGAGGCGCTGACGAGCGTTACGCCGAGCATGCGTTCTGTCGATTGATCCAGTTCCACGATTATTCCCTTACGCGGCAGCGAGCCGCAGATTACCGCATCGCCCCTGCCACCGCAGTGTCAGGAGGAAAGAAGCTATACGCGTTTGCGCAGATGCTCGCTGGCGATGATGACCACGCCGGCGAAGAAGATGAGGGCGGCGCCGATAAAAACCTCGCGGCGCGGAATGTCGCCCCAGATTGCGTAGCCGAGCGCGAAGGCCCAGACCAGCGAGGTGTATTCGAACGGCGCGATTACCGAGACCGGCGCGCGCTTCATGCCTTCGAACAGCATGAACTGCGCCACCCCGCCGAGCGAGCCGACGGTGACCAGAAGCAGGGCTTCCTGCCATGTCGGGGTCTGCCATAGGAAGGCCATCGGCACGCCGGCGATGACAAGGAAGAACGCATTGTTGAGGACGAGTTGCACCATGGTGCGTTCCTGCAGCGCGATCTTGCGCATCAGCACGATCGCCAGTGCCCACAGGAAGGCGGCGGCCAGCACCATGGCGACAGGCAGCGTTATGCCGAGCTTGCTGGGGTCGCAGGCGATGTAGACACCGACGAAGCCGATCAGTACCGCGACCCAGCGTATCCAAGGCACCTGTTCGCCAAGGATGAAGATCGACATGATGGTTATGATGACGGGGGCAGCGAAGTAGATGGTCGTCAGTTCGGCGAGCTGGAGATATTTTGCAGAACTGTAGAAGCACAGCCAGGCAAGCAGCGTCAGGAAGCTGCGCAACAGCATCGCCTTGACGATGGGCGAGCGGGCCGACTGGACGAGGAGTTCGCGTCCGCCAATCGCCACGCAGCCGGCAAGCACGGTTGCGCTGCGGAAGAACAGGATCTGCCAGACGGTGAGGCCCGTCACCAAGAGCTTGATCGAGGCGTCCTGCACCGAAAACAGGAAATAGGCGACGCCGGTGAGCATGATGCCGGCGTAGATCTTTTCGCGCGTGTCGAGAACGACGGCATTGGTCATGGAGCGGTCCTGCGGAATGGCGCTGCGGCGAGGCCAAGCAGCCGGCGCGCAGCCGCAGCTATAGGGCCGGGAAGGCTCGCCCGGCTACGCCAGCCGCAGCCGAACGTTGGGGCAGGCCCGGTCACGTCTTGCGGGCCAAAGGGCGCGCTGGCGTGATATGGTTCGGTCATAAGCGCAATCGGGAGGCTGGCATGAACGCCGACGAACTGAAGTCACTGCAGGCACCACTGAAGCAGGGTTATCGCGAAGACCCGGCGCAGGCGCTGATAACGCTGAGGGCGAAAGGATCGATCGACCAGCAATCCATCGCCTGCAAGGTCGAGACGGGCAGGGCGCTTGCCGTGGCCGGTCTTCATCCGGCGACGGGCGGCACCGGGCTCGAACTCTGCTCTGGCGATATGCTGCTGGAGGCGCTGGTGGCTTGTGCCGGCGTGACGCTGAAAGCGGTTGCGACGGCGCTGGAATTCCGCCTTGAAGGTGCGGCGGTGGAAGCCGAGGGCGACCTCGATTTCCGCGGCACGCTGGGCGTGGCGAAGGACGCGCCCGTCGGGTTTCGCGCGATCAGGCTGCGCTTCGATCTCGACACGGACGAGCCGCAGGACAGGATCGACACGCTGATCAAGCTCACCGAACGCTATTGCGTGGTGTTCCAGACCATCAACAGCAAGCCGGAGCTATCGGTGACGGCGAAAAACCACCGCCCGACGGCGAAGCTTTAGGAGTCAGGCTGGCTTATTCGGGCATCCGGTAGCTGACAAAACGGTCGTTCCGGACCTGGAAGAGCTTTCCGGTCTCGGTCAGTGCCGGGCTGGCCAGCGGCAGGATCTTTGCGGCGACCTCGGCGGGTTTCGGCAGCGTATCCGGGTCTTCGCCCGGCACGGCCTGCGCCCGCATGGCCGTGCGGGTCGCGCCCGGATCGACGGAATTGACGCGCAGCGCGCTGTTTTTCGTCTCGTCAGCCCAGGAACGGGCCATTGCCTCGACAGCCGCCTTGGATGCGGCATACGGCCCCCAGAAGGCGCGGGCGGAGTGTGCTGCACCCGACGACAGGATGATGGCGCGGCCGGCGTCGGATTTGCGCAGCAGCGGGTCGACCGAGCGGATAAGCCGCCATGTGCCGGTGACGTTGATGGCCATGACCTTGTCGAACACTTTTGCCTCGACATGGCCGAGCGGCGAGATGACGCCGAGCGCGCCGGCATTGGCGACGAGAATGTCGAGCTTGCCCCAGCGGTCGTTGATCGCGCCGCCGAGGCGATCGATGCCGGCCATGTCGGTGAGGTCGAGCGGCACGAGCGTGGCTTCGCCGCCGGCCTTCTTGATCTCGTCGTCAAGGTCTTCGAGCCCGCCGACGGTGCGGGCAACCGCGATGACATGCGCGCCGGCTGCCGCCATCTGCTTGGCGATCTGGTAGCCGATGCCGCGCGATGCGCCGGTGACGAGGGCGATGCGGCCGGTGAGGTCTATAGAAGGGGTCATTGATCCTGAGGTTTCAAAAAGGATTGCTGAATAAAATCGACTAACTGCTTTGCGGCAGTTTCATCAAGCGTGACAAACACCGTCGCCTCGCCGCCGCGTGACTTGAGTACCAGATAGCGCTCAGCGGAGTTGCGGGACTGTCGAACCTCGCACTCCAGAAAATCCGAACCGAGTGGCGTCGCGATCTCTGACTTGACGACTATCTCGTCGAGAAGCAGGTCCTTGATGAGTGAACCGGAAGCCTTGAGCCGATCCAAAAAGGTAGTAGGACGATCCGTCATGCCTTAGATCGACGCCTGCACGCTACTGCCCGCCGGTCGCCAACAGCGACAAGGTCCGCACATTGTCGGTGCCTTCGAGGTCGAGCAGGCGGGTGGGGTATTCGCCGGTGAAGCAGGCGTCGCAGAATTGCGGCTGCTCGTCGACGCGGCTCGCTTCGCCGACGGCGCGGTAGAGGCCGTCGATAGACAGGAAGCCGAGCGAATCGACGCGGATGAAATCGGCCATTTCCTCGACCGACATGCGCGACGCGAGCAGCTTGGCCTTTTCCGGCGTGTCGACGCCGTAGAAGCAGGAGGCGCGGGTGGGCGGCGAGGCGATGCGCATATGCACTTCTTTCGCGCCGGCTTCGCGTACCATCTGCACGATCTTCTGGCTGGTGGTGCCGCGCACGATGGAATCGTCGACCAGCACCACGCGCTTGCCCTCGATCATGCGGCGGTTGGCGTTGTGCTTCAGCTTCACGCCCATGTGGCGGATGGAATCGCCGGGCGAAATGAAGGTGCGTCCGACATAGTGGTTGCGGATGATGCCGAGCTCGAACGGAATGCCGGCCTGCTGCGAGAATCCGATCGCGGCGGGCGTGCCGGAATCAGGCACCGGAACGATGATATCGGCATCGATCGGGCTTTCGATGGCAAGCTCCATGCCGATGCGCTTGCGGATGTCATAGACATTGCGACCCTCGACGGAGGAGTCCGGCCGGGCGAAATAGACATATTCGAAGATGCAGAACCGCGATTTCTGCGGCTCGAAGGGGAAATGGCTCTCTATGCCCTTGCCGGTGACGACGACCATCTCGCCGGGCTTGAGATCGCGCACGAAACGCGCGCCGATGATGTCGAGCGCGCAGGTCTCGGAGGCAAGGATCCAGGCGCCGTCGAGGTCGCCCAGTACCAGCGGGCGAATGCCGAGCGGATCGCGCACACCGATCATCTTCTTGGAGGTCAGTGCGACCAGCGAGAAGGCGCCCTCGAGCTGGCGGATCGCCTCGATAAAGCGCGCGGTGATGTCGCGTTCCTTGCTCGTGGCGACGAGGTGAAGGATCGTTTCGGTATCCGAGGTGGAAGAGAAGATCGAACCCTGCTTCTGCAAGGTGCGCTGCACAGTCAGCGCGTTGGTGATGTTGCCGTTGTGGGCGACGGCCAGGCCGCCGGTGGAGAGTTCGGCAAAGAAGGGCTGCACGTTGCGCAGGCCGGCGCCGCCGGTGGTGGCGTAGCGCGTGTGGCCGATAGCGCGGGTGCCTTGCAGCCGGTCGATGACGGACTGCTTGGTGAAGGTGTCGCCGATCAGGCCGACATGGCGCTCGACATGGAACTGGCTGCCGTCATAGGAGACGATGCCGGCGGCTTCCTGGCCGCGATGCTGCAGGGCGTGAAGGCCGAGCGTGGTGATCGCGGCGGCTTCCGGGCGTCCGAAGATACCGAACACGCCGCACTCGTCGTGAAAATGATCGTCGGCCTCGGCCAGCAAGGTGTCGTCGGCTTGTGCCATCGGGCGGTCTCTCGTCAGAAAGCCATCATATAGGACAGCAGCGCTCGCAGCGCCACCATCAATTGTTGGCGGGCGGCGTTTCGGCCGGTGCGTTCTCTGCCGGTGCTTCGGCCGGGGCATTGTCGGCCGGCGGTGCTTCCGTACCGGCTTCCGGAGCCTCGGTGCCGGTTTCCGGCTTCAGGCGCTTGAGGATCGAGTTTTCCGGGTCTTCCGGCAGCGCATTTTCAAGCTTGGCGCCGATCGATTCCAGCAGCGGCTTCGACTTGGCGTTGGCGATCCATGCAGGCGGGTTCGAGCCGACGAGCCAGTTGAAGAACAGGAGGCCGACGGCAACTACCAGAATGCCGCGCGCCGCGCCATAGAGGAAGCCGAGGGTGCGATCGAGCGCGCCGACGCGGCTGTCGATGATGAAATCGGCGATCTTCATGGTGATGACGGTGACCACGATCAGCGCGATGATGAAGACGATGCCGGCGGCAGCGCCCATCGCCAGCTTCTCATTGTCGAGATGCGGCTGCACGTAGGGCAGAACCATCGGGTAGAAGAAATAGGCAGCGGCCGCGGCAGCCACCCAGGACGCGATGGAAAGAACCTCGCGGGAAAGGCCGCGAACCATGGCGAGCATTGCGGAAACAAGCGTGAAGCCGACGAGAATTCCGTCAAGCAGCGTAATCGGCATGTCGTTCCCACTCCATGATGGCGCTTTGCGCCTTTCCGGGCCGCGCTGGCGGCGATCCGTTCAGTCGTCAGTGTTCCGGCGAAGCGACCCCGCAATCCGCACCACGAGGTCCGTGAGCGTTGCGGGCTGGAAAGAGCCGGACCCGATTCCTCCGGATATTTCCTCGCTGCCCTTCGGCAGAACTGCCTGTCCAAAGCCCAGCTTTTCGGCTTCCTTAAGGCGCTGCTGCGCATGCGCAACCTGCCTTATGGCGCCCGAAAGGCTGATTTCGCCGAAATAGACGCAATCGGCGGGAAGGGCAAGACCAGTGAGCGAGGAAACCAGAGCGGCTGCAACCGCAAGATCAGCCGCGGGCTCTGAAATGCGGTAGCCGCCGGCCACATTCAGATAGACGTCATGCGTTGCAAAGCGCACCCCGCAATGGGCTTCGAGCACGGCCAGAACCATGGCGAGGCGTGGGCTGTCCCAGCCGACGACGGCGCGGCGCGGCGTGCCGAGCGGCGAGGGCGCGACCAGTGCCTGGATCTCGACCAGCACCGGCCGCGTGCCTTCCATGCCGGCAAAAACCGCAGCGCCGGGCGATTTTGCGTGTCTTTCGCCCAAAAAAAGCTCCGACGGATTGGCGACCTCGCGAAGGCCCTTGTCGGACATTTCGAAAACGCCGATCTCGTCGGTCGGCCCGAAGCGGTTTTTTACCGTGCGCAGGATGCGATAATGGTGGCCGCCTTCGCCTTCGAAATAGAGCACGGCATCGACCATATGCTCGACGACGCGCGGACCTGCGATCTGGCCTTCCTTGGTGACGTGGCCGACGAGAACGACCGCAGCGCCTGTGGATTTCGCATAGCGGATCATCGCCTGAGCCGACGAACGAACCTGCGTCACTGTGCCCGGAGCCGAATCGGCCATGTCGGTCCACAGCGTCTGGATCGAATCGAGGATGATCAGGTCGGGCCGCTTGCCATCGGCAATGGTGGCGAGAATGTCCTCGACATTGGTTTCGGCGGCAAGTTCCACAGCCGTGTTGGCGACGCCGAGGCGCTGGGCGCGCAGCCTGATCTGGGCAACCGCTTCTTCGCCCGAGACATAGACGATGCGGTGGCCGCGCGAGGCAAGTGCGGCTGCGGCCTGCGTGAGAAGCGTCGACTTGCCGATGCCGGGATCGCCGCCGACAAGAATGGCCGAGCCGCGCACGAAACCGCCGCCCAGCGCGCGGTCGAGCTCGCCGATGCCCGACGCGATGCGCGGCGCGTCCTCGATGTCGCCCGACAGCGTGGTGAGCGCCACGGCGCGGCCTTTTCGCGCGCTGCGCATGGAGGCCGGGCCGCTGCCGATGCCGCTGTTGGTGCCTTCCTCGATGAGCGTGTTCCACTCGCCGCAGGCATCGCATTTGCCGGCCCAGCGCGTGTGGACCGTGCCGCAATTCTGGCAGATGAACTGTGTGCGCGTTTTAGCCATGGGTTTCTCGAAGCTGCTGCATGGGCCGATTATTCAGTGCGATTGACGGTCGCCGCGCGCCGCTTGATCGTGGCTTCGATAAAGCCAGTGCGAACTTTTTCGTAGAGAGCATAAGGTAAGAATCCGTGCGAGAAGCTCTTTGAGCCTGAGCGAATTATTGGCCGTAGGTCAGGTCCTGGCCAGTTGAATTCGTTGGCCTCCGTCAGCACGATCCACGAGCGCTGGTCATCCAGACCGAGACGGCGCTTGGTCGCCGTGGGGATTTCGACAGCGTCTTCAGCGTGCTTCGGTGGGCTGTGTGTCACCGGAAGGACGGTCACTATTTGTCGCCCTTCGTCATTTGCCACGGTTAGAACAACCGCGCATGGCCTGTCCTTACTGCCTTCTTCCAGTCCTTTCCTATGCTCGGATAGCCAGAGGTAGCTGTAGTTTAAGACAAGGCCCTCTCTGGGATCTGGAATCTGGGCCAAGGATCAATCGTCAAGTTCGTGATCGAAAGCTTTGGTCTCTTCCGGCGCGCGTGCCTTTTCCAACGCAGCAAGTTGCTCGTCGGTGATATCATCCAGACTAAGCACCTCGCGGTCGCGACGCTTCAGGCGATTGTATTCCTCAGTCGAAATCATGACCGTTCGGTCCCGTCCGTTTCGCGTCACGGCAACCGGCTGCGTGAGCGCCAAATCCTGATAACGACCTATGTTGCGCTGGAACTCAGCGGCGCTGACCTTGATCATCTCCGATCACTCCATCCATACAATACAGATTATACATATATTGCATGAAGTACGGAACATTTAGATGTTCTCAAAAAAATCCTACTCGAACCTCTCCGGCAGGTGATGCTCTTCGGCGAGGTCGGAGAAGCGGGTGAATTCGCCGGTGAAGGCGAGCGAGACCGTGCCTGTCGGGCCGTGACGCTGCTTGGCGATGATGACTTCCGCCTTGCCGCGCACGTCGTTCATCTCGGTTTCCCACTTGATGTATTCCTCGGTGCCGGGCTTCGGCTCCTTGTTCTTGAGGTAATATTCCTCGCGGTAGACGAAGATCACGACGTCGGCGTCCTGCTCGATGGAGCCCGATTCGCGAAGATCGGAGAGCTGCGGGCGCTTGTCGTCGCGGCTTTCGACCTGACGCGACAGCTGCGACAGCGCGATGATCGGCACGCTGAGCTCCTTGGCCAGCGCTTTCAGGCCCGTGGTGATCTCGGTGATCTCCTGCACGCGGTTCTGCGAGGCCTTGGCGGACGAGCCCTGCATGAGCTGGATATAGTCGATGACGATGACATCGAGGCCGCGCTGGCGCTTCAGCCGGCGGGCGCGGGCGGCAAGCTGGGCGATGGAGATACCGCCGGTCGAATCGATGAACAGCGGGATTTTCTGCATCATCTGCGAGCAGGCGACGAGTTTTTCGAAATCGTTCTCGGTGATTTCGCCGCGCCTGATCTTGGATGAGGGGATTTCCGTCTGCTCGGAAATGATACGCGTGGCGAGCTGTTCGGACGACATTTCGAGCGAGAAGAAGCCGATGACGCCGCCATTGGCCGCCTTGAATGAGCCGTCGGCCTGCTGCGCCGGCTCGTAGGCGTGGGCGACGTTGAAGGCGATGTTGGTGACGAGCGAGGTCTTGCCCATGCCGGGGCGGCCGGCAAGCACGATCAAGTCGGAGGGCTGCAGGCCGCCCATGCGCTTGTCGAGATCGCGCAAGCCGGTGGCAACGCCGGACAGATGGCCGTCGCGCATATAGGCGGCGTTGGCCATGTCGACGGCGGTTTTCACCGCATCGGTGAAGCTTTCGAAGCCGCCATCGTAGCGGCCGGTTTCGGCCAGCTCGAACAGGCGGCGCTCGGCGTCCTCGATCTGCTCTTGCGGGGCCATGTCGACGGGCGCGTCATAGGCGATGTTGACCATGTCCTCGCCGACCGTGATCAGCGCGCGGCGCGTGGCCAGATCGTAGATGGCGCGGCCATAGTCGGCAGCGTTGATGACGGTGACGGCTTCGGCCGCAAGGCGGGCGAGATAGTGGGCCACCGTCATGTCGCCGACCTTCTGGTCGGCCGGCACGAAGTTCCTGAGCGTGACCGGATTGGCCATCTTGCCCATGCGGATCATCTCGGCCGCAATCTCGAAGATCTTGCGGTGCAGCGGCTCGTAGAAATGCGAGGCCTTGAGGAAGTCCGAAACGCGGTAGAAGGCGTCGTTGTTGACGAGGATGGCGCCAAGCAGCGCCTGCTCGGCCTCGATATTGTTCGGCGCTTCGCGATAAAGCGGTGTTTCGGCCACGCCGAACTTTTGTGCTGCCTCTGCCATGACTTCCCCGATCTTGCCTGCTCCCTGCCGTACCAGATGCCGCTAGCGGGCGGTGAACAAATGCAGCGTGTTGCCCGCAATTCACAATTACGCCAAACCGTCCACAGCTACTTGGCCAGCCGGACGAATCTCGATTGACGCGAATCAGGATGGAAGCTTACCCCCGAGGGCCAGAACAAAACAGGAAAATGAGCGAAGCTTCCGACGTTATCCTCACCGCATCTTCGCGACGTGTCGGATGGGGTATCCCGGCCTCGATCCTGCTTCATGTCATTGTCGTCGTCCTTCTGATCGCCCTGTCCGGAACGAGGCCGCTGGACGTGCCGCAGGAGCACAATGTCGCTGTTGAGATCGTTCGGCCGAGTGAAGTACCGGCAGTAGCCGGAGAGCCCGAGCAGCAAGATGAGGCGTCGGCCATGCCATCCTCGCCGCCGTCGACTGACAGATTCGGCCCGGCGCCGGTTCGCCTGCCGGTCCAGCCGGACGACCAGCCGCCCGCGATGGTCAGGGCCAGCAGGATGATGTCGGAGGCAACCCTTGCCGATCCGCGCAGCAGGCAGGCGCGGGAAGGCCTGCGGGAACTGGCCGAGGCCGATCGCTCGGAACAATTGTGCAATATCGAGGCGATGGACCAGTTGCATGCGTGGCGCAACGACCTCCAGCCGGACCGCGTCGTTGCCTATGCCATGGCCGGCACGAAACTCGAGGAAAACACGATCCTGGCCGACGGCGCGGCATTCCGCAGCAAGAGCCTATGGTACAATCTCAAATTCAAATGCGAACTGACGCCGGACCACGCCAAGGTCGCGGCCTTCGAGTTCCTGGTGGGCGAGGCCATTCCCAAAGACAAGTGGGAAGAACGCAATCTGCCTTCGATACATTAAGGGTCACGATCGCAATTGGCTCGGCTGCCCGCCCATGCTGATATGGTTTGGGAGGACTTTCAGGGATTAACGCAATGAAGATAACGCACGCCACATTTCTCGCCGCCATGCTGCTTGGCAGCGCAGCCGGATTCTCTCCCGCAATCGCCGACACCGCAGCAGCCAAGGACCAGATTGCCCTGTTTGCGACGGTCAAGGGCGAGGGCAAGACCGGCATCGCCCGCAAGACCAAACCCGTCGACGCCCGTGCCGCCGTGCCGGGAGAGGTGATTGTTACCATTATCAAGGGCGAAGGCGTGGAGACGAAATCCAAGCCGGCGGAACAAGGCGACTGGGTCGTGCGCAACCGCTGCCCGGAGACCGGCAATGAGGAAATACTGGTCAAGGCCGCCAAGTTCCCCACCCGCTATGGCGAAGCGCAGTCCGAACCCGACGCGAACGGTTATCGCGCTTTCTCGCCCAAAGGCTCGGACATGGGTTATTTCATCGTTTCGCAGGAGATGGGTGATTTCACCTTCACCGCGCCTTGGGGCGAGGCGATGGTCGCCAGGCCGGGCGACGCCATCGTGCAGGTGCCCGACGATGTCAGCGACACCTATCGCATCGCGGCTGCGTCCTTCGCCTGCACCTACGAGATCGTGACGCCGGCGAAGCCCTGAGGCGGCAAAACGCGCTCGACCGCAAAAACGATCAAACGGACGGTTTCGGAAACGGGCATATCGGGCCATTGCCTGAAGGGAGTGACATGGACCCGGTATCGAAAGCGCTCTGGTTTGTCGAAAGCCACATTGCCAAGGAGATTTCGCTCGACGACATCGCCCTTGTCGGCGGCGTCTCGCGCTTTCATCTGTCGCGGGCCTTCGTCGCCGCAACCGGTCAGTCGGTCATCCGCTATGTGCGCGGGCGCCGGCTGAGCGAGGCGGCGAGGGCCCTGGCGGATGGCGCGCCCGACATTCTCGGCGTCGCGATCGATGCCGGCTATGGCTCCCATGAGGCATTCACGCGGGCGTTCCGCGACCAGTTCGGGCTGACGCCCGAGGCACTGCGCGCGCAACGCCATCACGACAACATCGAACTCGTGGAGCCGATCATCATGTCCGACCAACCAACAGTTACCCTGGAAGAACCCCGCTTCGTCGAAGGCAAGGCGATGCTGATCGCCGGACTTGGCGAGCGTTACGAATACGACAGGACCAACAACCTGATTCCGGCGCTGTGGCAGCGTTTCAACGAATATGAAGGCAGCATTCCCGGCGCGGTGCCGAATGCCTGGTATGGCCTGTGCTGCAATTTCGACGACACCAGCTTCGAATATGTCAGCGGCGTCGAGGTCAAGGATTTCTCGGAGATGCCGAAGGAATTCAGCTGCGTGCGGGTGTCGCCGCAGAAATATGCGGTGTTTACCCATCGCGACCATATCTCGGCTATCCGCGGCACGATGCACACGATCTGGAGCAAGTGGCTGCCGGAATCGCAGTACAAATCCGCCGATGCACCGAGTTTCGAGCGCTATGGTCCGGAGTTCGATCCGCGCAGCGGAAATGGCGGGCTGGAGATATGGGTGCCGATCAAGGATTGACCGTCTTGCCGGTCACGCCCCGCGCGGCGCGAACAGGATGATCGAGGCGCCGGCGACGCAGATCGCAGCACCCAGGACATCCCAGCGGTCGGGGCGGACGCCTTCGGCCAGCCACAGCCAGAAAAGCGAGGCGGCAATGTAGATGCCGCCATAGGTGGCGTAGGCACGGCCGGCGGCCTGCGTGTCGACAAGCGTGAGCAGCCAGGCGAACAGGATGAGCGACACCTGGCCCGGCACGAGCCAGAGCGGTGATTTCTCCAGCCGCCACCACGCCCAGAAGGCAAAGCAGCCAGCGATTTCACAGATCGCGGCTGCGATGAAGATTGGAATGGTCATAGGTGGGGCTTCCGGTTGAGGTTGGCGCTGCCCCTCACCCTTACCACAGCAGGGCGAGTCGCGGGCCTCGCCCGTCTTTACGGCAGGGCAATTGCATATGAAAATTGCGATGAATGTTGCTTGTGATAACCCCCACCCCTAACCCCTCCCCACAAGGGGGAGGGGGACTCTTGCGGCTGTTTTGCGACGCGAAACTATCAATGATCCGCGCCTTGCGAGGATGCCACAAGGTTTCCCTCCCCCTTGTGGGGAGGGGTTAGGGGTGGGGGTTCCTCATATGCGACAGCCCCGCCGTAAGAGGGCGCCAGTGGTAGGCGCGTGAAGGGGCGTGGACCTTACGAGAAAAAACCTTACTCGCCCGCTTCGGGAAGCCGCCGCGATCTCTGCGGCTTCTTCACGGTTTCGGCTTCCGGCTGGTGTGCCGCCTCGTGCATGGAGAGGGCCTTCTCACACTTGCCGATATAGTCGCGCGTCAGCGGCACGATGTCGTTGCGGCGGGTGAGCTGGATCTGGAACACCATGAGGTCCTGCCAGCGGAACGCAGCTTCCGAGCCGGCGAGATAGAATTCCCACATGCGGCAGAAGCGCTCGTCGTAGATTTCCTTGGCGCGCTCGCGGTTGGCCATGAAGCGCTCGCGCCAGGCCTTCAGCGTGTCGGCATAGTGCATGCGCAGGACTTCGACGTCCGAGACCATCAGGCCCGACTTTTCGATATGCGGCAGCACTTCCGAAAGGGCAGGGATATAGCCGCCGGGGAAGATGTGCTTGCGGATGAAGGCGTTGGTGGCCGAGGGCGGCCCGCTGCGGCCGATCGAATGCAGCACCATGACACCGTCGGGCTTGAGCAGCGTGGCCACCTTGTCGAAGAAGGTGCGGTAGTGGTTGACGCCGACATGCTCGAACATGCCGACCGAAACGATGCGGTCGAAACGCTCAGTCAGGTGACGGTAGTCGCGAAGCTCGAAATGGACGTGGTTCTCAAGCCCCTCCGCATTGGCGCGCTCGGTGGCGACCGCATGCTGCTCGGTCGACAGCGTAACGCCGAGAACGTCGGCATCGAAGGTGCGGGCGAGATAAAGGCCGAGACCGCCCCAGCCGGAGCCGATATCGAGCACGTTCTGGCCGGGCTTTATGCGCAGCTTGGCAGCGATGTGCCGCTTCTTTGCGAGTTGGGCTTCCTCCAGCGTCATGTCCGGCCGCTCGAAATAGGCGCAGGAATATTGCATGTCGTCGTCCAGGAAGAGCTTGTAGAGCTCGCCCGAGAGGTCGTAGTGGCGCTGCACGTTGCGCCTGGAGCGGCCGGCCGTGTTCAGCTGGTAGAAACGGCGGAATGCATGGCGCAGGCCTTCGACGGCTTTCGTCCATGACGCCTCGATGCCGCCCGGACCCATGTTCTGGAAAGCGATGCGCAGCACGCCGAGAATGTCGCCCTCAACGACGTCCAGTTCGCCTTCCATGAAGGCTTCCGGCAGCGCCAGCATGGGGTCGAAGGCGATAGCGCGTTCTGCATGGCGGGTGTTGATGACGACATGGACGGGCTCGCCGGTACCGTCGCCGAAAGTGTGTGTGGAACCATTCGGCCCGGTGACGGAGAGGTTTCCCGTGCGCACGAGACGGTCGATAATACGTTGAAGCAGAATGTTCATGCCAAGGCACCCGATGCTGATTCTAAGATGGGGTCGACATCATTCTGCGTCAAAGCGCCACGGCTGAAAATGTTCCAGCTTGTACAAAAAAGCCCGGGTTTTCACCCGGGCTTTGGTCCAGTTCACGAATGAACAATCGGTTTTTCAAACCGTGATCAGGCTTCCTCGCCTTCTTCCTCGTTCGGGTCGAAGAAGTTGTCGGGGCGGGCATTCTCGTTGATGTCGTCGCCGTAGATGGCTTCGGCCGAGTCCAGCTTTTCGCCGGCTGCCTGGCGCTCTGCTTCGTCGGCCGTGCGGGCAATGTTCAGCGTGATGGTGACTTCGACTTCCGGATGCAGCGCAATGGCCACATTGGTCAGGCCGATGGTCTTGATCGGCTGGTTGAGCTCGACCTGGTTGCGGCTGACCGAGAAGCCTTCAGCGGTGACGATGTCGGAGATGTCGCGGGTCGAGACCGAACCGTAGAGCTGGCCGGTTTCGCCAGCCGAACGCACGACGATGAAGCTCTTGCCGTCGAGACGGTCGGCGATCTCCTGGGCTTCCGACTTGCGCTCGAGGTTGCGGGCTTCGAGCTGGGCGCGCTGGCCTTCGAACTTGTTCTTGTTGCCTTCGTTGGCGCGCAGCGCCTTGCCCTGCGGCAGCAGGAAGTTACGGGCAAAGCCGTCCTTGACCTTGACGGTGTCGCCCATCTGGCCGAGGCGGGAAATGCGTTCGAGAAGAATGACTTCCATGGTTTCGTTCCTTTTCGTTGTCGCCACGAGGGGCGGAAATCTGGAACAGGTCAGGAAGCAAAAGGGCGTTGTCGCCGGTGTCGCTGTCCTGCCTGTCGCGGCAGTTAGGGATCGTCACCGATCCCAACTCGGGATTTTACTCAGCTCCTGATCCGCGCCCGTCGCGGGGGAGAGTGTGGCGGGCGGTAAACCGCCCACCACAGAAGGCTATTACTTCACCACGTAGGGCAGCAGGCCGAGGAAACGGGCGCGCTTGATCGCCTTGGCGAGTTCGCGCTGCTTCTTCTGGCTGACGGCGGTGATGCGCGACGGCACGATCTTGCCGCGCTCGGAGATGTAGCGCTGCAGCAGACGCACGTCCTTGTAGTCGATCTTCGGAGCGTTGGCGCCGGAGAACGGGCAGGTCTTGCGGCGGCGATGGAACGGGCGCCGGGTCGGGATCTGATTGATGTCGACCATTATTCTGCAGCTCCTGCCTCATCACGCGGCCGGCGCGGAGCGCCGTCACGGTCACCAAAATTGCGCGGGCCACGATCGCCACCGCCATCGCGGTCGCCGAAGCTGCGCGGACCACGGTCGCCGCGGTCACGGTCGCCGAAGCTGCGGTTCGGGCGGTCGCCACGATCGCCGAAGCCACGGTCGCCACGCTCGGAGCGCTCTTCGCGCTTCTGCATCATGGCGGAGACGCCTTCTTCATGAGCCTCGACCTTGACGGTCAGGAAGCGCAGGACGTCTTCGGAAAGACCCATCTGACGCTCCATCTCGTTGAGAGCGGCCGGCGGGCAGGTGAGATCCATAAGCGTGTAATACGCCTTGCGGTTCTTCTTGACGCGGTAGGTGAGGGACTTCAGTCCCCAGTTCTCAACCCGGCCAACGGACCCGCCATGCGAGGAGATGACACCCTTGTAGTGTTCCACAAGTGCGTCGACCTGCTGCTGCGAGAGGTCTTGCCGGGCAAGAAACACATGTTCGTATAGAGCCATTGTTCTTTGCCTTTCTTCGTTTCCCTGTCCGGTTCCCGGCGGCTAAAGCCTCTGCAACTTCTCTTGATCCTTCGAGGGCCTGTTGGCCACCTCAGGAGAAGAAAGGAGCATGACGAGACGGTCGAGAGCGGAGACACGGGAGGCGGAAGCACTTTTTGCTTCACACGGCGGCTTTCTTGCGGAAAACCTCCGGCCCTCCGTTCAGCCCCCAGCTGGGACCGGCAGATTGCGGGCGTCTATACAGCATTCTGGCGGGAAGGCAAGGGTAGGGCCTGATCGCCGGTTTGGCCCGGTCTTCAGGTTCGAGGCTTCCGACGCAGAAAATTGCGCGCGCTCTGCCAACGCATCCTTAACCACCGCGCGAAATTGCGGGCAAGGGTACCCCGGAAATCAACGATCTCTTCACTGTGTTCACCCAGAAATCGCGGTAATAGGGCAATCCGGGGGTACATTTAAATGCTCGTCACGCGGTTCTGGCGCTCGACCAGCGGCAACTTCGCCATGATGTTTGCCGTGTCGCTGCCCGTCATGCTAACCGGCGTCGGCTTTGCGCTCGACGTCTCCAACCTGATGACGGCCAAATCCAATCTGCAGAACGCGCTCGATTCGGCAGTGCTCGCCGCTTCCCGGCTGGCTGACAAGTCGACATCGCGCGACGATCTTTTCGACGGCTATTTCAAGGCCAACACAAGCGGCCAGGGCAACCTCGTCAACCCATCTGCTCATCTGACGGTGGAGCAGGGCGTCAACTACATCAAGACCACTGCGACGGCCACGGCTGATGTGGCTCTTAATTTCAGCTTCGTCTTCGGCAAGAACGGGCATCTCTCCGTCAAGGCCAGCGCTTACGAATCGACGGCGAAGCTGGAAGTGGCGATGGTGCTCGACAACACCGGCTCGATGGGCGACGCCAATATGAAGGCCCTGCGCGAGGGCGCAACGCAGCTCGTCGACATTCTCAAGCAGGCCAAGACGGAAAAGCCCGAGCGCGAAATCCGCGTGGCGCTGGTGCCGTTCGTGACGGCGGTGAACATCAAGGGCGTCGGCTTCAAGGAAGACTGGATCGACAAGCGGACGATCATTCCTGTGAACGACAAGAGCACGAACGGCCTCAACTTCGAGTATCTTTCCGCTACCGACAAGCGACGTTACGGCCACTGGGATCTTCTCAAGAAACTCTACCCTAATGCCGCCCCCCTTGATTCGTGGAAAGGCTGCGTGGAAGCCCGCACTTCGAAGTTCAACGCGGATGGCACTCCAAACCTGACCACTGACGCTTTGAACCTCGACGATACGCCTCCGGCCAAGCTCGTCTACACCGCAGCCGATCAAACGGGGAATGTAAAAGCCGAGACCGTGTTCGTGCCCTATTTCGCGCCTGACGAACCCGGCGCTGCAAAAGCTTCCCCCAACAGCGCCACGGCGTTCAACAACAGCTACCTGAGCGACGGCAACAAAGCATCGACGAAGGCGGCGCAAAAGACGCAGCAAATGGCTGTGGCTAAATACTCCAACGTTAGCATCAGGAATACCGCAGTGATCAACACGGCGGCGCCGGCAACGACCGGACCGAACTATGCCTGTCCGACACCGATCGCGCCGCTGACTACCGATCTTGAAAGCCTCAAGACTGATATCAGCAAGATGGTCTACTGGTATGGTTCGGGAACGAACGTGTCCGAGGGACTGGCGTGGGGCTATCGCGTCCTGTCGCCGGGCGAGCCTTACGACCAGGGTGACGCTTTCAATTCGGACCAGACGTCCAAGGTCGTGGTGGTGTTCACCGATGGCGAAAACAACGTTTTTGGCGCATCCAGCGAACTGGCCAATCAGTCCGACTACGGCGCTTATGGATATTTCGACACCTACCGCATGGGCACGAGCAGCTCGACCAGGGCCACTGCCTTGACCAACGTCAACACCTGGACGGACGCCATGTGCACGCGCCTGAAGAACCAGGGCGTCAAGGTGTTCACCGTCGTTCTGGGTGCTGACACGGCTGCAAACCGCAAGCTCTACAGCGGCTGCGCCTCGACGCCGGCGAACTACTATCCGACTAAGGATGCCACCCAGCTCAAGGCCGCCTTCGACAACATCGCTTATGCGATTACGGACCTTTACGTCACGAACTGACGGTTTCTTCACGCAATTCCGGACGGAAAACCGCAGCGCGCTTTTCCTGGAATTGCCGCCGCCGCCGTCAGTCTCAGGTCGCCGGCACCGGCTTGCCCGTCGTCTCGGGGAAGAACTCCGGTGCGGCATGGCGCTTGCCGAACATCATGTCGTATTGCAGCAGGCGATAATCGCGGATCTCGGGATCGATCTCCTTGGCGCGCGACCAGTCGGGCAGGGCTTCGTCGTTCGGCGTGACCAGCATGTTGCGGTCGACGACGCGGAAATGCTCACGCACGCCGCCGAGGAAGCCGGTGTAGTAGGGATGGCTGATGCCGGCCGTCTGCAGCACATGCAGCGGCAGGAAGGCCGGGCTGATCGAGCCGATGTTTTCCGCCGGCCCACTGCGGTTCGACCAGATCACCAGCGGCGTCTCATGCTGCAGGCTCATCTCGGGGAGCGGCGCCTTGCGCGGTGCGACCTGGTCTTTCATGAACCCGGTCTCTATATAGACCGGCCCTAGCGGCGGCAGGTGGTCGCCGAAGAAGGCGATGACGGTCGGACGCTCGCGGTTCTTCGCCCATTCGATCAGCCGCGCCAGGCCCTTGTCGCCGTCGGAGGCGCCCTCGGCATAGCTCAGCACCGAATCGCGCGCCGTCTGGCTGACATTGCCCGAGACGGTGTGGCTGGTGTCCCAATAGCGGTTCGGCTCGTAGGGGCCGTGATTCTGCAGCGTGACGGTGAAGATGAAGAACGGATCGTGCGTGGCGTCGGCCTGGCGGATGATCTCTTCGGTCAAGGCCTTGTCGGACACCAGCGGCCCGCGCGAGGCGAGCGGCGGCAAATTGTCGGCCGACAGGAACGTGTCGAAGCCGAAGGCCTGGTAGACGGGCGTGCGGTTCCAGAACCAGCCGCCGAAGGGGTGGATGGCCTTGGTGGCGTAGCCTTCGCTCTTGAGGAAGGTGGCGAGCGAGGGAATCGGGCTGCGCACATATTGCTGATAGGGAATGCTGCCATAGGGCAGGAAGGCGTTGGAAAAACCTGTCAGCGCCTCGAACTCGACATTGGCGGTCATGCCGCCGAATTCCGGCGAGAAGATATGGCCGGATTCGAGCGAGCGCACATTGGCGATGGGGTCCGGCGTGATTTCGAGGCCAGGCAGCCGGGTCGGATCCCAGAAGGATTCGTTCATCACGATGATGATGTCGGGCTTTTCGGCGGGCAGCACCGGATTATCGGCCTCGGGCCGCGTGATCGCAGCGATCGCCTTGTCCGAATAGCCGGCGGGCGCCAGCACCTTTGCCATCGGCACGTTCAGCGCGAAGGCGATGGCGAAGCCGTTACTGTTATAATTCTCCTTCTGGTCCCACATGATCGGGATGATCTGGAGCCGGTCGCGCGCCCAGGAGAAGGTTGCGTAGTCCATGATCGAGCCGAAGAACACCAGAGCCGGCAGCGCCAGGCCGAGGCGTGTGATGCGCGCGCGCCACGACAGCGCCGGTATGCGGCGGCGCCAGAACTTCCAGGCGTAAACCAGCATGCCAATCGCTGCGATCGCCCCGATCACCATGAAAACCGCCGACATCGGGCGCTGTCGCACCAGAAGCGGCGTCAGTTCGACAATCTGGCGGGCATAGAGAAAGTCGGTCGGATAGAGCGGATCGCCAAGATAAAGTGATTTCTGATGGCCGATGAAGGCCAGAAGCAGCGCCAGCGGCGCGACCAGCAGCAAAGCGTGATGCGCGCGTCCAAGCAGGGCGTCGAGAAATACCAGCACCAGCGCAAAAATGACGACGGTTGTCCAACCCGGCCGGAACGGCTGCTGGAAAAACAGCAATGTCTGCTCAAGCGAGCCGCGAACGATCAGTTCGACGCAAAATACCAGAAGTGCCGATATGATGACGGTAAGCGCCAGGGTTCGGGCAAGATGGAGTACCTGCACGCGGCGTTTTGCACGGCCGCCGGCACTCTCACACTCCGTATCCCCTTGTGCCACAGTAAGCCGATTTGACAACTCACGAACCTCGAACGCGAAACAAAACCGTCATCTCACTGTCATCGAACCGTCACAAAATCTAGCGTCTGTGTTCAAAATGGGAAGGCCGCCGGTAAATTACTGTTGCATTTTTTCATGTAGCGGCAGGTAGATAGCAGCCGCGCTTCACGATCTGTGGCCTTGACTCGGTCGGCTTTCCTGCGCCACAGGGCCTTTCCGACAAACAAATCCGGGAGCGGGACATGGCCGTTGCATTCACCTTTCCAGGCCAGGGCAGCCAGGCCGTGGGCATGGGCAAGGACCTGGCGGAGGCCTTTCCGGAGGCCCGCGCGGTGTTCGACGAGGTCGACGAGGCGCTTGGCCAGAAGCTTTCGCAGATCATGTGGGAAGGCCCCGAAGAGACGCTGACGCTGACCGCAAACGCGCAGCCGGCGCTGATGGCCGTGTCGATGGCCGCGATCCGGGCACTGGAAGCGCGCGGCTTTTCGCTGAAGGACAAGGTCGCCTACGTTGCCGGCCATTCGCTTGGCGAATATTCGGCACTTGCCGCTGCCGGCACATTCTCGATTGGCGACGCGGCACGGCTGCTGCGCATTCGCGGCAATGCCATGCAGGCCGCCGTGCCGGTGGGCGAGGGCGCGATGGCGGCGATCATCGGGCTTGAGCAGGCCGACGTGGAAGCCGCCTGCGCTGAAGCGGCGCAAAATTCGGTCTGCCAGATCGCCAATGATAATGGCGGCGGGCAGCTTGTCATTTCGGGCGCCAAGGCTGCCGTCGAACTGGCGGCAAAGCTGTGCACGGAAAAGGGCGCCAAGCGCGCGCTGATGCTTTCTGTCTCCGCACCGTTCCATTCCGCCCTGATGGGTCCGGCGGCGGACGCCATGCGCGAGGCGCTGGCCGGCGTGACGAAGAATGTGCCTTCGGTGCCGGTCGTGGCCAATGTCGTCGTCCGGCCGCTGAGCGATCCAGACGAGATCGCCGCCCGCCTCGTCGAGCAGGTGACCGGCCGCGTGCGCTGGCGCGAAACGGTGGAATGGTTCGGCGCAAACGGCGTGACCACGCTTTATGAAGTGGGGGCGGGCAAGGTGCTTTCCGGCCTCGCACGGCGTATCAACAAGGAAATCGTCACCGCAGCCGTCAACAACCCGGCCGATGTCGATGCCGCCATTGCGGCGCTGGCCTAGTTCAAGAAACTCGACCTCTCCCTTACCAAGGGAGTGCTCTACCACCACGAAGGGGAGTCAAAAATGTTCGATCTGACCGGCCGCAAGGCACTCGTCACCGGGGCAACCGGTGGTATTGGCGAGGCAGTCGCCCGTGCGCTGCATGCACAGGGCGCGACAGTCGGCCTGCACGGCACGCGCGTTGAGAAGCTTGAGGCACTGGCTGCCGAACTGGGCGACCGCGTAAAGCTGTTTCCGGCGAACCTGTCGGATCGCGACGAGGTCAAGGCGCTTGGCCAGAAGGCCGAAGCCGATCTCGAAGGCGTCGACATCCTCGTCAACAATGCCGGCATCACCAAGGACGGCCTGTTCGTGCGCATGTCCGACGCCGACTGGGATGCCGTCATCGAGGTCAATTTGACGGCGGTGTTCCGCCTGACGCGTGAACTGACGCACCCCATGATGCGCCGCCGCAATGGCCGCATAATCAATATCAGCTCCGTCGTCGGCGTCACCGGCAATCCCGGCCAGGCCAATTACTGTGCTTCCAAGGCCGGCATGATCGGATTCTCGAAGTCGCTGGCGCAGGAGATCGCCACCCGCAACGTCACCGTCAACTGCGTCGCGCCCGGCTTCATCGAATCAGCCATGACCGAAAAGCTGAACGACAAGCAGAAAGAGGCGATCATGGCCGCCATCCCGACCCGCCGCATGGGAACGGGCGCCGAAGTCGCCTCGGCGGTGGTCTATCTGGCGTCCAATGAAGCCGCCTACATCACCGGCCAGACGATTCATGTGAACGGCGGCATGGCGATGATCTGAGAACCTTGTTGATAATTCTATCCTGTCGGCCATCTTGCGCGGTTTTCTGCGCTTCCGGTGCTCACATACTTTATGTACGCTCCGCTCCGCTCCGGTTCTCGAAAGCCACGCCACCTGACTCGACAGGGCGAATTCTTAACAAGGTTCATGCCGCGCTATGACCAAACAAGGCGTTTTCGCATTGGACGCGGGCGTCTTTTCGTGTAATGCGGCCATCAACGCGGCGATTTCGGCAAACCTCCTGCCATTGCCGCTACGTTCCCGGGAGGGAACATCTTTCAACTTGATTAGCGGCAGTCGTGCCGTTAACGAAGACGAACAACAAGAGACGAGGATGCCCAAATGAGTGACACCGCAGAGCGCGTCAAGAAGATCGTTGTCGAACATCTCGGCGTCGAGGCCGACAAGGTAACGGAAGCCGCCAGCTTCATCGATGATCTCGGCGCGGACAGCCTTGACACGGTCGAACTCGTCATGGCCTTCGAAGAAGAATTCGGCGTTGAAATCCCTGACGATGCAGCCGAGACGATTCTGACCGTCGGCGACGCCGTCAAGTACATCGACAAGGCCTCGGCCTGACGCCTAGTCAGCAGTCAGCATTTCCGAGAGTATCGCTATGAGGCGTGTCGTCGTCACCGGCATGGGTCTGCTTTCGCCTTTTGGCGTTGGCGTGGAACATGGCTGGAAAGAAATCCTGAGCGGCAAGAGCGCCGCCAGGAAGATCACGGAATTCGAGGTCGAGGATCTTGCCTGCAAGATCGCGCATGTGATTCCGCGTGGCGACGGCAGCAACGCCACCTTCAGCCCGGAAGCCTATCTGGAGCCGAAGGAACTGCGCAAGATCGGCGACTTCATCCTTTACGGGATTGCGGCCGCCGACGAAGCGCTCAAGGATTCCGGCTGGGAACCCAAGACGCCCGAGGAACAGCACGCCACCGGCGTGATGATCGGTTCCGGCATCGGCGGTATCGAGGGCATCGCGGAAAATGCGCTCATTCTCAAGGAGCGTGGGCCGCGCCGTATTAGCCCCTTCTTCATTCCCGGGCAGATCATCAATCTGGTCTCCGGCCAGGTCTCCATCCGGCACGGGCTGAAGGGCCCGAATCATGCCGTGGTGACCGCCTGCTCGACGGGCGCGCATGCCATCGGCGACGCGGCCCGGCTGATCATATTCGGCGATGCCGACGTGATGCTGGCGGGCGGTGCCGAAGCGCCTGTAACGCGCCTTTCGCTTGCCGGCTTCGCCGCCTGCAAGGCGCTTTCCACCGATCGCAACGACACGCCCGAACAGGCTTCACGCCCCTATGACCGCGACCGCGATGGTTTCGTCATGGGCGAGGGTGCCGGTGTCGTGGTGCTCGAAGAGCTAGAGCACGCCAAGGCGCGCGGCGCCAAGATTTATGCCGAGGTGACGGGTTACGGCCTGACCGGCGATGCCTACCACATCACGGCTCCGGCCGAGGACGGCGACGGCGCATTCCGCTGCATGACCGCTGCGCTCAAGCGCGCCAACCTGCAGCCGGCGGACGTGGACTACATCAACGCCCACGGCACATCGACCATGGCCGACACGATCGAGCTTGGCGCGGTCGAGCGTCTGGTCGGCAATGCGGCGTCTAAGATTTCGATGTCATCGACGAAGTCGGCGATCGGCCACCTTTTGGGTGCGGCCGGTGCTGCCGAGGCGATCTTTTCGGTGCTTGCCATTCGCGACAACATCGCGCCGCCGACCATCAATCTGGACAATCCAGAACGCGAAACGGCAATCGACCTCGTGCCGAACAAGGCGCGCGAGCGCCAGATCGATGTAGCGCTGTCCAATTCCTTTGGTTTCGGCGGAACGAATGCGTCGCTGGTTTTCCAGCGCTATAACGGCTGACGGCTGCCAATAGGGCCGTTTCGCCGCGAATTTTGACATATTCGTGCCTAGGGTCTGCCTTCGACCCTTTTCTCGGTGGGGATTCGTCTGATTGCAAAGTGTTGAGGCGCTATGAACACCAATCCTTCCGACGGCGAATTCGGCCGGCGTCCCGAGCCGCCTAAACCGATCGTTCCGAAGAGCGCCAGCGAAGCACTGCGCCCGGAACAGGGCACACCGCCGCCGAAACGCACGCGCTCGCGCGCCTCGCGCAATCAGTTCGTTGTGTTCCTCAACTTCATGCTTTCGCTGGTTATTCTGGCGGTCATCGTGGCCGGCGGTGCGGTCTATTTCGGCAAGCGTGAATTCGAAGGCCCCGGCCCGACGACTACGGCGCAGACCTTTATGGTCAAGCCCGGCACTGGTGTCCAGGACATCGCCGACCAGCTCGAGCGTCGCGGCCTGATCAGCGATGCGCGCATCTTCCGCCTTGGCGTGCGCGCCTATGGCAACGACATGGCGCTGAAGACCGGCGAATACGAGATCAAGCCGGGCGCTTCCATGCATGAGGTTATGGAACTGCTCAAGAGCGGCAAGTCGGTGATGTATTCGCTGACGATTCCCGAGGGCCTGACCGTCGAACAGGCGTTCCAGCGCATCGCCGAACAGGACGCGCTGACCGGTGACATGCCGGCGACCCTTCCGCCGGAAGGCAGCCTCGCCACGGACACGCAGCGTTTCATGCGGGGCGCGACGCGCCAGCAGATCATCGACAAGATGCTGGCCCACCAGAAGCAGCTCGTCGAAGACATTTGGGACCGCCGCTCGCCTGATCTGCCGCTGGCCGATATCAACGAATTCGTCACGCTGGCTTCCATCGTGGAGAAGGAAACAGGCCGCAACGATGAGCGCTCGCGGGTTGCCGCGGTGTTCATAAACCGCCTGAACAAGAATATGCGGCTGCAGTCCGACCCGACCATTCTCTACGGTCTGTTCGGCGGCAAGGGCCGGCCTTCCGACCGGCCGATCTACCAGTCCGACATCCAGAAGCCGACGCCCTACAACACCTATGTCATCAACGGCCTGCCGCCGACGCCGATCGCCAATCCGGGCAAAGCCTCGCTTGAGGCGGTCGCCAACCCGTCGAAAACCGATGATCTCTACTTTGTCGCTGACGGCACCGGCGGGCACGTCTTTGCGAAATCGCTCAACGAGCACAACGAGAATGTGGCGCGGTGGCGCGCCGTACAGAAGAAGCAGGCCGAAGAAGCCGCCAAAGCTGGGGAAACGCAAGGAACGACAGAGGGCGCGCCGGTACCTGCGGCGCAATAGGAACCCGCTGTCTCTACACGATGATCAGTTTGTATCGGGCCGCTTGCCGGCCCGCCGCATTTGCAGAAGCGGATTTCCGCGACTTTGCCGTTAGAGGAATTCCAGGAAAAGCGTGAAACGGCTTTCCGTCCGGAATTACGTAAAAACAAATACTTAGAGCGGTTCAACGATTCTATCAAAAACTGAACCGCTCCAGGCACGGAGAGGGGGCGAGGGATGACATTGCAGAGCATGACGGGCTTTTCTCGCGCTTCGGCCGAGCATGATGGCACGGCGATTGCCTGGGAACTGAAATCGGTGAACGGCAAGAGCGTCGAGGCCCGGTTCCGGCTGCCGCAGGGTTTCGAGAGGCTGGAGCCGCAGGCGCGCCAGGCCGTGCAGAAGCGCTTTTCGCGCGGCAATATGCAGGTGACGCTCACGATCACGCGCGCTGCCGGCATGCTGGTGTCGCCGGTCGTCAACGAAGTCCTTCTCAAGGATCTGGCGGGGCTGGCAAAGCGCCTGCAGGAGCAGTTCGGCGCCTCCCCGCCAACAGCGGACGGCCTGCTCGCCCTGCGCGGTGTGCTGGACATTCCCGAGACGACCGAAACCGAGGAGACGCGGGCCAGCCTGGACGCAGCCGTGCTGAGCGCGCTCGACGCTGCCTTGACCGGGCTGGAGCAGGCACGCCAGGCTGAAGGGAAGGCGCTGGGCGATCTTCTGCTTGGCCATATCGACACGATAGAGGCGCTGACGCTCAAGGCCGAGGCCGATCCGTCGCGCGAACCTGCCGTCATCCGCGCGCGGATCGCCGAGCAGGTCGCGCTTCTGATGGATGCCGCCAGTAATCTCGACGAAGGCCGCCTGCATCAGGAAGCGGCGTTTCTGGCGACCAAGGCCGATATCCGCGAGGAAATCGACCGGCTCAAGACCCATGTGGCTTCGGGCAGGGCGCTGCTCTCGGGCGGTGGCTCTATCGGCCGCAAGCTCGACTTCCTGGCACAGGAATTTAACCGCGAATCGAATACCTTATGCTCGAAATCGAACGCTGCCGCTGTTACAGCCATCGGGCTGGAGCTCAAGGCCGTCGTCGACCAGTTTCGCGAGCAGGTTCAAAATCTGGAGTAATGGCCTATGGCCGCTGAGACCAATATTCGCCGCCGTGGCCTCATGCTGGTGCTGTCGTCCCCTTCCGGGGCCGGAAAGTCGACCATTGCGCGCAATCTGCTGGAGAAAGACCCGGCACTTAGCCTGTCGGTCAGCGTGACCACGCGTCCGCGCCGCGGCAGCGAGATCGACGGCGTGCACTACCATTTCGTGACGCAGCGTGATTTCGAGCGCCTGCGCGATTCCGATGCGCTGCTCGAATGGGCCGAGGTGCATGGCAACTATTACGCCACGCCGCGCGAGCCGGTCGAGGCGGCGATGGCGGAAGGCCGCGACATGCTTTTCGACATCGACTGGCAGGGCGCGCTTCAGCTCAAGGACAAGATGCGGGTCGACATCGTCTCGATCTTCATCCTGCCGCCGTCGATGACGGAACTGAAGGCACGGCTGAAGCGCCGCGCCGAAGACGCCGATGCAGCGATCGAAAAGCGCCTGCAGAATGCGCGCGAAGAGATCGAGCACTGGAAGGAATATGATTTCGTCGTCGTCAATCACGACTTGAACCAGGCTTATGCCGAGGTCAGGGCGATTGTTGCAGCCGAACGTCTGCGCCGCGACCGTCGGCCCGGCCTGTTCGATTTCATCTCAGGCTTGCTCGACGAGAAACTGTAGTTTTCCCGCCGAAGTCAGGCCGGGAAATCCGGACGCCCGGCCGTCTCGGCGGGCGTCAGGTGCTCGACGATCTGGACGAGGTCCGTCCACTGGATTTCCGGATAGTGCTCGCGCATGCCTTCCAGCATGACATCCTTCGGCCATTCCGCCTCGCGCCCGACAAAGGCCGCCGCCTGCGACAGCGGCAGGTCGGTGCAGCGAGTGACCCAGACGATTGCTGTCTTCGCGGCGTCACCGTCGCAGACATAGCGCATGTAGCCCGGTTCGATCCGGGTTTCGCGCCAGCGGATCGTGCTGGTTTTCTGCCCGGTCTCGACAAGCGGGAAAAGTCGAGGGACCACGCCGAGGCTCTGCATTGTCAATCCTTGCGCGACACGGCATTCGCCAGCGCCACGAACTCTGCGATATCCAGCGTTTCGGCGCGGCGGGTGCCGTCGATGCCGGTGGCTTCCAGCAGGCGGGCGCCCTCGATGCCCTTGAGGCTCTGGCGCAGCATCTTGCGGCGCTGGCCAAAGGCAGCTTCCGTGACACGCCCCAGCACGCGTACGTCGGCAGGGAGCGGATTCTCGCGCGGGATGAGATGCACGACCGACGAGGTGACCTTCGGCGGTGGCGTGAAAGCCTGCGGCGGCACGTCGAAGGCGATCCTGGCCTGCGTGCGCCAGCCGGCCAAAATGCTGAGCCGGCCATAGGCATCGCTGTCGGGTGCCGCCACGATGCGCTGCGCCACCTCGCGCTGGAACATCAGCGTCATCGAGGAATAGAAGGGCGGCCATTGCGGCACTGTGAGCCAGCGAATGAGCAGTTCGGTGCCGATGTTGTAGGGCAGGTTGGCGACAATCTTGACTGGCTCGCCGCTGGCGAGTGCCGCAAAATCGGTTTTCAACGCGTCGCCTGAAACCACTTCCAGCCGGCCGGGATAATGCGCCGAAACCTCGGCCAATGCTGCAAGGCAGCGCTCGTCGCGCTCGATCGCTATGACGCGCTTTGCACCGTTCATCAAAAGCGCCCGGGTCAGTCCGCCGGGGCCGGGGCCGACCTCGATGACGGTTGTGGCGCTGAGATCGCCGGCAGTGCGGGCGATCTTGCCGGTGAGATTGAGGTCGAGCAGGAAATTCTGGCCGAGCGACTTCTTGGCCTGAAGCTCATGCCGATCGATGACATCGCGCAGCGGCGGCAGTCCATCGAGCGTCATTTGGCTTGGCTTTCATTGTTGGCGAGCAGCCGGGCGAGCGTCAGCGCGGCGATCAGGCTGTCGGGGCGGGCAATGCACTTGCCGGCGATGTCGAAGGCCGTGCCGTGGTCGGGCGAAGTGCGGATGAAGGGCAGGCCGAGCGTGACGTTGACCGTCTCATCGAAGGCCAGTGCCTTGGCGGGGATCAGCGCCTGATCGTGATACATGCAGATCGCCGCATCGTAGCCGGCGCGTGCACGCGGGTGAAACATCGTATCGGCGGGCAGCGGCCCGAAAGCGTCGATGCCGGCGCGGCGCAGCGCCTCTACTGCCGGGCGGATGATCGCCTCGTCCTCGCCGCCCATGGCCCCGCCTTCGCCGGCATGCGGGTTGAGGCCGGAGATCGCCAGACGTGGCTTTGCAATACCGAAACGCGCGGCGAGATCATGCGCCGTGATGCGGGAGATTTCTTCGATTGTCGCCTGGGTAAGCGCGCCCGGCACGTCGGCCAGCGGAATGTGAATCGTAACCGGCACGGCGCGCAGATCCGGTCCCGCAAGCATCATCACGGGGATGATCTCGCGGCCTTCCTTCAAGCCGGCGAGGTGGGCGAGATATTCGGTGTGGCCGGGAAAGCGGAAGCCGGCATCGTAGAGCGGCTTCTTGGCGATGGGGCAGGTGACGACGGCAGCAGCCACGCCGGAATGGACATCGGCGACCGCGCGGTCGATGGCCTCGACGATGCCGGCCGCATTGGTGGCATCAGGTAGGCCCGGAGTATCCGTGAAGCGCGCCTGGAGCGGCACGACGGGCAGGGCGTGGGGGAAGACGGCTGCCGCGTTTGCCGGCGTCGTTTCCTCGATCGGGACGGTGATGCCGAGATGCCGCGCGCGGGCGGCAAGTAAAGCGGGATCGGTCAGGAGGTAGAAGGGCGCAACGCTGTGCTCATTGCGCGCCTGCCACGCGGCAATGGCGATCTCGGGGCCTATGCCCGAAGGATCGCCCGCCGTGAGTGCCAGCAATGGGTCGTCATTGCGTGGCTGCACAATGGATCAGCGCTCGACGATGCGGGCATTCTTCCGCAATTCGGCGATGTACTTCTTATCGAGTTCGCCGGCCTGGTCGTCCTTCGAGCCTTCGGACTGGAACACCATCTTGGCGACGCGGTCGTCCGAGACTTCGCGCGAACTGCAGACGCCGATGAATTCGACGCCGCGATCCGTTTCACGCACGCCCGTCGCGCCACCCGTCTTCGTCTTCTTGATCTGGTCGGCCCATTCGGCCGGCAGTTCAGGCGCAAGCACGCGGCCGAGGTCGCGCACGGTCACGTCCAGCAGGCCCTTGGCGAACTGGCGGGTGCTGTCGCAGCCGCTGAAGCGGGCACGCATGGCTTCAGCCTCGCGCTTGCGCTTGCCGATATTGCCGCGCTCCTTTGCGGGCACCACGAAGATGACCTGCTGAAGCATGTATTCGGTGGCGGACGGCTTGTTGCCGCCCTGCTGAAGCATGCGCTGGACGACGTCCTGCTCGCTCATGCTGCCGCCCTGCGAGCGGAATCGCGCCGAAAGTGCTTGGTTCCAGCCCATCTGGGTGCCGATGAACTGCTTGAAATGCTCTGCCGTCACACCGGCCTGCTGAAGCACGCCGGTGAGCTGCGAGGGCTTCATCTTGTTGGAGCTCGCAAAGCGATTGAAAGCGTCTTCGATCTGCTGATCCGAGACCTTGATGCCGAGGCGCTTCATTTCCGCCGTGCGCAGCGTCTGGTCGATCATCTCGTCGGCAGCGAGCTTGTTGAGATTGCCCTTGCGGTGCTGCAGCTTCATGAATGCCGCGCGCCGCTGAATATCGTAGGTGGTGATCGGCACGTTATTGACGACGTATTTGATCTCGCTGGCCTGGGCCGGCTGAACGGCCATCGTCAAAGGTGCCGAGCCTAGCGCGACAAATAACGCCAATCCGGTGGAAAGAAGATACTTCCTGATCGAAGTCATGCCGTTCGATCTCCGTGCTCGATTTTCTTGCTGAATAGTCATGGTTTTGGATGCCCACCCTATGCGGCGAAACGATGACCTTTGAGCCGTAGCGCTTACTGCTGCCCGAATTGGCTTGTTGTCGAGCCAAAATCACCGAGGGTACGGAAGGAGATGTTGAAGCCGAAGGTCCGTTCGTCCTCCTGTACCTTCAACGGATCGCGTTTTTGGCTCATCGTCATCGCGTATGTGAAGCATTCGTCGTCATAGGCGAAACCGACTGCGTCGCGTGTTACGACACCCGATTCAAAATCATACGTTCCCGACCCGAAGGTGCGCCAGTTCTCGTGGAAGCGAACCGAGGCTCCAAGCGTGACTTCCCTGCGGTCGTTGGCGAAGCCATAGAGAGGCTGCGCCTGGATGAAGGCGTACTGGGCCGTCAGCGACAATGCGCTCGTGTTATAGCCGGCCTTGAGTTCGGCGCGTCGCACTTCCGCGGTCTGCTCGTCCAACCGTGCGCTCACCGACGACGACAAACCAAACGGCGTCGCGAAGCCGACGAGGCCGACGAAATCGGAGTCGGTCGTCTCGAGGCCGGAATAGGCACCGACATTGACCAGGTCCGGCGAGTCGAACGAGTTGCGCCCGGCAAGCTGGTAGGATTGGCCGAACAGGGCGTTCGTCGTCCAGCCATTGTTGAAGCTGCCGGAATAGCGCATGCCGACATTGGCGCGCGTGCCACCCTCTATGCGGTCGTAGCCCGAAAACTTGTCGCGTTCGAACAGCGTCGTCGCGTCGAAGACGAAGCTCTGCGCGTCCTCGTTGGGAATGCCGAGCGTGTCGGCATAGGGCTCGTCGGGACGGGCAAAGACCTGCGCCATGGGCTCGAGAATATGCGAGCCGCTGCTGAACGAGAACAGAACCGGCCAACGCAGTTCGAGGCCAGCGGTGGCCATCGCGCGATAATAGGCGGAGCGGACATCGGCCTCTACACCGATGTTCGGGTTAGCTGCCATGGCCTCAATTGCGGCGGCGGAGGCCGACGTCTGGTTGACCGACGTGCCATCCATCTGGAACGCGAGCAGCGGGGTGACCACGAGGCCGCCGTCGGTAACGAAGTTGCGCTTCCATTCGGCTTCCGCCGTCAGTCGGGTCGAATTGCCGTCGATGCCGCGAACGAACGGCGTGGCCAAGCGGGCGTCAAGCTCCGAACGGTAGATCGAGCGCGCATTGACATCGAAATTCAGCTCGCCGCCGAACACAGGTTCGTCGGGCGTGTAGGAGTAGTCCAGCGAGGGCAGGGCCCACGCTTCTTTCGCGTCCCGTGCTGAGCTGGACGTGTCGAGATAATCCTCCTGGATGTCGAATTTCATCGCCCGGAGATCGAAGTAGTTACGGCCGCTCAGACCGGTCAGGTAGATTTCGTTGCGGCGGACATACTGGTTGTAGCCGTCGATCGAATATGTGCGGGCAAAATTCTTGTCGGTCTGCGCAAGAATATCCCAGCCGAACGCCCAGCGCGGATTGATGTCGAAATGGCCATTCGTGCCGACCATGCCGCGGAACTTGTTCGGATCACCGTCGGGGCCTGAGTCGACGGTATACCTGCCGTTGTCCCTCAACGCATCCGGATCATTCTGGCGGATGCCGGCGATCTTCAGGCTGTACTGGCCGTTGTTGAAACGCTGGTTCCATTCGGCCTGGCCGAGGAAACCTTGCTTGGTGTAGCCGGTTCCGGTGATCGTGAGATCGTAGGTCGGCGACAGCGCAAAATAATAGGGGATCGAGAGGCCAAAGCCGAGCTCGGACTTCTGGCTTATGCTTGGGATCAGGAAGCCGCTCTTGCGCTTAACCGTAGGGTCGGCAATCTCGAAGGCGGGCAGGTAAGCAATGGGGAAGCCGAAGAACTCGAATTTCGACTTCTCGAAGCGAACGACCTTGGTCTTGCCGTTCCAGATGATCTTCTGCGCCTTGATGCGCCAGATTGGCGCTTTGTCGGGCTTTTCCTCGCAAGGTGCGCAAGCGGTGTAGACGCCATTGTTGAAGGTCGTCAGCGTGCCTGATTTTCGCTCGCCGCTCTCGGCGGCGAAATAGGTCTTGTCGACGGTCTCGACGCGCAGGGCATTGATGAAACCGTCAGCGAAATCGTCGGTAACGTCGATCTCTTCGGAATACATCTTGGTGCCGTCGCTATTGACGACCTGGACATTGCCGCTGGCGACCAGGCGCGAGCTCTTGCGATCATAGGCGACGCGCTGCGCGACGAGCCGGTTGCCGCCGTAATCGATCTGCACGCCGCCGACGGCGGTCACCGTATTGGCGTCATTGTCGTAGACCAGGGTGTCGGCTTCCATCAGCATCTGCGAGCCGGCTGGAATGTCTGGCTTGAGGCTCTGGACGTCCTGCGCGAAGGCTGGCGCGGCGGGCAGGGCATAGGCGAACAGACAGGCAAGCGCCGTCGCACCATAAAGGCGCGTCAACGTCACCGATTTGCGCGCTGAAATCACCGCGACCCCCACCTAACCATCCTCCCTGTATAGCAGGAAGGTCACCCCAAAAAACATTGCTACTATCACTGGAAGCCACGCTGCAACAAAAGGCGGAACGAATCCTGCGTTCCCAAACGCTTTGACCAGAACCGATACGACATAAAGCAGAAACCCGGCGACGACGCCACCCAGAATCATCGTTGAAGATTGCCCCATCCTTGCAAAACGCATGGAGACTGTGGCCGCGATGAGAGTCATCGCGACAAGAAGTAGCGGCATGGCCATAAGCGAATGGAATTGCATGGCAAAAGCGTTGGCCCTGAGGCCGAAGGACTGAGCCACCTTGATCTTGCCCGGAAGCTCATAAAACGGGATCGTTTCGGGCCTTGCCAGCCGCTCCTGAACGAACTCCGGCTTGAGATTCGTCGGCACCCGGTCGGTCTCCAGCGTTTCGAGGCGAATGCCTTCGCGGAAGCGCTTGACGTTCTGCAATTCCCAGTAGCCGTCGCGCAGGAAAGCGCGCTGGGCGTCCTTGCGCTCGACGATCTCGCCATTCTTGTCGAGTTCGAAGAAAACGGCGTCCGAGAGTTCCAGTCCCTGGTTGAGAATCGCTCGCGCGCCGATGATCGTGTCGCTGTCACCGGTCTTCTGGTGGATCCACGGAGCGGCAAAGGCCGAAACCTCGTTTGAGGCGCCGGAACGCAGATTGGTCTCGATGAATTCGGATCGCGACAGGCCGTAAGCCGCGAAGGGGTTCAGGACGCCGACGGTAAGGATGCCGAACAGAAGCGCGCCGATGCATGCCGGCAGCAGGAACTGCCAGGCCGAAATGCCCGCCGCCCGCGCGATCACCAGTTCATACTTGCGATTGAGCGAAATCAGCGTCGCCATGGCGGCAAAGAGCGCCACGAAAGGCACGGTCTGCATCATGATCATCGGCACGCGGAGTGCCGAAACCGAAAGCGCGGTAAAGAACGTGAAATTGGGCAGGCCGGAAACGCGGCTGGAAAATTCCGTGAAGTCGATGAGGAAGACCAGCGCGTAAATGCCGAGAAAAAACCACATGGTTATCACGGCATAGCGGCTGAAGAAGTAACGTCCCAGCGTCCAGCCCATTATGCGGACCCTCCGGCCAAACGACCTTTAAGGCGGAGCCAGAAGATGGACATGCGGTCACCGGATTGCGATGCAAAGTCTGAAAGACGCTCGGCCCAGGTGATCGGAAGCTCCATCGTTCTGTTGCTTCTGATAAAGCCGATTGCCACGAGCGACGTTATGATCGGTACGGCGTAGACAAGCGGGCTGAACAGCGGATTGGACTGCGACTGCTGGGTCACGAAAAAGCCGAGCCAGCGAACGAAAAGCGCGATCGTCACCGCCGTCATCAGAGGATGGATGCGGCTTTCACGGTGCGAACGCGCGTCGCCTGCAACCGCCAGCGCGATCAGCGCGAAGACGAGTGCGTAGAAGGATTCGGTGAAGCGGCGATGGATCTCGGCGCGGAACTGCTGCGGGCTGTTCTGGTAGATCTTGTCATTGGGATTGGGGTTGAACAGATAGGGCAGCGTGCGGTCCTTGGGATACATCGTCACTTCACTTGCTGCCGCTGAAAAGGCAGAAAGATCAAAGGCATAGGAGGTGAAGCGAATGACGGAGACGTCGCCCGCAGGCGTCTTCCGGTGAACCACGCCGTCGTTCATGACGAGCATGCTCTTGCCGTCCTGCTGAACGACCGCGCCCTTCTTGGCGTAGTAGACCAGATCGACATTCGGCTGGCGCGAATCGGCAACGAAGATGCCGCCGAGCCGCCCGTCGGGAAGCCTCTCGCCCACCTGCACGAACAGGCCGTCATCGACCTTGCGGAACGTACCTTCCTGGATGACCAGGGACAGGAGGTCGGCGCGCGCCGCAGCCACCAGTTCACGGCCGCGCTCGCGGGCATAGGGGTCGATGCCGTTGTCGACGGCGAAGGCGAAGACGCTGGCAAGAGCAGCGAGGATGATGATCGGGCGCGTTATCGTCGAACGCGAACTTCCGGCAGCGCTGATCACCACCAGTTCGGAATCGCTGTTCATCGTGCTCAGGGTCTGCGCCACCGCGATGATGATCGCGAAAGGCACGACGATGGGGATGATCGACGGCAGGATAAGCGTTGCGATCTCGAAGAAGGTGAGGGCCGACTGGCCGCTGTCGGTGACGAGGTCGATACGGGCGAGAACCTGCGTCGTCCATACGATCGCCAATGTCCACAGCAGGGCTGCCATGAACATCTCGAACGTACGTCGCATTATGTATCGTTCAACGACCTTCATTCGCCGCCAAATTCCATTGTTGTGGTCTTCTCATAGCGGCATGTGCCGACGCCGACGCCCGAATATAAGCTATCCGCGGCATCGTGGCTGCACAACCGGTTCGATCTGGTTCCCGTCCCGTCTCGGTTTCCCGGCATGGTGGAGTCTCGTCTGGGAGTGGCTAAGAAACAGCCAAGAAAGCTGGTTAATCGGATGTTAACGGCGAATCGGTGGCGTTCTTTAGCAGGCAAAAAGGCGTTGATCGACGCCATACAGCCTTGTGCAGGCAATGTCGCAAAAAGTTGAACGGCGCCGGTTGCGCCTTGCTAAATGAGACAAAACCGCGAAATGTCGGCCCTTGGTATTCTGGAATATCGCCTATCCGACATCCGCACTCCTTACGAAAGCAGACCCTTTCATGACTTCCATGCCCATAATCAGCTTTGCCAAATTCGCCGCCCCGAAGAAGGGCAGTGCGATCGTACTTGCCGCCGACGGCGGCGCGATGAGCGATGCGGCCAGGGCCTGGGATCCGGGCAAGGCGTTCGATCGGGCCTTTCCGGTAGCCGATTTCTCCGGAAAGTTCGGTGCAACCGTCGAGGTCCTGGCACCTGAGGGCTCGCCGCTCGACCGCGTGGTGGCGGTCGGCACGGGCAAGGCGGCTGACCTTACTGATTATTCATGGTTCAGGCTCGGCGGCACGATTGCCGCGCAGCTGCGCAAGGCGTCCGAGATCGCGGTGGTTGCCGACCTGCCCGAAACCGCTGTTGGCGGGGCGCAAGTGGCGAGCATTGCTGGCGGTATCCTGCTGAGATCCTATGGCTTCGACAAATACAAGACGAAGAAGGACGATGCCGAAGGCAAGCCCGCCGCCAAGCCGGCGAAGATCACCATTCATTGCGCCGATCCGGCAGCCGCAAAGAAGGCATTCGCCGACGCGCAGGCCGTCGTCGACGGCGTGATACTGGCGCGCGACCTCGTCAACGAGCCGGCCAATGTGCTGGGGCCGGTCGAATTTGCGGCTCATGCCAAGGAACTGGAAAAGCTCGGGGTGAAGGTCGAGGTGCTGACCGAGAAGGAAATGAAGAAGCTTGGCATGGGCGCGCTGCTCGGTGTCGCGCAAGGCTCCGTGCGCCCGCCGCGCCTGGTCGTGATGCAGTGGAACGGCGGCAAGGCCAAGGACAAGCCGGTCGCCTTCGTCGGCAAGGGCGTGGTGTTCGATTCGGGCGGCGTGTCGATCAAGCCGGCCGCCGGCATGGAAGACATGAAGGGGGACATGGGCGGCGCCGCCGCTGTCACCGGCCTGATGCACACGCTCGCCGCGCGTAAGGCCAAGGTGAACGCCGTCGGCATCATCGGTTGCGTCGAAAACATGGTCGACGGCAATGCGCAGCGCCCCGGCGACATCGTAACTTCCATGTCGGGCCAGACCATCGAGGTGCTGAACACCGACGCAGAAGGCCGCCTCGTGCTGGCCGATGCGCTCTGGTATTGCAACGACCGTTTCGAGCCGAAATTCATGGTCAATCTGGCGACCTTGACCGGCGCCATCATGGTCGCGCTCGGCCAGAGTCATGCCGGCCTGTTCTCCAACAATGACGAGCTTGCCGAGCGGCTGACCACTGCGGGCCTGACGACACAGGAAAAGCTGTGGCGCATGCCGCTGGGCGCCGAATACGACAAGCTGATCGATTCCAAGAACGCCGACATGAAGAACATCGGCGGCCGCTTCGGCGGTTCGATCACCGCCGCGCAGTTCCTCCAGCGTTTCGTCAAGGACACGCCCTGGGCGCATCTCGACATTGCCGGCACGGCGATGGGCTCGCCCTCCAACGAAATCAACCAGTCCTGGGCCTCCGGCTACGGCGTGCGCCTGCTCGACCAGCTCGTGCGCGACGCTTACGAGGGGTAGGGACGTGATCGCGGCTGCCGCGCCGGGGTCGGCGCGGTGGCCGGCTCTTGTTGGAATTCGCAAATGCGCAGAACGATTTTGTGGCTTGCCTTCGTCGCTTGCATCCCATGCACCCATGCACAGGCAAATCCATCTGCCATAACGCTCGATCAGCTTTTCAGTATCTGCGAGTCTCGATCGGTATCGGAGTCTGCTTCGAGAGGCGATCAACTCGGCTGGCAACGCTTGAGTGAGGCGGAATTTGATGAATGGCGCAGTGCTTTCGTAAACTATAATGGCGGCTCGGTGGAAGTCATAGGCTGGCGCAGAGGGGAACCGGAGCGCAGTGACAGCCTTTCGTTCTGGGTTGCGGAAGGCCCGAACGGGCACAAGGCCTGCTACTATTCCGCATCCGATGCTGCCGGACTTCTGGAGGCGCTTTCGCAACGTATTGGCAAGCCGGACAGCCTCGACAAGAACGAAGTGGTGATCTCGGCACATTGGAAAACCGGATCGTCCGAAGTGTATTATTCGCAGGCGGGGGCGGGAGCGCTCGTAAATATCTCGTCGCCCGATTGAAAGGTCGTGCACAGCTTGGGCGTGCCTGCTCGACCAGCTCGTGCACGACGCTTGCGAGGGGGTAGGGACGAGAGGAGGGCTGCCGCACCGGAGTTACGTACGGTGGCAATAAGCCATTGAAATTTGACCAACTATACGTTGTAAATGCTCATCTCTCACACGTCACGGTCAGGTTCGGGGGCCTGAGTCGAAATCAAAGTCCAAGCCGAAAGCGGGCATGAGGAGGACCATCTGATGAGCGACAGCAAGGCAACCACGGGATCGGCGAGCAATACCGGCAGGAAGGCATATCTGGTCGGCAGCGGCATCGCCTCGTTGGCGGCGGCCGCCTATCTCGTGAAGGAAGGCGGGCTTGCGGGCGAAAGCATTATTATCTTCGAGCAGGAAGAAAATTACGGCGGCAGCCTAGACGCGCGCGGCAATCCGCAGGATGGCTATTCGATGCGCGGCGGCCGCATGTTCGAAGAGAAGTTCAACTGCACCTACGACCTGCTGTCGTTCATTCCGGCCATCAGCGATCCCAAGAAATCCGCCAAGGACGAGCTGATGGAGTTCCATCAGGAGTTCTTCTGGAACGACAAGGCCAGGCTCGTTTCGGGCGGCGAAATCGTCGACGTTGCGGATCTGGGCTTCAGGGAGCGCGACCGGCTTGATCTCGTGGAGCTTTGCGCCACGCCCGAAGCGGTGCTCGGGACACGGACGATCGAGGAGTGGTTCAAGCCGGAATTCTTCGAAAGCAATTTCTGGTTCATCTGGTGCACCACCTTCGCCTTCGAACCATGGCACAGCGCGGTGGAGTTCAAGCGCTATTGCCTGCGCTTCACCCATCTGTTCTCGACCATCGACACGATGGCCGGCATCTACCGCACCCAGTTCAACCAGTATGACGCGATGGTGCGGCCCATCGTCGGCTGGCTGAAGGAGCACGGCGTCGTCTTTCGGGCAGGGGCCGAGGTCACCGATATCGACGTTGCGATCGACGGCAAGGAAAAGGTCGCTACCCGAATCCGCTATCTCGCCGACGGCAAGGAAGGTGACATCGATCTGTCACCGGACGATCTCGTCTTCGTCACCAATGGCAGCATGACCGCCGACACGACCTACGGTTCCTCGACCACCGTCCCGGCTTTGCAGACGGAAAAGCACGGCGGCGCCTGGAAACTGTGGCAGCGCCTCGCGGCGAAATCGCCGGACTTCGGACATCCGGCGGCTTTCTGCACGGATATTGCGAAGACCAAGTGGGAATCGATCACCGTCACGGCTCACGATTCGGCTTTCTTCGACCTGCTCGAGGCGTTTTCAGGTAGCGAGGCCGGCAAGGGCGGGCTCGTCACCATCAAGGATTCAAACTGGTTGCTGACCGTGGTGCTCAACCACCAGCCGCACTATTTCGAGCAGCCAAAGGGCACCTGGGTCTGGTGGGGCTATGGCCTGTTTCCCGACAAGGTCGGCAATTTCGTCCAGAAGAAAATGTCCGAGTGCACAGGACGCGAGATTCTCGAGGAAATCCTGCTTCACCTCCGCTTCGCGGAGAAGATGGAGCATATCCGCGACACTTCGATCGTCATTCCGGCGATGATGCCATACATCACCAGCCAGTTCATGCCACGCACCGGCACCGATAGGCCACAAGTGATCCCGGCCGGTTCGAAGAATCTGGCCTTCATCGGCCAGTATGCGGAAATCCCCGACGACGTGGTGTTCACCGTCGAATATTCGGTGCGTTCGGCGCAGACCGCCGTCTTCGGCCTGCTCGGTCTGGAGCGAAAGGTCTCACCTTTCTACAAGGGCCAGCATGATCCGCGCATCCTGTTCGACGCGCTCAAGATGCTCCATCGCGCGTAACGTTCCGCTTCGGCAGCTATCGGTCGTCGGAATGGACGCTTTTTGGGCTGGAAATAGGCGCTTGGCCGCCTATTTCGAAAGAGGGCGGATGCGAACAAGGCCGAAATCCTGGCTTCAAAGCGAGAGGAACACCGCAAATGGCAATCGCAAAGAACACGATTTGCGTCTGGTACGACAAGGACGCCGAGGCTGCCGCCCGTTTCTATGCCGAAACCTTTCCGGACAGCGCGGTGAATGCCGTGCATCGCGCACCCGGTAACTATCCATCCGGCAAGGAGGGCGATGTGTTGACGGTCGATTTCACGGTTGCAGGCATTCCTTGTATCGGCCTCAACGGAGGCCCCGTGTTCAAGCATAACGAAGCCTTCTCGTTCCAGATCGCCACCGACGATCAGGAGGAGACCGACCGCTACTGGAATGCCATTGTCGGCAATGGCGGCCAGGAGAGCGAGTGCGGCTGGTGCAAGGACAAGTGGGGAATTTCCTGGCAGATCACGCCACGCGTGCTGACTGACGCGATGGCGGCTGGCGGCGCCGAAGCAAAGCGCGCGTTTGATGCGATGATGACCATGAAGAAAATCGACGTGGCGAAGATTGAAGCGGCGCGGCGCGGCTGAAGCTCCGTGGCGTCTTGCGACATTCCCATCCGCACTGCGATCGCGTAGTTTCACCGCATGGCTGAAGTTCTCTTTTACCACCTGACCGAATCGACGCTGGAAGACGCGCTGCCCGGCCTGCTCGAAAAGAGCGTGCAGCGCGGCTGGCGGGCGGTCGTGCAGACCGGCACTGAGGAAAGGCGTGATGCGCTCGACGCGCATCTGTGGACGTTCCGCGACGATGCCTTTCTCGCCCACGCCACCGACCGCGAGGCTTTCCCGGAAGAGCAGCCGGTTCTGCTGACGACCGAACTCGACAACCGCAACGATTCAAAAATCCGCTTTCTGGTCGATGGCGCGTCACCGCCGGACATCACGCCTTACGAGCGTGCCGTGTTCATGTTCGACGGCCATGACGCAGCCCAGCTCGAGACCGCACGCGAGCATTGGAAGACGATGAAGGCTGCCGGCCACGCCGTCACCTACTGGCAGCAGACGCCCGACCGGCGCTGGGAGCGCAAGGCTTGAGCGTGCAGGCATCGGAAGCAAAGGACGATTTTCCGGGGATCATCGTCATTACCGGCGGCATGGGCGCGGGCAAGTCGACGGTTGCGCAGGCGCTGGCCGAAAGATTGCCCAAAAGCGTACATCTGCGCGGCGACCTTTTTCGCAGGCTGATCATCAAGGGGCGCGTCGAAATGAGCCCCGACCCGGTGCCGGAAGCGGTGAAACAGCTGCGGCTGCGCTACGACCTCGCCTGGGACGTCGCTGCAAAATACGCGGAGGCCGGTTTTACTGTCGTCTATCAGGACGTGATTCTGGGCGAATTCCTCGGCTGGACGGTGGAGCGGCTTCAGGCCTATCGCCCGGCAGTGATCGTGCTTGATCCGTCGGCCGAGACGCTGACCGCTCGCGACAAGGGGCGTACGAAGAACATCTATGGCGATCCCGTCCACGGATCGTGGACAGCCGAAATGATGCGGCAGGTGCTGCATGAGCAGACGCCGCGCGTCGGCCGGTGGATCGACACCTCCGCGCAGAGCGTGGACGAGACGGTGGATGCGATTCTAGCGGGATTTAAGGGAGCGGGCGCGGAACGAAGCGCCGGCTGATCGTTGAAGGCGTCCGGTTACCGCCGATCCGCATGGACAGCCGGCCCCGCCGCGTGGCAGAGAATGCCCGATTAGAGCATCGGACCGAAAAGTGGGTACCGGTTTTCGGAATTCCGATGCTCATTCAAAATGCTAGATCGTTCTTTGTGCGTTCGAATGGGCGCACGGCGATCTAGGGAGTTTTCGATGCGCTTCTTTTTTCTGCTTGTCCTGCTGGCCGGTGCGGCTCTTGGCGTCGTCTATCCCTGGGCGGTCAAGAATTTTTCCGGCCATGAGATCGGCACCTGGCGCGTCTATGAGCGCGCCTCCGGCTTCAAGACGGTCGACGTGACGCTTGCCGCGACCGATGCGCCGGTGCGCGTGCTGGTCGACATGACGGCAGTGGGCGGGGCGAGAACGGCGGGCAGGCAGGCGGTGCTGACCCTGACTGCGGCCACCGGCGGGCGCACCGTGCTGACGGATGTCCTCAACTTCGCCGACGGCGCCGTGCGGGAAAACGCGCCGCAGACCAGCCAGAAGATCTATCGCGACGATGGCGGCCTTCTCGATGACATTGCGGCTGGAACCTACACATTCACCGTCGGGCAGGGCGATGCCGAAGGCATCGACATCCAGACGGTCGATCTTATCCTGCGCAGCGATGCGGGCGCAACGGACGAGCGGGCGCAGCCGCTAGGTCTTTCGCTGCTGGCGATCGGCTTTATCGGGCTGGTCATTGCCTTGCGCCGCGGTGGAGGCGGTCGCCCCGGCAACCCGAATTCGCAGCCGCCAGCACCACGCTGGGGCAGGGGCGGCGAGAACCGCTGACGTGAACTATCGCCACGCCTACCACGCAGGAAACTTTGCCGATGTCGTCAAGCACGCCGTGCTGGCGCGGCTGGTCGAATATCTGAAGCAGAAGGACAAGGCGTTCCGGGTGATCGACACCCATGCCGGCATCGGCCTCTACGACCTTTCGTCCGAGGAAGCGCAGAAGACCGGCGAATGGCACGGCGGCATAGGCCGTCTGCTCGATGCGAAGATCGAGCCGAAGGCGGCAAAGCTGCTGGCGCCTTATCTCGATGCGGTGCGCTCCGCCGATCCCGATGGCGAATTTTTGGCCTATCCGGGCTCGCCGCTGATCGTGCGGCGGCTGCTGCGCAAGCAGGACCGGCTGTCGGCGATAGAGCTGCACCCGGCGGATTTCCAGCTATTGAAGGCGTTGTTCGCGGACGATTTCCAGGTGCGGGTGAACGAGCTCGACGGCTGGCTGGCGCTCGGCGCGCATCTGCCGCCAAAGGAAAAGCGCGGGCTGGTGCTGGTCGATCCGCCTTTCGAGCAGGAAGGCGAGTTCGAGCGGCTGGTCGATGGCCTGCAGCGTGCGCACAAGCGCTGGCCGGGCGGCATCTATGCTTTGTGGTATCCCATCAAGGACCGGCAGGCCGTGGCGGATTTCCGCGAGGCGCTGGCCGGTTGCGGCATCCCCAAGATACTCGACATCCGCTTTGAACTGAGAAAGCCATCGCGCGAGCCCCGGCTCGACGGCACCGGAATGATCGTGGTCAACCCGCCCTACACGCTGGAGGCGGAATTGCAGGCGATGCTGACGGCTTTGCATGCCCTGCTGGCGGAGGAGAAGGGCGCGCAGTGGTCGGTGGACTGGCTGGCGGGGGAAGACGAACGCCGGGGCGAGATATGACGCCTCAGCGCGCAAACCCGCTTCATCTCCTCGCCGCATTCGGCTCGGGCGGCCTCCTGACGCTGATGATCCACTTCAACGGCGAACTGGCGCGCTACGGCAACGCCTTGTTCGCTTCGTGGACCGCGCATGGTACAGGAACGGTCGCGGCCCTGATCTTTCTTGCGGTTCTTCGCCGCCGCGCGCCTGCCGGCGATGTCGCGAAAGCCCGCACCCCATTCTGGGCCTATCTTGGCGGCCTGTCCGGTGCGGCGACCGTCATGTTGGCGTCGGCTGCGGTCAATTCGCCGCTTGCGCTTTCCGGCACGCTTGCGCTCGGCCTCGTCGGCCAGATGATCTTCAGCCTTGCCGCTGACCGCTGGGGCCTGTTCGGCCTGCCGATGCGTCGTCCCGGTGCTCGCGATTTCGCCGCCCTCGGGCTGGTTCTGGCGGGCAGCGCCATCATAATCCTGTTCGGCAAAGGTGCCGCATGACGCTGTGGATCGTGCTGGCCAGCGTGGCGGGTGTGCTGGTGGGCGTCAGCCGGCAGATCAACGGGCGGCTCAGCCTCTCGACATCTCCGCTGCAAGCCTCGTTCTGGAACCATGCCGTTGGTTTCGGCGCGCTGACCGCGCTTGGCCTCGTTATCGGCGGATTGATCCCCGCCGGCGCTAGCGATGTACCGTGGCATGTCTATATCGGCGGGCCCATCGGGGTGGTTTTCGTTGCCGCCGGCAGCTGGCTCATCGCCCGCATCGGCGCCGTCAACACCGCGCTTCTGGTGATCGGCGGCCAGATGGTTTCGGGCGTCGCGCTGGACCTGTTGAGCGCCGCATCGCCGGCCATCTGGGCAAGCGCCCTTGGCGTGGCGCTGATCCTCGCGGGCATGGCGCTCACCCAGCGGCGGCGGTGATCGGCTTGCGGCGACCAGTGCGGGCACACGGCTTCTGAAGCGCCCGCACGGTCGATTGCTCTCTATGCTGCCCGACGCTTTACGCCGGGGTTCACGTTCTGGTTCATGCGGAAAAGGTTGAGCGGATCGTAGCGCTGCTTCGTCGCGACAAGCCGTTGATAGTTGCTTCCGTAAGCCGCTTCGATGCGGTCCACTTCGTCTTCAGGCATGAAGTTTATGTAGGCCGTTCCTGCGGCATGAGGTTTGATCGCCTCGAAGAGATTGCGCGCCCAGCCAATGCATGACTGGTCCATTTCCGGTTCGCGCCAGCGGGCGTGAACATTCATGACAAAATGCGAGCTTCTCTGCGGAAACGCGGTCGCTTCGACCCCGATCCGCCCGGCGGCGCCGCCGACATGGCCGAGAAATATCTCGCATTCCGGCCCAGGAAGCTCACGAACCGCTTTGAGCAGGATTTCGACCGTCGCATCCGAGAGCTTGGTGAGGTCATGGCTCTTCCAGTAATTGCGCGCGCCGGGAGTAAGCAGCGGATCGAATGCCTGCTGCCAGCCCGCGAATGGATTGGGACCGACGACGTCGGCGATCGGATTTCCAATCCCGCGCAGACGCGCTGTCGCCTTTTCTCCTTCCTGGATATCGCCGCAATAGCACATGGCAAGAACGAGCACTTCCTTGCCGTGCCACTCGACAGGCAGGAATGGAAGTGCCGGCGCCTGCCGCATGACCGCCCAGCAGGTGAGTTCATCCGGCGCTGTTTCGAGGGCTTCTCGATATCCTTTGAGAACTGCCTCGGCATCCGTGAACGGATGAACGACGAGCCCTGACAAGACCTGCGGCCCGAGGTCATGAAGCTGGAACTCGAAGGCCGTGACAACTCCGAAGTTTCCGCCGCCGCCGCGCAATGCCCAGAACAGGTCAGGGTTTTCCGTAAGACTTGCCCGCACCAGCTCGCCATCAGCGGTGACAACATCTGCCGAGACGAGATTGTCTATCGTCAAGCCGAATTTGCGCGTGGTCCAGCCGAAGCCGCCGCCAAGCGTAAGGCCAGCTATGCCGGTTGTAGAGTTTATGCCTGTTGGCACCACGAGGCCGAATGCCTGCGTTTCCTTGTCGACATCGGCAAGTGTCGCTCCCGGCTCGACCCAGGCTCGCTTCGCCGCTGCATCGACGCGCACCGACTTCATAGGGGACAGATCGATCATCATGCCGCCGTCGCAGACCGCGCTGCCGGCAATATTGTGCCCGCCGCCACGCACGGCAACGAGTAGCCTGTTGTCCCGCGCAAAGCGCACCGCGCTGATGACATCGGAAGCCCCGGCACATCGCACGATGAGGCCCGGCTTGCGGTCAATCATCGCATTCCAGATCGTTCGAGCTTCGTCATAAGATGCGTCTTTCTCAACAAGCAGGCTGCCGCGCAGTTGCGCCCTGAGCGCTTCAACGGTCTCGGCGCTGACCGTCGTCTTTCCTGATTCAAGGCCGGTGAGGCTTATGTCGTCCATGATATTTCTCCCGATTTGAGGTTGGACTTCCCTCCGCGAATAGAGGAGCCTGCGCTTGTGTATGAGGGTCAACAAGTTCAGAAACTGAACCTGCATATTCTTGGCTGTAATGGAAATGTACTTAAATCGGATGAGTAAAAATTGATCAACAACCATGGATTGAAATATGTTTATTGTTTTTCGGTAAGGTCATTCAAAAAGACGTACTTCAATGTGCTGGCATTCGGCCTGAGACCGCCCGTCGGCATGCGTGGGAGCAACGGAACGGCGGGCTGCATCCGTCGTGAAAAATCAAACCGAAACGCCGCCCGAAATTCCTCCCGCTTGACCGTTTCGCGGCCATTGCGCACAATCAACGCTCAAGCTTCGCCTTCGGCGATGATTCATGAGGTTTTTTGCTATGTCCCGTATTGCTCATTTCGTGATGGCCGCAGCCGTCGCCGCCGGTTCGCTGCTAACGGGGCCAAATCTTTCCTATGCCGCCGACGTGGTCGCGCGACAGGAAGAGGGCACCAGCCTCTGCTCTGACCAGCGCTATCTCAACAAGATCATTCATCGCTTCGGCTATCAGGTTAAGCACGTACCGAACCTGCCGGATGTGGCGATCACCGATTTCCAGAACATCTATCCGAAGCGTTACGAGCCGGTTGACGAGCGCCATCCGATCGCGCGGCTCTATTGCGGCGCGACCGCCAGCCTTTCCGATGGGCGCCAGCATGAAGTCTTTTATCTGATCGAGGGCCGCATGGGCTTTGCCGGCATCGGCGACAATGTCGAGTTCTGCGTGCCGGGCTTCGACCGCTGGATGGTCTATAACGGCCGCTGCCGCGTGCTGCGTTAATTCCGGGCAAACACATGTCTTGGGCGAGGGAGTGTCGCTGGCGTTTTGGTGCGGCGGTGCTCGGCCTTGCCGCGCTTGTTGCCGTTGCCGGCTGCAAGCCTTCCGGCGACAGCCAGCAGGCGGCGAACGCCCCGGCCTCAACGGCGACACCTACGACTTCCCAGCCAGCAGTCGCGCTGGGCAAGGGTTTCGATTTTTATGTTTTGTCGCTGTCATGGTCGCCGAGCTACTGCGAGGCGGAGGGCGGCGAGGCCAATCGCCAGCAATGCGCGATGGGCAGGCCCTACGCCTTCGTCGTCCACGGTCTTTGGCCGCAATATGAGCGCGGCTATCCGCAGGATTGCCGCACGAACCAACGCGATGTTCCCAACGACACGCTGCGCACCCTCTACGACATCATGCCGGCGTCGGGCCTCATCCGCCACGAATGGCGCAAGCACGGTTCTTGTGCCGGTCTATCTCAGGACAACTACTTCAAGGTTTTGCGGCAGGCGCGCGAGCGGGTGAAGATACCGGCCGAGTTCAACCGGCTCGATGGCTATCGCACGCTCGACCCGGACGATGCCGAGCGCGCCTTCCTGCAGGCCAACCAGAGCCTGCCGGCAGACGGCATCGCGGTGACCTGCGACCGGCGCTATCTGCGCGAGGTGCGCATCTGCATGAACAAGGACCTGTCTTTCCGCTCCTGCGACGAGGTCGATCGGGACTCGTGCCGCCGCGACAAGGTGGTGATGCCGCCGGTGCGTGGCGGATAGTTTTTTCGCGGCTGGTTGTTGCTTCGCCGGCTCGTCAAAACTACGGTCTCGCGCATTATCCAGGAGACACCGCCTTCATGCCGAAAATTCTTTATGCCCCTGCTTCGCCCTACAGTGCAAAGGTCAGGATGGCCGCAGCCTATGCCGGGATTGCGCTGGAAGGCGTGCTGACCGACACCAACGCCGAGCCCGCCGAACTGATCGCTGCAAACCCGCTTGGCAAGATACCTGCGCTGCTCACCGACGACGGCGAAGCCGTGTTCGACAGCCGGGCGATCACCCAGTATCTGAACCGCGTGTCGGGCAATGCGCTTTTCCCGCGCAATCCGGCCAAGCGCCTGGAGGCCGAACGGCTGGAAGCGTTGGCCGACGGCATGTGCGACTGCCTGCTTGCCCATGTCTATGAACGCCGCTTCCGGCCGGAGGAAAAGGTGCATGCGCCATGGCTCGACAAGCAGTGGTCGAAAGTCGTCCGCTCGCTCGATCTCCTGAACGCCAATCCGCCGAAGCTGCCCAAGAAGATCACCGCCGGGCAGATCGCGCTGCGGGCAACACTCGGCTATCTGGATCTTCGCTTTGGCGGAAAATGGGAGCGCGGCCATGCCAGGCTCAAGCGCTGGGCAGCACGCTTCGACGAGAAGTTTCCGGAATTGAAGCCGTATCTGTCGTCCTGAGTCAGGATGCAAAAAAGCCGGGCCTCTTTCGAGGCCCGGCTTTTGTCTAACTGCCTGTTGCGGCGAATTAGAACTTCATACCGACACCGAACTGGATACGATGATCCGTGGCATCGACATCGCGGGTACCGCTACCCGTGGTGAATTCCTTGCTGCCGTAGTCGGTGTAACGATATTCGACGCGGGCAAACACGTTGTCGGTGACCTTCATGTCGGCGCCGACGCCAGCGGTCCAGCCGAGCATCGTGTTCTTGTCGGAAATGCCGCCTTCGGTGAGCTTGACGCTCTGGGCTGCACCACCAGCGGTGATGTAAGGCAGGATATCCGGGGTGACGGCATAACCGAGACGGGCGCGAAGCGAGCCGCCGAGGCCGCCCTTCACTTCCGTACCGGCGTTGTCGCCCTTGAGACCGCCATAACCGATGTCGCCTTCGACGCCGGCCACCACGTTGTCGATCTGGTAGTTGTAACCGGCAAAGCCGCCACCGATGAAGCCATCAGTGTTGACGGTGTTGCCCGGCTCCTTGACACGGCCCGAGAAGCCGTAGCCCAGCGTCACACCGGCATAGGGGCCGGACCACGTGTTGAGCGGGGGCTGCTCCATCGGAGCTGCAGGTGCCGGCGGCTCTTCCTGAACGACGTCGGCTGCATTGGCAACGCCAGCGAAGGCCAACAGGCCGAACACAGCTGCCAAAGGCCGCGCGAATTTCAATTTGGCTTCCATTTTCTTACTCCTTAGCCACAGCACACAATGTTCTTCTGTGGGAGGCGCCCAGGCCGTCTGGGGGGAATAACGGCTCGGGTACCTGACAGTTCCCAATGTCGTGCCGAAATGCGGCTGCACCACACCCGAAATTGGGTCTTTGCCCGGCGCCAATAAGGCGGAAGAATGACGTTGCATCGCTGCAACAACATTGTCAGGAGAGTTCGGGTCGGAAGGCAAAAAGTGCCTTGGTTCAAGGGGTTGCGGACCCTATATTGAATCAGTTTCCGAACGTTCTCACTAAATTAGGCGGTTTGCATGAGGGCTTCGCCACAATGCCGCCAAAGGAACGAACGCGAATTAACCTGTGAGACGCCAAAATCGGCCAAACAGCCATTTGCGGTCGAAAAATTAGGGGTGGACAATGCGGAAATCGGGCAGGACGGCGCTGGTGACGGGTGGCGCCAGACGCATCGGCAGGGCCATCGTCGAGGACCTTGCAGCCCACGGATTCGCCGTCGCCATCCATTGCAACCGCTCGCGCAGAGAGGCCGAGGAATTGGCTGCAACAGTGGCCGCCAATGGCGGCGAGGCTGCGATCGTGACTGCCGATCTGACCGACATGCGCGCCGTCGACGGGCTGATTTCGCAGGCAGGCAAGGCGGTCGGCCCGATCTCGCTGCTGGTCAACAATGCCTCGCTCTTCGTCGACGATGATGTGACCGATTTCGAGTGGGCGACCTGGGATCGGCATTTCGCCGTTCATGTGAAGACGCCGGTTCTTCTGGCGCGCCGTTTCGCCGAAGCCCTGCCGGCCGGCAGCGAGGGCCTGGTCGTCAACATGATAGACCAGCGTGTCTGGAAGCCGACGCCGCGCTATTTCTCCTACGCGCTGTCGAAATCGGCGCTCTGGACGGCGACGCAGACCATGGCGCAGGCGCTGGCTCCCAGAATTCGCGTCAACGCGATCGGGCCGGGGCCGACGCTGGCCAACCCGAAACAGCAACCCGAGGATTTCGCCGCGCAGGTCGACGGGGTGATCCTGAAGCGGGGGCCTGATCTTTTGGAATTCGGCGCAACGATCCGCTATTTATGGGAGGCGCGCTCGGTCACCGGGCAGATGATCGCGCTCGATGGCGGCCAGCACCTTGCGTGGCAGACGCCGGATGTGACAGGCATGGTGGAATGAGTCCCAACGATCCGAACCTCAAATCGCTCCATCGGCCGCAGGCCGGCAGGGCCAGCGACGATGTCGCCGGCTACATGCCGGGCCATGAGGTCGAGGAAGATGAGGGGACGGAGGCCGAGGTGTTGCCGGCGGTGGCTGACGCCTCCTTCACCGCCATAGACTGGACCCCCCACGCTGGTGATGCCGACGGCATGGTCGGCGCTGAGGTGATCCAGACGCTGGTCAAGCGCCTGCCCAATGCGCCGGGTGTCTACCGCATGATGAATGCGGCGGGCGATGTGCTCTATGTCGGCAAGGCGCGCAGCCTGAAGAAGCGCGTGACCAACTACGCACAAGGGCGTTTCCACACCAATCGCATCGGCCGCATGGTGCGCGAGACGTCGACGATGGAGTTCGTCGTCACCCGCACCGAGATCGAAGCGCTACTGCTCGAAGCCAATCTTATCAAGCGCTTGCGGCCGCGATTCAACGTGCTTCTGCGCGATGACAAGTCATTTCCCTATATCATGCTGACCGGCGATCATCCGTCGCCGGGGATTTTCAAGCATCGCGGCGCGCGCTCGCGCAAGGGCGACTATTTCGGGCCGTTCGCCTCGGCGGGCGCGGTCGATCGCACCATCAATTCGCTGCAGCGCGCCTTCCTGCTGCGAAGCTGCACGGATTCGGTCTTCGAAAGCCGCACGCGGCCCTGCCTGCTCTATCAGATCAAGCGGTGCTCCGGCCCGTGCACGGGTGAGGTTTCGGCCGACGACTATGCCGAGCTGGTCTTCGAGGCCAAGGACTTCCTGTCGGGCCGCAGCCAGAAGGTGAAGACCGACATCTCCTCGGCCATGCAGAATGCCGCCGAGGAGCTCGATTTCGAGCGCGCCGCCATCTATCGCGACAGGCTGGCCGCGCTCTCGCACGTCCAGAGCCATCAGGGCATCAACCCGCAATCGGTCGAGGAAGCGGACGTTTTCGCCATCCATCAGGAAGGCGGGCAGGTCTGCATCCAGGTGTTCTTCTTCCGCACCGGGCAGAATTGGGGCAACCGCGCCTATTTCCCCAAGGCCGATCCGGCGCTCGAGGCGAAGGAAGTGCTCGGGTCTTTCCTGGCGCAGTTCTACGACGACAAGCCGTGCCCGAGGCTGCTTCTGCTTTCCAGTGAAGTGCCGGAACAGGAATTGCTGGGTGCGGCCCTTTCCACGCGCGCCGGTTACAAGGTGACGATCACTGCGCCGCAGCGCGGCGAGAAGAAGGATCTGGTCGACAACGCGGTCCAGAACGCCCGCGAGGCGCTGGGCCGGCGGCTGGCGGAAACCTCGACGCAGGCGCGGCTGCTGGCCGGCATGGTCGAGACGTTCGGGCTGGAAAAACCGCCGGTACGCATCGAGGTCTACGACAACTCGCACATCATGGGCACGAATGCCGTCGGCGCGATGATCGTCGCTGGACCGGAAGGCTTCGTGAAGAACCAGTACCGCAAGTTCAACATCCGCTCGACCGACATCACCCCGGGCGACGACTTCGGCATGATGCGCGAGGTGATGGAGCGGCGTTTTTCGCGGCTCATCAAGGAGCACGCCGCGCCGGAGGCGGGTGACGCGCGATCCGGCGAGGACGACGAAGCGGTTGGCTCGTCCTTTCCGGCCTGGCCCGACGTCATCCTGATCGACGGCGGTCAGGGACAGATGTCGGTTGTGCGCAAGATGCTGGCCGATCTCGGCATCGAGGACAAGGTGGCGGCGATCGGCGTCGCCAAGGGGCAGGACCGCGATGCAGGCCGCGAACGTTTTTTCGTCAAGGGCCGCGAATCTTTCTCGCTGCCGGTGCGTGACCCCGTGCTCTATTTCGTGCAAAGGCTGCGCGACGAGGCACACCGCTTTGCCATCGGCTCCCATCGCGCGCGGCGCAAGAAGGAAATGGTAAAGAACCCGCTGGACGAGATCAGCGGCATCGGGCCGGGACGCAAGCGCGCGCTGCTCTTGCATTTCGGCACGGCCAAGGCGGTGAGCCGCGCAGCGATGGAGGATTTGATGGTGGTTGATGGAATTTCGGAGTCGATTGCCAAGATCGTCTACAACCATTTTCACGAGAATTAATCATTTGCGGGCTAAATGTATCCTTGGGCCATCGATTTCCCGCAATTGACCCCCCACATCCGCATCTGATTTGAGTACGAAAGCTGAAAGAAATAACGGATTAGAGATGGCCAGGCGCGCATTCAACCTTCCAAACATGCTTACCTACGCGCGCATCCTTGCCGTGCCGCTGGTTGTCCTATGCTTTTTTCTCGAAGGAAGATTGCAGTCGAGCGACTTCGCGCGCTGGGCGGCGCTGATCATCTTCATCCTCGCCAGCGTCACCGATTATCTCGACGGCTACCTTGCCCGCGCATGGCAGCAGACTTCGAATATCGGCCGCATGCTCGATCCTATCGCCGACAAGCTTCTGGTCGCGACCTGCCTGCTGCTGCTTGCCGCCGATACCGATCAGCGCGGCGGCATTGCCGGCTGGTCGCTGTGGGCGGCGATCATCATCCTGTGCCGCGAAATACTGGTTTCGGGCCTGCGCGAATATCTGGCGGCGCTGAAGGTCAGTGTGCCGGTGACCCAGCTTGCCAAATGGAAGACGGCCATCCAGATGGTCGCCATCGCCTTCCTGCTTCTGGGGCCGACCGGAGACAAGATCGTGCCCTACTGGACGCAGATCGGCCTGACGCTGCTCTGGATTGCAGCCCTTGTTACGCTTTATACCGGTTATGACTATTTCCGGGCCGGCGTGAAGCATATCATCGACGAATGACACAGCATCCGACCAAACTCGTCTATTTCGCCTGGGTGCGCGAGCGCATCGGCCTGGCCGAAGAGGATGTGGCGCTTCCCGCAGAGGTGGAGACGGTGTCCGATCTTCTGCAATGGCTGAAGGGCCGCGGCGAGGAATATGAAAACGCGCTGCAATATCCCGACGTGATCCGCGTCGCCATCAACCACGAGCATGTCGAGCATCGGGAAAAGCTGGCTGGCGCGCGCGAAATCGCGCTGTTTCCGCCGATGACCGGAGGCTGAACGGCGATGCCGGCGAGCTTCAAACCCGATATCCGCATTCAGCGGGAGGATTTCGACGTCAACGCCGAGATCGCCCGGCTCTCGAAGGGGCGAGCCGACATCGGTGCGGTCGTGACGTTCTCCGGACTCTGCCGCGACGAGGCCGGCGCGCTTTCCGCCCTTGAACTCGAGCACTATCCCGGCATGGCCGAGGCCGAGATTACGCGCATCGCCACTGAGGCGATCGAGCGATGGCCGCTGCTCGGCCTGACCGCGATCCACCGCTTCGGCAAGATCGCTCCGGGCGAAAATATTGTCCTCGTCGCTGCCGCATCGGCACATCGACAGGCGGCATTTGAAGCGGCGAATTTCCTGATGGACTATCTGAAGTCGCGCGCGCCCTTCTGGAAGAAGGAGCATCGGGTCGATGGCTCGACCGGCGGCTGGGTCGACGCCAAGGAGACCGACGACCAGGCCGCCGCGCGCTGGAAAAGCCGGCAAACATAAGTATTGCGGCCTGAAATTTTCCGTCATCCTGTCACGGAACAACCGTATTCCTTCGCTCTAAAGGCAATGGTCGATAGAGGAGGTTTGATCATGCTGGACAGGCTCGCCGAATTTTTCGTTTTCGGTTTTGCTCCCCTGGTGATCGGCACTCTCATGATGCCGCTGCAATCATTTGCGCAGGAAAAGTCCGTCACCGGCGAGATTCTTTATCGCGAACGGATTGCCCTGCCGCCGAACGCGGTCGTCAAGGTTTGGCTGTCGGATGTGTCGCTGGCCGATGCTCCCGCAAAAATCGTCGGCGAGCAGACATTCAAGGAACCCGGCCAGGTGCCGATCAAGTTCGAGATCCGCTTCGATCCGGCGGTGATCCAGCCAAAACACACCTATTCCCTTCAGGCCCGTATCACGGTCGACGATACGATCTGGTTCATCAATGACGTGCGCTATCGCCTCGATCCGCTGAAGGCGGAGCCGCAATCCATGGTGCTGAGGATGGTCAAGCGCTCGATGGAAACCGAACCACCACCGATCTTCCGCACGACCTGGCTGGCCGAGGACATCGAGGGCGGCGGCGTGATCGACGATGCGCAGTCGACGCTGAAGTTCGATCCCGGCGGCAAGATCAGCGGGCGCGGCGCCTGCAACAGCTATTTCGGCAAGGCGACAATCGAAGGCAGCACGATCAAGCTCGGCGATATAGGCTCGACCTTCATGGCCTGCGCCCCGGCGATCATGGATCAGGAGAAGAAGCTTTTTGCGGCACTGAGCAAGGCATCCTCCTATCGCATCGACGCAGACGGCAAGCTGTTTCTGGTCGACGCGGAAGGGCGCGATGTGATCCGGTTTGCAAGTGCTGAGTGAACTCCTAGCGGGCGATAAACTCGTGCCCTTGTCAGCTTAACTCCTGCGTATTAACTTGTAATACAGTTTAATACGTAGGAGAAAAAGATGGCCACGCCACTTTCCGATCCGATTGCCGTCAGGTTGCCCGCCGATGTTCTTGAGGGAATTGACGAGGTGGCGGCGATTCTTGATCGCAAGCGAAGCTGGATCATTGTTCGCGCGCTGAAGAATTATCTCGCCGGCGAAGGCCAGTATCTTCGCGATCTCGCCGCAGCGCGGAAGGAAGCAGGGACGGGGAATGTCGTCGAGGGCGACCAACTGCTCAATGAACTCACGGATGGTCTGCCGCTCTACGGCACGATCGGCAGATGACGAAATTCACACCGACCGCAGCCGCATTCATTCGCAAGGAACGCAGTTATCTGATCGGAAACAGCCGAGCAGCGGCTCGACGTTTCGTTGAGGACATAGGCAGCGTGGTTCGCATGCTTAACGAATATCCGCAGGCCGGAGCGGAACTCGATTTACTGAAAGGCACGCCTTTGCAAGGTGTGCGGCGTTGGGTCAAAGGCAACTACACATTCGACTATGAACTCGACGCTGAAGGTGAGGCGGTCGTGATCCTTGTTCGGCATCACGCGCAGGATGATCCTTTTTTGACTTACGAGCCGGACGATAACGAGGATTGCGACCCGTAGAACAAACAAAAAAGCCGGGGCAAAACCCCGGCTTTTTCATTGCAATCAGGCAGTTATGCCCGAAAACTGAATCAGAAACTCAGCCGACGATCTCGGTGTCGGAGAACCAGTACCTGATTTCCTGGGCGGCGGTTTCCGGGGCGTCGGAGCCGTGGACGGAGTTTTCGCCGATCGACAGGGCGTGAACCTTGCGGATGGTGCCTTCATCGGCGTTGGCCGGGTTGGTGGCGCCCATCACTTCGCGGTTCTTGGCGATGGCGTTCTCGCCTTCCAGAACCTGCACGACGGTCGGAGCCGACGACATGAATTCGACCAGTTCGCCGAAGAAGGGGCGATCCTTGTGGACGGCGTAGAAGCCTTCCGCGTCGCGGCGGCTCATCCAGACGCGGCGCGATGCGACGACGCGCAGGCCGGCGTCTTCCAGCATCTTGGTGATGGCGCCGGTGAGGTTGCGGCGGGTCGCGTCGGGCTTGATCATCGAAAACGTGCGTTCGATCGCCATGGTATATCCTTTTGAGAATGGGGAAGGGCAGATGTGGCGGTCCCTATACAAGCCGTCCGCCGCATTGCCAAGGCCCCTGAGGCGTTTGCTAACTCTACCCTGCCGACCATCTGACGCAATTTTCTGCGCTTCCGGTGCTCATGGACTTGAATGTCCACTCCGCTCGTCGCCTGTGGCGACCCCGAAAACCACGCCATATGACCCGGCAGGACGAGTTATCAAACGCCTCAGGCCTAGCCCCGCTTCAGGCCGCGGCATCCACCGTGCGGCCTATGCCGTCGTGGAGGTCGAGGCAGCGCTCGAACCAGGCGCCTACCGGATCGTCGGCAGCAAGATACTGGAATGGCGACGTGACACGGACCCACTGCAAGGCGCCGAAGACGATGTAGTCGGGATAGAGCGGCGCATCGCCGCCGATGAAAGGCTGGTAAGTGAGCATGTTGCGCAATGGCTCAAGCGATGCGCGAAAGGCGGCGAGGCCGCTCTCGCGAACGGATGCGACATCCTCGAGCGACTTTCCGAAACGGGCTTCCCGGCTTTCGCGGAAATAGGCCTTGTTGGCTTCGTTCTGGCGTCCGTAGATATCCATCAGTGCGGCTGCACCCAGATAGGGATGAAGCGTCATCTGCGACCAGCGCTCGATGAAGCGGGCCATCGCCTCGCCGCCTTCGCCGCCGAAGAGGGTCGGACGTTCCGGATAGGCCTGATCGAGATAGAGCGCGATCTGGAAGGAGTCCGCCACGACGGCATTGCCGTCGCGGATCACCGGAATGGTCTTCGAAACGCCGCCCTCGACTGCCGGAACCTCGAGGAATGTGGTCGGCACGGTCTCGAAGTCGAGGCCCTTGTGCGCCAGCGACATCGCCGTCTTCCAGCAATGCGGGCTGTAGGGGCGCGTTTGATCGTGTCCGACAAGGTCGTAAAGCAGAATGGTCATTGGCGTGTCTCTTGCCGCGCGTTAGGAGTGGCGGACATATTCCTTGCTTTGCATGTCAAAAGGAAGTCCATGAGACAGCATTTCATGATGTTGGCCGCCTATAACGCTTGGGCCAATGGGCGCATTTACGACGTCGCCGCAACGTTCACCGAGGAGGAATTCTGCCGCGATACAGGCGCTTTCTTCAAGTCGATGATGGGCACGCTGAACCATCTTGTGGCCGCAGATCGCATCTGGATGAAGCGCTTCACAGGCCAGGGCGATGCGCCGGCAGCGCTCGACACGATCATCCATGCCAATTTCACCAAACTGCGTGCCGCCCGCGAAACCGAGGACAAGCGCATCTTCACCTGGATCGACGGGCTCGACGCGAAGGCTCTGGCCGGCCGCTTCAGCTACATGACCGTCAGCGACATGCGTACGATCTCGCAGCGTCTGGCACCGGCGCTCGACCATCTGTTCAACCACCAGACGCATCATCGCGGCCAGGCCCATATGATCCTGACCGTGCTCGGCAAACCATCCGTGCAACTGGATTTGATCGCCTTCCAGAGGACGGAAGAGGGGCGAGCCTACGCATGAATTGCGGGTTGCTGAAAATTTCCTTTGAAAATTATGGGTTAGTCGAGACTATCTAAACATCTAGTATAATTCGATCTATATCGAAGTAGATCAGAAACTATATTCATAGCTCTTTGAAACTAATCTCTCTGCTATTCGTAGTTGCATTGTTAGTCGGCGCGATTGTCGGCTGGCTCATGTCAACCACAGGAGAGAGTTATGGCTTCGATCATACGTAAAGTCGCCAAGACCTTGGCGAGTGGTGCAATCATTCTAGCATTCTGCATGCCGGTTCTGGCGCAGGACGCTCGCGGTGGCCTCGGTGGCTTAAGCAGCGTGAGCAACGGCCTTGGCCTCGGCGGCTCCAAGGGCGGCCTGAATGTCGGCGGCGCCAACGGCATCAGCGTCGGCGGCAGCAAGAACGGTGCCCTGGGCGTTGGCGTCAGTGTCGGCGGCGCCGGAGGCATCAACGCGGATGTCGGCGCGACTGTTGGCGGCAGCAAAGGGCTTGCGAATGTCGGCGTTGGCGCGACCGTAGGCGGCGCCAATGGCATTAACGCGAAAAGCAACACGTCGGTCGCCGGTCGCACCGGCCTGGTCGATTCCCGTACGGGTGCCACTATCGGCGGCGCCAACGGCGTGAGAGCCGGCGTCAACGCCAATGTCGGCGGCACGACGGGACTGGCGAGCGTCGGCATCGGTATCGGCATTGGCGGTGGAGCGTTGACACCCGGCAATCCTGGAACTCCGGGAAATCCTGGCACGCCTGGCAATCCCGGTACGCCCGGTAATCCCGGTACCCCTGGCAAGCCTGGCACTCCCGGCAATCCGGGCGTTACCCCCGGAACCCCCGGTGCTTCGGGCGTGGTTGCCGGCATGAGCTCCAAGGAATTGGCCCGCTACAAGCGCCGCTGCATCGAAATCCTGGGAAGCCCGTCCAGCTATGACGGCGACCTCGTAGCACTTTGCCGCTCAGTCCAGATGGCTGCGCGCTAACAGAGAACAGACGAGGAAAATGCCTCTAGAGATGTCGTGACATCCTGGAGCCCGTCATAGGCAAGAGAAAAGCGGCCCGCCACTGGCGGGCCGTTTTTCGTCCAGCTTCGATTTGCCCTACGGCGGAGGCCTTGCGAACTTCCGGCGTCCAGTGCAAAAGCCCGCAATGCTTATTATAAACGACCTTTCCCTCCGCATTGCCGGACGCCTGCTTCTCGACCACGCCTCGCTCACGCTGCCGGCGGGAACGAAGGCCGGGCTTGTCGGCCGCAACGGCACCGGCAAGACGACGCTGTTCAAGGCGATCACCGGCGACATGTCGGCCGAGACCGGCTCCGTCAGCCTGCCCAAGAACCTGCGCATCGGCCAGGTGGCGCAGGAAGCGCCGGGCACCGAGGAGCCGCTGATCGAGATCGTGCTAAAGGCCGATCTCGAGCGCGCAGCCCTTCTCGAAGAGGAGAAGACGGCGACCGACCCGCATCGCATCGCGGAAATCCACATAAGGCTGGCCGATATCGACGCGCATTCGGCCGAAGCGCGCGCCGCGACCATCCTTGCCGGCCTCGGTTTCGATGACGCGGCACAGAGGCGGCCGGCCTCGTCCTTCTCCGGCGGCTGGCGTATGCGCGTGGCGCTTGCGGCGGTGCTGTTTTCCGAGCCCGACCTGCTGCTGCTGGACGAACCGACCAACTATCTCGATCTTGAAGGCACGCTGTGGCTCGAAACCTATGTTTCGAAATACCCGCACACCGTGCTGCTGATCAGCCACGATCGCGACCTGCTCAACCGCGCCGTCAACTCGATCGTCCATCTCGACCAGAAGAAGCTGACCTTCTGGCGCGGCGGCTACGACCAGTTCGAGCGCCAGCTTTCCGAGCAGCGCGAATTGCAGGAGAAGGGCCGCGTCAAGCAGGAAGCGGCGCGCAAGCATCTGCAATCCTTCGTCGACCGCTTCCGCGCCAAGGCCTCGAAGGCGCGTCAGGCCCAGTCGCGCATCAAGGCGCTGGAGAAGATGAAGCCGATATCGGCCCTGCTGGAAGACAGGGTGCGGCCGTTCCATTTCCCCGAGCCGGTGAAGACGGTTGCCTCGCCGATCGTGGCGCTGGACGGTGTCGATGTCGGCTACCAGCCCGGCAGCCCGATCCTGAAAAAGATGACGCTGCGCATCGACGCGGACGACCGCATCGCGCTGCTTGGCGCCAACGGCAACGGCAAGTCGACCTTCGCCAAGCTGCTCGCTGGCCGGCTGAAGCAGGAAAAGGGCTCGATGACCATCGCGCCCGGCCTGAAGGTGTCGATCTTTGCACAGCATCAGCTCGACGATCTGCGGCCGGAGGAAAACGCCTACGAGCATGTGCGCCGGATGATGCCGGAAGCGCCGGAATCGAAGGTGAGGGCGCGTGTCGCCCAGTTCGGCCTTGCGACGGAAAAGATGAACACGCCGGCCAAGGATCTGTCCGGCGGCGAGAAGGCGCGTCTGCTGATGGGGCTGTCGGCCTTCGAGGGGCCAAACCTGCTCATCCTCGACGAACCGACCAACCATCTCGATATCGACAGCCGCGAGGCACTGATCCACGCGCTGAACGAGTTTCCGGGCGCGGTAATCCTGATCTCGCATGATCGCCATCTGCTTGAGGCCACCGCCGACCGGCTGTGGCTGGTCAAGGACGGGCATGTGAACCCCTATGACGGCGATCTCGACGATTACCGCCAGCAGGTCACCGGCGTCTCGGCCAACAGCCGCGAGAAGCGCGAAGCGGATAAGGCGTCCAAAGCCGACCGTCGCCGTGAGTCAGCGGCGCGTCGCGCCGCCATGGAACCGATCGCCAAGGAAATCCGCGCCACGGAAGCGCTGATGGACCGCATCCGCAAGCGCATCGACAGCATTGAGGACGAACTCGCCAACCCGGCAGTTTACGAGAAAGACCCCTCGACGGCGACGCAGCTCGCCAAGGAACGCTCGCAATTGAACGCCACGCTCAACGGCCACGAGGAGAAGTGGCTGAAGCTTTCGGCGGAATATGAGGAAGGCACGGCGGAGTAAGGTTTCTCTCTTCCTTCTTCCCGTTCATGGCCCTCGGGGAGATGGCTATAGAGTTCGACCCCCACTCCGTCTCGGCTTCGCCGAGCCACCTCTCCCCCGATCGACGGGGGAGAGGAAACGCCTCCATCGCCGCCGCGCCCTTCCTCTCCCCCGTCGAACGGGGGAGAGGTGTCACGCGAAGCGTGACGGAGTGGGGGTCGACCTGCGGCAATGGGCGATTGTCCTGCCATGCAACATTGCTACGAACAAAGAAAACCGCGCAATCCTGGCCCTACACCTTGCTTTCAAAACCCTGTAGTTTCGCCGCATGAACCAGCACGCCAAGCTCAGAATCGGCCATTCCGCCTGTCCGCATGACTGCCCGTCGACCTGCGCGTTGAATGTCGAGATCCTCGACGGCAACCGCATCGGCCGCCTGCATGGCGCCAAGGACAACAGCTACACGGCGGGCGTGATCTGCGCCAAGGTCGCGCGCTATGCCGACCGCATCCATCATCCCAACCGGCTTATGAAGCCGCTGGTGCGTGCGGGCGCCAAGGGCGAGGGCAGCTGGAAAGATTCGAGCTGGGAAGCCGCCCTCGATCTCGTGGCCGAAAAATTCATTCGCGCCGAGGAAAAGCTCGGCAGCGAGACGGTCTGGCCTTACTTCTATGCCGGCACCATGGGGCTGGTGCAGCGCGACGGCATCGACCGGCTGCGCCATGCGAAAAAATATTCGGGCTTCTTCGCCTCTATCTGCACCAATCTCGCCTGGACCGGCTATGTGCTGGGCACGGGCGCGCTGCGCGGCTCGGACCCGCGCGAGATCGCCAAGTCCGACTGCGTCGTGATCTGGGGCACCAATGCGGTGGTAACCCAGGTCAATGTGATGACCCATGCGGTGAAGGCCCGCAAGGAGCGCGGCACGAAGATCGTCGTGATCGACATCTACGAGACGGCGACGATGAAGCAGGCCGACATGGCGCTGGTGCTGAAACCGGGCACGGATGGCGCGCTGGCCTGCGCGGTGATGCATGTGCTGTTTCGCGACGGCTTCGCCGACCGCGACTATCTCGAAAAATACACCGACGATCCGAAGGGGCTGGAGGCGCATCTCGCCAGCCGCACGCCGCAATGGGCCGCCGCGATCACTGGCCTTTCCGTCGAGGAGATCGAAGACTTTGCCAGACTGGTCGGCACGACGAAGAAAACCTTCTTCCGCCTCGGCTACGGCTTCGCGCGCCAGCGCAACGGCTCGGTCAACATGCATGCGGCGCTGTCGATCCCGGCGGTCACCGGTGCCTGGCAGTATGAGGGCGGCGGCGCCTTCCACTCCAATTCCGGCATCTTCAAGCTCAACGGCGAATTGCTGGAAGGTACGAAGCTGCGCGACCCCAAAATCCGCTATCTTGATCACTCCCGCATCGGGCCGGTGCTGACCAATGCGGAGGACGCGCTTTACGGCGGCCCGCCGGTGACGGCGATGCTGATCCAGAACACCAACCCGGTGAATGTCGCGCCCGAGCAGCGGCTGGTGACGCAGGGTTTTCTGCGCGACGACCTGTTCACCTGCGTGCACGAGCAGTTCATGACCGACACGGCAAAGCTCGCCGATGTCGTGCTGCCGGCGACGATGTTTCTGGAGCATGACGACATCTACAAGGGCGGCGGCAACCAGCATATCACGCTTGGGCCGAAGCTGGTCGAACCGCCGGAAGGCCCGCGCACCAACCACTATGTCATCGAGGAACTGGCCAAGCGGCTGGGCGTCTCGCATTTGCCGGGCTTCGGGATGACCGAACGCGAGCATATCGACCACATGCTCTCAAAGCGCGGTTTAGGCGATTTTGATAGCCTCGAAGCCAGCCGCTGGGTCGACATGCAGCCCGAGTTCGAGGATGCGCATTTCCTGAATGGTTTTGGGCATCCCGACGGCAAGTTCCGTTTCAAGCCGCAATGGAACGGCGGCGCCGCACCCAACAGGCCGCCCAAGAGCATGGGCGTCTTCGGCCCGGTCGAGCAGCTTCCCGAATTCCCCGACCATGTCGACCTGATCGAGGTGGCCGACGCCGAGCATCCTTTCCGGCTGGCGACATCGCCGGCGCGCAATTTCCTCAACTCGACGTTTGCCGAAACGCCGGTGTCGCGCGAGAAGGAAGGGCGGCCGGAACTGCTGATCCACCCTGAGGACGCCACAGCACTCGGCGTTGCCACGGGCGACCGCGTCGAGATCGGCAACCCGCGCGGCGAGGTGGTCCTGCATGCCAGGCTGTTCGAGACGATCCGGCGCGGCGTGGTCATCGCGGAAGGCATCTGGCCGAACTCCGCTCACGAGCGCGGCGAGGGCATCAACGTCCTGACCGGCGCCGACGCGCCAGCACCCTATGGCGGTGCGGCCGTGCATGACAACAAGGTCTGGGTGCGGGTGGCGGGTAGCCTATAGCAATGCCGTCAAATCGCGTGCGCCGTGCACCACTCGGACGATCTCGATATGCGTTCCTATATGCCGGTACAGCACCAGATAGTTTCCGATTGTCAGCGCTCGCGCGTCAGGCGCGATGTCTGGCCTGAGCGGGCCAGACTCCGGAAACGTTGCAAGCTGTTTGATCTTGACAGCGATGCTGTCCAGAAAGCGGTCGGCCGCCGCGGGACTGTCCAGCGCAATCTCGCACCATATGTCGATGAGATCGTCTTCAGCCGCAGGACTTCGGACGATTCTTAACTCAGCCATTGCGCGATGGGCTCGAATTCTTCTCGAAGCGGCCCCGTGCTCGCTGCTTGATCTCTTCGATATCGAAAGGCTGGGCTTCGCCGCTGGCCATGCCGTCCGTCCAGGCCTTTCGTAGCCGCTCGACCTCCACCTGCCTCAAAGGCTGACGCAGCTTCCAGTCTCGCAGCGCTTCGCGTATCACTTCGCTCGCCGAGGCGTATTCTCCGGTCGCGACGGCCTTTTTGACCATTTCGAGCAGGTCCGACGAAATCGCGACGCTTACTTTTTCCACCGTAGGCATGAGAGAACTCCTTCGGTGAAATGGTAGCAAGAATTGCCACCACGGACAACAGGCGCATCGTGCGCGACGGCGTTGCCGGATTTTGTGGCCTTCCCATTTTTCCGGCATTTCCGCATTATGCAGGCGCGACGGACCATCGAGGAGCATGCCATGAGCGGCGATCATAACCATGGCGACATGCAGAACACGCCGGTGTCGCGGCTGTGGATGGCGTTGGGGCTGACCGGCGCCTTCATGGTGGCGGAGGTCATCGGCGGCGTTTTCACCGGCAGCCTGGCGCTGATTTCCGATGCCATGCACATGCTGACCGACACGATGGCGCTGGCGATCGCATTGCTGGCGATCCATGTCGGGCGCCGGCAGGCGGACCTGCTGCGCACCTATGGCTATGCCCGTTTCGAAATACTGGCCGCCGCCTTCAACGCGTTGCTGCTGCTTGGTGTCGCTTTCTACATTCTCTACGAGGCCTGGAAGCGGCTGTTCGAACCGCAGGATATCGCCTCGCTGGGCATGCTGGGCATTGCGGTCGTGGGGCTTGCCGTCAACTTCCTGTCGATGCGGCTCCTGAGCGGCCACAAGGACAACAGTCTCAATGTGAAGGGCGCCTATCTCGAGGTCTGGGCCGATATGCTGGGTTCGCTCGGCGTCATGGCGGGTGCAGCAATCATCTGGGTGACCGGCTGGCAGTGGGTCGATTCGCTGATTGCTGTCGGCATCGGCTTCATGGTTTTCCCGCGCACCTGGGTGCTGCTCAAGGAATGCGTCAACATCCTGCTGGAGGGCGTGCCGCCGGGCATGAAGATCGATGAGGTCGAGAGCGCTATTGCGGCAGTGCCCGGCGTGGCCTCGGTGCACGATCTGCATCTTTGGGCGATCACCCAGAGCAAGCCGTCGCTGACCGCGCATGCCGTGCTATCCGATGGCGCGGATGCAGAAACGGTGCGCCTCGCCATCGAGGCGCGCCTTCAGGCGGATTTCGACCTGCATCACACGACGCTGCAGATGGAACGGGTGCCGTGCAAACCCGTCGAACGGATTCACTGAGAGGTTCGTGCAGTCAGTCGAGATCTTTTGGCCGCAGGAAATGGCTGAGCCGCGCTGCTCCGGCACGCAGTTCGTCCCATCGGCCATCGAATTCCAGCCGTGCCAATCCGGCGGTCGGGAACTTCTTGCGCAGTTGCTGCATAGCGGTTTCGTCGGAACCTTCGCCGGCAATCAGCGTGGCGAAATCCTGCATGCCCGGATTGTGCCCGAGCAAAATGAGGGAGGTGATCTCCTCCGGCGCGTGGCGCACCTCGGCCAGCAACTGGCCCGCCGAGGCTTCGTAAAGCGTGTCGCGGAAGGTTGGCTCGATGAAGCGCGGCGATTGAGCGGCGACGATCCGCCAGGTTTCCCGCGTGCGGACCGACGGCGAAACCAGCGCCATCTGAGGCAGCCAGTTGCGCGCTGCAATTGCCTTGCCCATCAGCGGGGCGGCATCCAGGCCGCGGGGCGACAGCGGCCGATCGAAATCGTCGAGATCGGGGTCGCCCCAGCTCGACTTGGCGTGACGCAGGAGAAGCAGTTCCTTCATCGTGCGGCTCCAGCCAGTGGCTCTTGGCGGCTTACGGAGTGAAGCGCGCCAGCGCCTCGAGATCGACCGCCTCGCGAACAGCACTCGGCGAAGAGACAAACGCCGTTGCGATCTGCTCGACATGCTCGATGTCGGAAAACACCGTCTTGCCGTCCTGCATCGCGGCCTTGCCTTCGCAGACCATGCGCAGTGCCAGCGGGAAAAGGTGATGCTCGGCCTTCAGCACGCGCGTGGACAGCGTCTTTTCGTCATCGCCGATCAGAACGGGAACCGCAGACTGCGCGATGATCGGGCCGTCATCCATCTCCGGCGTCACGAAATGCACCGTGCAGCCATGGATGCGCGTGCCGGCGTCGAGAGCGCGCTGATGCGTGTCGAGCCCCTTGAAGGCGGGCAGCAGGGCAGGGTGGATGTTGATCATCTTTCCCTGCCATTTCGCGACGAAACCAGGCGTCAGAAGCCGCATATAGCCGGCGAGGCAGACGAGCTCGGCGCCGAAGCCCGCGAGTTCGTTGTCGATCGCCGCATCATGCGCGTCCTTGCTGGCGAAATCGCCGCGCGTAACGACGCGTGTCGGGATGCCCTTGGATGTTGCCAGTTGCAGCCCGCGCGCGTCCGCCTTGTCGGAGACCACGCCGACGATCTCGGCCGGAAAGGCGCGGTCGTCGGAGGCTTCGATCAGCGCGGCCATGTTGGAGCCGCGCCCGGAGATCATGATGACGATGCGTTTGCGGGTCATAGGGCGATGGCACCTCGATAGATGACGCCGCTATCGCGGCGCGGCACGATGCGGCCGATCGGCGAAACGGTTTCGCCGGCTTCCTGTAGCACGGCGGCGACCTGTGCCGCCTGTCCCGATGCGACGACCATGATCATGCCGACGCCGCAGTTGAAGGTGCGCATCATCTCGTTTGCAGCCACGCCGCCCGTCTTGGCAAGCCAGGAGAAGACCGGCGGCACTTCGATGGCGTCGAGGTCGAGTTCGGCGGAAAAATCCTGCGGCAGCACGCGCGGAATGTTTTCGGGGAAGCCGCCGCCGGTGATGTGCGCCAGCGCCTTGATGCCATGCGTGCCGCGGATCGCCTTGAGTACGGACTTCACATAGATGCGGGTCGGCTCGAGCAGCGCTTCGGCCAGCGTGCGGTCGTCGGCGAAGGGGGCAGGATCGTTCCAGTCGAGGCCGCTTGTCGCGACGATGCGGCGGACCAGCGAAAAGCCGTTGGAATGGATGCCCGACGAGGCGAGGCCAAGCAGCACGTCGCCTTCGACGATATCGTCGGTCGGCAGCAACTGGCCGCGTTCGGCCGCACCCACGGCGAAACCGGCGAGGTCGTAGTCCTTTTCCTGGTACATGCCGGGCATTTCGGCCGTCTCGCCGCCGATCAGCGCGCAGCCGGCCTGCCGGCAGCCTTCGGCGATGCCGCCGACGATGGAGGCGCCCTGTTCGGGGTCGAGTTTGCCGGTGGCGAAATAGTCGAGGAAGAACAGCGGTTCGGCACCCTGTACGACGATGTCGTTGACGCACATGGCGACGAGGTCGACGCCGATCGTGTCGTGCTTGCCGGCCTCGATGGCAATCTTCAGCTTGGTGCCGACGCCGTCATTGGCCGCGACCAGCACCGGATCGGAAAAGCCTGCGGCCTTCAGGTCGAACAGTCCGCCGAAGCCGCCGATCTCGCCATCGGCGCCGGGGCGGCGCGTCGAGCGCACCAGCGGCTTGATCTTCTCGACCATGAGGTTGCCGGCATCGATGTCGACGCCTGCCTGCGCATAGGTGAGCCCGTTCTTCTGGCCGCTCATGGCTGTTCCTTTGACTGTCGACGGTTCAAGGGCGGCTCTTCGCATGAACCGCCCCGCCCTGCAAGAAGTGGGGCAAAAGCGATGCGACTTTAGGCGGCAAAAATCGTGGACAGAAGTCTGTCGCGGTCTGGTATCTTGCAGGCAGAGTCGGGCTTGACCATGTATCAGGCTCGAGGTGTTGGGAGATCGCGGGGAGGTAATGACGTCGTGACCGTCGCGAATATGATCACGATTCTGCGGTTCGTGCTGGTGCCGGGCGTTATCTACGCGCTTTTGAGCAACCGAACCGACTGGGCCCTTGCCGGATTTGTCATCGCCGGCGTTTCGGACGGCGTCGACGGTTTTGTCGCGCGTCATTTCAACCAGCGCACGGAACTGGGCGCCTATCTCGACCCGATGGCCGATAAGCTGCTTCTCGTCAGCGTCTTTGTCATGCTCGGCTTCATGGGCGAACTGCCGCTCTGGCTGGTGGTGGCGGCGGTTTCGCGCGACGCGCTGATCATCTGCGCGGTCGTTCTGTCGACCGTGATGGCAAATCCCGTGGCGATGAAGCCGCTGATGGTTTCGAAGGCCAATACGGCAGTGCAGATCGTTCTTGCCGCCTTCGTGTTAGGCGAGCTTGCCTTTGGAACGAATTACGACCTCATTCGGTTCGGCCTGATATTCCTGTCCGGGCTCTTGACCGTCGCTTCGGCAGCGGCCTATCTCGTGGACTGGCTGAGGCACATGAATGGTTATGGCGAAAGCGAAAATCCAAACGGTTGAGGTGACTCAGGAGGATCCGTCGGCAGCGGCGTTCCGCCGGCAGATCCGTTTCTGGATCATTACGGCGCTCGTGCTCGCGCTGCTGATCTATCTGTTCAGCGACGTTCTGCTGCCTTTCGTGGCCGGCATGGTGCTGGCCTATTTCCTCGATCCGGTGGCCGACCGCCTGCAGCGGCTCGGATTGTCGCGCCTCATGGCGACGATCCTGATCCTGATCACGTTTCTCATTATCGTGGTGATTGGGCTCGTCATCCTGATACCGATACTGGCCTCGCAGCTTTCGGATTTCATCACCAAGCTGCCGGAATATCTGACGCAGTTGCAGGGCCTCATCACCAGCTTCGACCCGCAATGGATCGAGCAGCGCTTCGGCGTCAACGCCAACGATCTGCGCGAAGGGCTGAATTCGCTGGCGACCACCGGTTTCGGCTTCTTGACGACGGTGTTCAAGTCGATCTGGAGCTCCAGCATGGCGCTCTTTTCCATCGCCAGCCTGTTCGTGGTGACGCCGGTCGTCGCCTTCTACATGCTGCTCGACTGGGACCGGATGGTCGCAACCGTCGATCGCTGGGTGCCGCGCGACCACGTCAAGACCGTTCGCCAGATCGCAACCGACATCAATTCCGCCACCGCCGGCTTCGTGCGCGGGCAGGGCACACTGTGCCTCGTGCTCGGGCTTATGTATGCCGCCGGCTTGACGCTGACCGGCTTGAAATTCGGCGCGCTGATCGGCCTGTTTGCCGGCCTTATCAGCTTCATTCCCTATGTCGGCTCGCTGGTCGGGCTGGTGCTGTCGGTTGGCCTTGCCTTCGTGCAGTTCTGGCCGGACTGGATCATGGTGGTGGCCGTTGCCTGCGTGTTCTTCGCCGGCCAGTTCATCGAGGGCAACATCCTCCAGCCCCGGCTCGTCGGCAAAAGTGTCGGGCTGCACCCGGTCTGGCTGATGTTTGCGCTGTTCGCCTTCGGCGCGCTGTTCGGCTTCGTCGGCCTGCTTATCGCCGTGCCGGCGGCGGCAGCGATCGGCGTTCTGGTGCGCTTTGCGATATCGCAATATCTCGAGTCGCCGCTCTACAAGGGCCATCCCGAGATTGCCGAGGCAAAACCGGCCCGCACAGCCAGAGCTCCGCGCGCCGATGGCTAGGTTGTGATCTGCCATGCGTGAGCCGGAAAAACCGCGCCAGCTGCCGCTCGATCTCGGCCATACGCCGGGCTATTCGCGCGACGATCTCGTGGTGTCGCAGGCCAACGCACAGGCCGTTTCGCTGGTAGACCGGTGGCCGGACTGGCCATCGCCGGTGGTGGTTCTCGCGGGGCCGGCAGGCTCGGGAAAGTCGCATCTCGCGGCGATCTGGCGCGATGCTTCGCATGCGCTGCCCCTCAAGGCTTCCGATATCGAGAAGCACGTCGCTGAAATCGACGGCACGCGGCCGGTGGTGATCGATGATGCCGACGACCGGTTTCTCGACGAGAATGGCCTGTTTCACCTCATCAACCAGGTTCGCGCGACCGGCACGCAACTGCTTCTGACGTCCCGTCGCTTTCCAGCCGCATGGGGCGTGACCTTGCCGGACCTGGCATCGCGGCTGAAGGCTGCGGCGACCATCGAGATCGACGAGCCGGACGACTTGCTTCTGGCCGGCGTCATCACCAAGCTCTTCGCCGACCGCCAGATAGAGGTCGATCAGAATGTCGTGCAGTTTCTGGTCAGGCGCATAGAGCGCTCACTGTCCACCGCGATCCGCGTTGTCGACAGGCTCGACCGCGCCGCACTCGAACAGAAGACGCGCATCACCCGTGCGCTGGCCGCCGAAACGCTGAATGCGCTCGACCAGGGACAGGCAGAGTTCGAGATTTAAGGCTGCTTCAGCGGGCGAGGCGGCGATAGACCTGCTGCGCCGCCAGGAGCACTGCAAGAATCGTGGCGTTCGAAAACAGGCCGACAGCAATCGCGGTCACGGTATCCTGACCCTCCTTCGCGCCGAAGCTCGTCGGAATGAGCACAGCCACGAAGACCAGCCCGAGCGCGATCGGTATCCAGCGATTCAGCGCCTGGGCGGTATTGGCTGCGGTGAGCAAGAGCGCAATCAGCAGACCGATCCTGAAAATGTCGGTCAACTGGGCGAGATAGATATCGATAATTGGCATGCGTCCTCCCTGACTGCGCGCGATAATGTGCAGGCTGCAGCGCTATGTCGAGAGGCCTTGGCGCTCTTGTAGTGGCGCTTGCCGGTGAGCGCCATTTCTGGTCACCTTTGATTTTTAAAGGGGCAGGGATTCGGGCATGACCAACAACGGACTCCTACTCAAAGTCTTGGCTGCTGTGATCGGGTGTTTTGCCGGCGCTTACATTGGCCAGGAACTGCTGGGCGGCGCAGCGCTTGGATGGACCGTAACCGGCGCCATCGTGGCGGTATTCTGCTATCCGCTGTTCAAGACCTTGATGGAACGGCGCGCCCGTCCATAAGGGAGCGCTATATCGGGAGGCGTTGGCTCTTATCGCCTGCGCGTCAGTTTTCCTGAACCGATACGCCTGATTCATCGATCCGCAGTTCGACGCCGGACGGCTTCGATTCTTCGCGATAGACGTAGATGCCGAGCGCGATGACCGCGACGACGAGCGCACCGATTATGAGATAAAGTCTGTTTTGCTGCATGAAAGTGCCCCGTTCTTAACGTTCTGGAATAGGAAAAAGGCCGGTAAATCCGGCCTTTTGTTTTCGATCGAGACGATCAATACCAGCGACGGCGAGGTTCGCTGCTTGCCTGCCCGACGGCTATGCCAAGCAGGAAGCCGACAATGCCCACGAAGCCGAGCACAGCCGTCGTGGTTCCCGGATTCTCGCGGGCCACCTCGGAAACGGCCTGGGCCTGCGTGCGCAACTGCTGCGTTGCCTTGGACGCGCGATCCGATGCGCTTTCGTAAAAGCTGGATGCCTGATCGCGGGCGTCATCCATCAGTTCGGCGCTGCGTGCCGAGACGGTCTTGTTGATCTTCGTGATCTCCTTGCGAAGATCGGCGATCTGCTTTTCGAGCGCCTTCTGAATATCTTCTGAGCTGGGTGTGTCGGCCATAAAGGATTTCCTTGTATAGGGGAGGTTCAGGAACGGCCTTCGAGCCGGATCGTTCCCGAACTATTTTGTCGAAAACGTTTCCCGCGATCAAAACACTGCGAGATACTTCAGCAGCGAGATGATGCCGATGACGATGACGATAAGCTGGACGATCTGGCGCATGCGGCCGTCGATCGGAAGTCGCTGAACGAGATAGAGCACCAGTATGATTACAAGAAACGTAATCAGGATGCCGATGAGAACCGATGAAGCCATAACCCCTTCTCCATGATTGACGGCGTGGCCGTCGTCTGAACTAGGCATAAACTATGCACCGACTAACGCCCGGACACCGTACGGGTTCCATTCGAGATCATTCTTGAGACGCCAAATCGGGATTTTGTGTTTTCCGGGCTTGCCTTCCAAACCGGCAAACCCTATGGACTGCATCGTTCGGAGTGTAGCGCAGTCTGGTAGCGCATCTGGTTTGGGACCAGAGGGTCGGGAGTTCGAATCTCTCCACTCCGACCAAAACGATGAGGGAAACATGTCTGCGCGCATCTTCAGCCCCGCCAAGACGGCGATGCAGTCGGGTAAGGCCAAGACTGGTCTCTGGGTTCTCGAATTCGATCCGGCCATGCCGCGAAAGATCGACCCGCTGATGGGCTACACCACCTCGCGCGACATGAAGAGCCAGATTCGCCTCACCTTCGGCTCGAAGGAAGAGGCGGTCGCCTATGCCGAGAAGCATGGCCTCGATTTTCGCGTTCAGGAACCGAAGGAAGCCAAGCGGCGCCAGATTTCCTATGCGGAGAATTTCCGCTTCGACCGCAAGATTCCCTGGACACACTGAACCGCGCACGAGCCGGTTTGTGTGCTGAGGGGCGCGCGGTCCCGTAGCTCAGCTGGATAGAGCACCGGCCTTCTAAGCCGATGGTCACAGGTTCGAATCCTGTCGGGATCGCCAATAATTTCAATGGCTTAGGTTTCTGCCTTTCCTTTTGGATTTTTAAGTCGAGGTGGCAGGATTCATGCCGCTTTGTCGGCCGATTCGATGGTCATGTGCAGACCGAGCGCGCTCATCACTTTCATGATGGTGGCGAACTCCGGGTTTCCATCGACGCTGAGCGCCTTATACAGGCTTTCGCGGGAGACACCGGCGGTCTTGGCGATCTGGGTCATGCCATGTGAGCGGGCTACGTCACCAAGGGCTTTGGCGAAGAAAGCCGCGTCGTTCTCTTCGAGTGCGGCATCAAGGTAGGCGACGACATCCTCCCTGGTGTTGAGGAAGTTGACAACGTCCCATTTCTTCGTCTGCAGAGCCATTTATCCAACTCCTTTTGCCAGTTCCTTTGCGCGCTCGACATCGCGACTTTGAGAAGTCTTGTCGCCTCCGCACAGGAGGATCACGACCTTGTCGCCTTGTCGAACAAAATACACCCGGTAGCCGGGGCCGAAGACCAAACGTAGTTCGCCGATCCCGTCGAAGAATTTGTGGTCACCGAGATTGCCTTCTTTGACGCGCTCGATGCGCACCATAATTCGGCTTCGCGCCTGCCTGTCTCGTAAGCTATCCAGCCATTCCTCAAACTCGGTCGTATAGTGAACGGCAGTCACCAAAATAGTATCCTACAGGCTACAAAGCAACAAGATGCTATTTCATTCTAGCTAGGTGCCTCTGTTTCGTGAAGGATGCGTGTAGCCTGTTGTCGGGTTCTGCGCCCGTTGCAGAACTCTCGCGGCGAAATAGCGGACATATTACATCGGCAGGAAACGCTCATGACCTCGACGGATTCCGACCTTCCCATCGCTCACTGGTCCGATATCGAAAATCCTGACGGCGAGACGTTCAAGGGCACGGACGAGCAGCGCAGTATCAACGCTGCCTTCGGCGCGCATTTCGGCCTCGAGCGGCTCGGCATTCATCATGAGCGCTTGCTGCCGGGCCGGCGCACATCCTTTCCGCATGCCGAAAGCGCGGAAGAAGAATTCGTCTATGTGCTGGAAGGCGAACCCGATGTCTGGCTGGATGGCCGGCTGCATCGGCTCAAGCCGGGCGATGGCGTCGGCTTTCCGGCAGGCACGGGGCTCGCCCACAGTTTCCTGAACAACACCGAGACGGAAGTCCGGCTGCTGGTCGTGGGCGAGACGGCCAAGGCGGAGAACCGAATCGTCTACCCGGTCAACCTCGAACGCAAAGCGATGCGCGACGACTGGTGGGACGATCACCCCAGGCGCCCATTGGGCGACCACGATGGATTGCCCGACAGGGTGCGGGCATCAAGGGCGAAGTAGGGGAGAGGCGTTGCCGCCTCAATCCTCCACCGCCGCTGCGGCTGCCAGTCCCTTGGCGATATCGGCCTTGATGTCCTCTACGTTCTCCAGCCCGATCTGCAGCCGGAGGATCGGTCCTTCATACGGCCCCTTGGCGACGACGCGGTCGCCGAGGAAGACGTGCACCGCAAGGCTTTCATAGCCGCCCCAGGAATAGCCGAGGCCGAAGATTTCGAGCGCATCGAGGAAGGCATGCGCCTGCTTCTGGCCGCCACCGGCCAGCACGACCGAAAAGATGCCGCTGGAGCCTGAAAAGTCGCGCTTCCAGATGGCGTGGCCGGGGTGGCTCTCAAGGCCGGGGTGAAGGACGCGGGCGACGCCGGGCTGCTTTTCCAGCCAGCGGGCGATTTCAAGCGCGCTTTCCTGATGGCGCTCCAGCCGCACGCCCATGGTGCGCAGGCCGCGCAGCACCTGATAGACATCGTCGGGTGCCGCACAGCAGCCGAGCGTCAGGAAACCCTGATGCAGCCTTTCCCATGATGCGGCGTTGGCCGAGACGGTTCCCAGGAGAACGTCGGAATGCCCGGCGGGGTACTTGGTTGCTGCGTGGATCGAGACATCGACGCCGTGGTCGAGCGGCTTGAAATAGAGCGGCGTCGCCCAGGTATTGTCCATCATCACCACGGCGCCGCGTTCATGAGCCGCTTTGGCGATTGCTGGAATGTCCTGCATCTCGAACGTGTTGGAGGCCGGCGATTCGGTGAACACGACCTTGGTGTTCGGCTTCATCAGCTCGGCAATGCCCGCGCCGACATGGGGATCGTAATAGTCGACCTCGATGCCCAGCCGCTTCAGCATGGTGTCGGCGAAATTGCGGGTCGGATGGTAGACCGAATCGACGATCAGCACGTGGTCGCCGGCCGACAGGAAGGCAAGCAGCGGCACCGTGACGGCGGCCAGCCCCGACGGCACGAGGATGGTGCCGGCCGAGCCTTCCAGCTCGTCGATGGCGTTTGCGAGTGCGTCTGTGGTCGGGGTGCCGCGCGTGCCATAGGTGTATTTTTGCGCGCGGGCCGCCAGAGTGGCGGCGTTCGGAAACAGGACCGTGGAAGCATGCACGACCGGTGGGTTCACGAAGCCGAAATAGTCGCGCGGATCGTTGCCCGCATGCGCCAGGCGCGTGTTGATGCCCATGTCTGTGTAGTCTCGCTTGGCCATGTCTTCCCCGCTTCGATAAGAGGCTGACAGGCATAAAGCGGCGGGCCGAACGGCGCAACCGAGACGGGGCGTGGCCAGCCTCGAACTTTGTTGCTCCAGCGAAGTTCACGCGGCGGAAAAAGACCTGCCGCAAGGGCAATTCAAAGGCGGAAAATACCCTCTAAATGTCGGTTTTGGGCATATGGTTTTCAATTTCCCCTTCATCCGGTCATTGTGCTTGACCTCACGGACATAATCGCTTTCGATGCAGTTCGTGATTGTGATTGCTGCGAGCGCATCCTCTGCGATGCCGCGTTTCGGAAATGGGCCGGAATGCCAACGCTGCTTCCGCACGGGAAAAAAACGGGGCAAGTTCCCGAACAACAACAGAAAAGGGTCTGTGGGTTATGAAAAACTCCGTAAAAATCATTTTGGGCGCTGCCGCATTGGGGCTGCTGGCTTCGGCCGCATCTGCTGCAACGCTCGATGATGTCAAGAAGAAGGGCTTCGTGCAGTGCGGTGTCAGCACCGGACTGGCCGGCTTCTCCGCGCCGAACGACAAGGGCGACTGGACCGGCATCGATGCCGATTTCTGCCGCGCCGTGGCGGCTGCGGTCTTCGGTGACGGCACCAAGGTCAAGTTCACGCCGCTCAGCGCCAAGGAACGCTTCACCGCGCTCCAGTCGGGCGAAATCGACGTCCTGTCGCGCAACACGACCTGGACCATCAACCGCGATACCGCACTCGGCCTGAACTTCGCTGGCGTCACCTACTATGACGGCCAGGGCTTCATGATCAACGCCAAGAAGCTGCCGGGCGTGAATTCCGCGCTCCAGCTTTCGGGCGCTGCCGTCTGCGTGCAATCGGGCACGACCACCGAACTCAATCTCGCAGACTACTTCAAGGCGAACAAGATGGAGTACAACCCGGTCGTCTTCGAGAAGCTCGAAGAGGTCAATGCCGCTTATGACGCGGGCCGTTGCGACGCCTACACGACCGACCAGTCGGGCCTCTATGGCATCCGCCTGACGCTCGGCGCGCCGGACGATCACGTCGTTCTGCCCGAGATCATCTCGAAGGAGCCGCTTGGACCCGCCGTCCGCCAGGGCGACGACCAGTGGTACCACATCGTCAAGTGGACCTATTTCGCGCTGCTGTCGGCTGAAGAGCTCGGCATCACCCAGGCCAATGTCGACGAGATGAAGAACTCCGGCAGCCCCGAGATCAAGCGCGTGCTTGGCACCGAGGCAGACACCAAGATCGGCACCGATCTCGGTGTGTCGAACGACTGGGTCGTCAACATCGTCAAGGCAGTCGGCAACTACGGCGAAATGTTCGAGAAGAACGTTGGCGCCGGCAGCCCGCTGAAGATCGCGCGCGGCATCAACGCGCTGTGGACCAAGGGCGGCCTGCAGTACGCTCCGCCGATCCGCTGATCGAGAACTATCCGGAGGGCGGATTCTCCGCCTTCCGGTTTCTCACATCAGGGGACGGTTAAATGGCATCCCAGGAAATACTTGGCCGGGACGCAGGCAGCCGCGTCTCGCTTATGAACGATCCTAAAATCCGCGGCATATTCTTCCAGATTGTCGTGGTGGCCCTCCTTGCGGCAGCGATCTACTGGATCGTCGGCAACACCGTCGAAAACCTGCGTCGCGCCAACATCGCATCCGGCTTCAGCTTCCTGCGCGGGCGCGCCGGCTTCGACATCAGCGACAGCCTGATCGCGTATTCGTCCGATTCCACCTACGGCCGCGCGATCATCGTAGGTCTTCTGAACACCATCGTGGTCGCCGTCGCCGGCATCATCACGGCCTCCATTCTCGGCTTTCTGATCGGTATCGGCCGGTTGTCGCGGAACTGGCTGATCCGCAAGATCTCGACCGTCTATGTCGAAGTGTTCCGCAACATTCCGCCGCTGCTGGTCATCTTCTTCTGGTATTTCGGTGTGCTTTCGGTTCTGCCGCCGCCGCGCGACAGCATTCACTTGCCGTTCGGATCGTTTCTCAACGGCCGTGGCTTTTACTTTCCGAAGGCAATCTGGGGCGAGGGCTCCTGGCTGATACTGGTGGCCTTCCTGCTTGCGATCGCCATGTCATGGTTCGTCGCGCGCAAGGCCCGTCAGCGCCAGATGGCGACGGGACAACCGTTTCCGATCCTGTGGACTTCCATCGGCTTGATCGTCGGCCTGCCTCTGCTGGCATTCATCTTCAGCGGTTTTCCGCTGACCTTTGATTTTCCGAAGCAATCCACGTTCAATCTGACCGGTGGTTTCCAGGTGAAGCCGGAGTTTCTGGCGCTTTATCTTGCCCTGTCCTTCTACACGGCAGCCTTCATCGGCGAGATCGTTCGCGCCGGCATCATGGGGGTGAACAAGGGGCAGAGCGAGGCGTCCTTTGCTCTTGGCTTGCGGCCCGCGCAGACGCTGAGGCAGGTGGTGGTGCCGCAGGCCATGCGCATCGTCATACCGCCGCTCACCAGCCAGTATCTGAACCTGACCAAGAACTCGTCGCTTGCCATCGCGATCGGCTATCCCGATCTCGTTGCAACGGGCGGAACGGTGCTGAACCAGACCGGCCAGGCCATTGAAGTCGTGGTGATCTGGATGGTCGTCTATCTCGGCCTCAGCCTGGTGACGTCGGCCTTCATGAACTGGTTCAATGCCAAGATGGCTTTGGTGGAGAGGTAAGGTCATGCAAGAACACGATCTTTCCTATGTCCGCGCCGAAATGGCGGTATCCGAGCCGGCGCCGGCGGGTGTGAGCGGGCTTGGCGCATGGGTTCGCAAGAACCTGTTCGCCACGCCCTTCGATTCCGCGCTGACGCTCGTCGGATTGCTGGTGGTGGCCTACATCATCCCGCCGCTCATCAACTGGGCGTTCATCAGCGCCCAGTGGACCGGCACCGACCGTACTTTCTGCGCGACGGTGGCCCAGGGCGGTGTGCAACCCGACGGCTGGTCCGGCGCTTGCTGGGCCTTCGTCAACGCGAAGTTCGGACAGTTCATGTTCGGCCGGTATCCGGTCGAAGAGCACTGGCGCGTCATCCTCGTAGCCATCATGTTCGTGGTGCTGCTGGTGCCGATGATGGTTCCTCGCATTCCTCGCAAGGGCCTGAACGCGATCCTGCTTTTTGCCGTGTTTCCCATCGTCGCCTACTTCCTGCTCACCGGCGGCTGGTTCGGCCTGACGCATGTCGAGACCCCGCTGTGGGGTGGCCTGCTGGTGACGCTGGTTCTGTCCTTTGTCGGCATTGCCGTTTCGCTGCCGCTTGGCATCGTGCTTGCGCTCGGGCGGCGCTCGAAGATGCCGGTCGTCAAGATGATCTGCGTGATCTTCATCGAGGCGGTTCGCGGCGTTCCGCTGGTGACGGTGCTGTTCATGGCCAGTGTCATGTTCCCGCTGTTCCTGCCGGCCGGCATGACCTTCGACAAGCTGTTGCGGGCGCTTATCGGCGTTGCGCTGTTTGCTTCGGCCTATATGGCCGAAGTGGTGCGCGGCGGTCTGCAGGCGATCCCGAAAGGGCAGTATGAAGGTGCCGATTCGCTGGGCCTGAGCTATTGGCAGAAAACGGGACTGATCGTGCTGCCGCAGGCGCTCAAGCTGGTCATTCCAGGCATCGTCAATACCTTCATCGGCCTCTTCAAGGATACGAGCCTGGTCTACATCATCGGCATGTTCGATCTGCTCGGCGTGGTGCGCCAGAACTTTTCGGACGCCGCCTGGGCCTCACCGCAGACGCCGATTTCGGGGCTGGTCTTTGCCGGTTTCGTTTTCTGGCTGTTCTGTTTCGGCATGTCGCGCTATTCCATTTACATGGAACGACGCCTCGATACCGGCCACAAAAGATAAATAAAGGGGAAGGCCAATGGCCATAGAAAACGCAGTCAGCGCCGAGGAGATCAAGGTCGATCTCGGCAAGATGCAGATCTCGGATACCGACGTCGCCATCGATATCGTCAACATGCACAAATGGTATGGCGATTTCCACGTCCTGAAGGACATCAATCTCCGGGTCATGCGTGGCGAGCGCATCGTCATTTGCGGACCTTCCGGGTCCGGCAAATCGACGATGATCCGCTGCATCAACCGTCTGGAAGAGCACCAGAAGGGCAAGATCATCGTCGACGGCAAGGAACTGACCAACGATCTGAAGAAGATCGACGAGGTCCGCCGCGAAGTCGGCATGGTGTTCCAGCACTTCAACCTGTTTCCGCATCTGACGATCCTGGAAAACTGCACGCTGGCGCCGATCTGGGTGCGCAAGACGCCGAAGAAGCAGGCCGAAGAAATCGCCATGCACTTCCTGAAGCGCGTGAAGATCCCTGAGCAGGCCAACAAATATCCCGGCCAGCTCTCCGGCGGCCAGCAGCAGCGCGTGGCGATTGCCCGCTCGCTGTGCATGAATCCGCGCATCATGCTGTTCGATGAGCCGACCTCGGCGCTCGATCCGGAAATGATCAAGGAAGTGCTGGAAACCATGGTGGGCCTTGCCGAGGAAGGCATGACCATGCTGTGCGTGACCCACGAGATGGGTTTTGCGCGGAAAGTCGCCAACCGCGTGATCTTCATGGATCAGGGCCAGATCGTCGAACAGAATACCCCGGCGGAGTTCTTCGATCACCCGCAGCATGAACGTACCAAGCTGTTCCTGTCGCAAATCCTGCATTGATCTTTTGGTACGCGCATTCGGTGCGTGCGCTCTCGATCATGAAAGAAGCCCGGCTGAAACTCGGCCGGGCTTCTTTGCGTAAGCAAGTGCAATGGCCATCGAGGTCGCGCTCAGGATCGGTTCGGCTTCAATGAAACGACTTATTCGCTTCGCCGGTCTGGTGCTGCTCGCGGTTATCGTTGCGGTGGCCTTGGGAACACTGGTGCCGCGACCGCTGTTTCAATCCGGCGAGGCAGGGCAGGGGCCGCTCCGCCGCATCCTCGTGCTGACCAACCCGATCCACACCGACATCGCCGTTCCGATCGACGATGATTTGCTGGAACGCTTCGCCTTTTTGCGCGAGGCGGGTCTGCCCGTCGATCTGTCTGAAGCGCGCTATCTCATCTTCGGCTGGGGCAGCCGGGCTTTCTACATCGGCACGCCGGCCTGGTCGGAGCTTCGCGCCGGGCCGGTGTTCCGCGCGCTGACGCTCGACAATTCGGCCATGCATGTCGAAGTCGCCGGCGACATTCCGGAACCAAACCCGGCCGTTGCCGCCTATGAAATCGGTGAAGCTGGTTTCCAGCGCCTGCTGGCTTTTATTGAGCAGGGCTTTCGGCAGGGAGCGAACGGCCCCGAACTGATCGAAGGGGCGGCCTATGGCGACTACGACGCCTTCTTTGAAGCCAATGGCTATTTCAACGCTGTGGTGGGCTGCAACACCTGGACGGCGGGAGCATTGCGGGCGGGCGGCTTGCAGACGGGTTGGTGGAACCCACTGCCGGTCACGCTTGGTTACTCGCTTCGGCTGCACAATTGAGAGCTATCGACCGGACGGTTTCCAGCCATAGAGCCAGTCCATGTCGGCGGCGAGCTTTTCGGGCGGGCGCGTCTTCAGAACCAGATTGCGGGCCAGCGCGACCGGCCCTCTCGCATGCCAGGCGAAATGGTTGAAAGCGCCGCGGCGGGCGACCTTTTCGATCCGCGGGCGGCGCGATGCTTCCCAGGCGGCGAGGGCGCTCGACCAATCTTCCGGTGTGGCGGCCACGTATGCGGCAAGGGTTTCGGCGTCTTCGATGGCCATCGCCGCCCCTTGCGCCGCAAAAGGCGTCATCGCGTGCGCTGCGTCGCCGATGAGGGCGAGACCGGGAGCGATCCATGGCGCATTCGGGTCGACGGTGTGGATTGGCCATGCTGTCCATGGGCCGGCGTTTTCGGCCAATTGCGCAAGCGCTGGCGCTGTGTTGCGCATCGCCTGTTTCAGGATGGAAATGTCGGCCTTGCCCGACCATCCCTCAGCAATGCCTTTTCCCGGCGTGAAGGCGACGAGATTGAACGCGGCCCCGCTGCGTACCGGATAGGCGATGAGGTGAAAGCCCGAATGCAGGAAGGCCATCACCGAATCCGTCGAACCGATTTCGGCAAAGGCACGGCCTTGCGGGCTTTGGCTGTCGATCATCGTGCGCCAGGCGAGTTCGCCGGTAAAACGGCTCTTTGCATTCGCCCCACCGCGCAGCGCCGACCAGACGCCATCCGCGCCAACGACGAGGCGGGCGTCTGCCGGCTCGCTTTTTCCGGACTGATCGACTGAGACGGAAGCACCACCGTCACCCACAGTCACGCTGCGGACGGTAGCGCCTTTGACAAGCTGTATCGCCGGCTGCCGGGATATGGCTTCCAGCAATGCGCCTTGCAGATCGGCGCGATGCGCAACGACATAGGGGGCACCCCAGCGTTTCTGAGCCATTGCGCCAAGCGGTACGCGGGCGAGTTCTCTCAGGGTTTTGGCGTCGCGCAGGATGACTGCTTCAGGCTGCACCGCCTTGGGAAGCAAAAATTGCAGCACACCGAGATCATCGAGGATGCGGGTGGCGTTGGGCGAAAGCTGGATGCCCGCGCCGGCTTCCTCGAGCTTTTCCGAGCGCTCGAAGATTTCCACGGCAAAGCCGCGGCTGGCAAAGGCGAGAGCCGCCGTCAGCCCGGCAATGCCGGCGCCCGCGATGACGATCTTTCCGGGGTGAGAAATATCCACCGGATCAATCGCCGCAAGCAGCGCCGGTCAGGCGGCGCGAACGACGTAGAGGCAGTTTTCCGGACGCGTCTCGCTGGCCTTCAGCGTGCCGTTGAACCGGTACAGCGTCGAGCAATAGGGGCAGACCTTTTCCGAGTCGGCGCCCATGTCGAGAAAGACATGCGGATGGTCGAAGGGCGGGTTTGCGCCCACGCACATGAATTCCTTCACGCCGATTTCAATCACGGCATGACCTGCATCGTTCTGGAAGTGGGGAATGGAACCGCCAGCCATGGCTTTCTCCTGTCGATTACATCTCGCTCTTAGCAAGCGTTTGAAGCATAGCCAACCTCTTTGCAAGCCATGTGAAATCAAACTGTCGCAAAACCCTGTCAGGAGATAAGCTGAGCCGAATAAGCGGCTGTGGTCGCATAAAGGATAAAGAGGGACATGAACGAGCTAAGACCGGTCCAGGCCGAATTCACCACCGTCAGCACCGCCGACGGCGATGCGTCCGCAGGCAATCCGGACCGTTTCGTCAATCGTGAGTTCTCATGGCTCCAGTTCAACCGCCGCGTTCTTGAGGAATCGCAGAACCCGAACCATCCGCTGCTGGAGCGCGTTCGCTTCCTGTCGATATCGGCCGCCAATCTCGACGAATTCTTCATGGTGCGCGTTGCCGGCCTTGCCGGGCAGATACGCGAAAACATCTCCATCAAAAGCCCCGACGGGCGCACGCCCGAGCAGCAGCTCGAACAGCTTCTTGTCGAGGTCGGCCGTCTGCAGGAAGACCAGCAGACGAGCCTTTCCGGCCTGATCGGTTTGCTCAAGAAGGAAGGTATCGAGAGCATCACCGGTGATGCGCTGACCAAGGATGAGAAGACCTGGCTCGAAAACCACTTTCAGGAGCAGGTTTTCCCCGTCCTGACGCCGCTATCCATCGACCCGGCGCATCCATTCCCATTTATTCCCAATCTGGGCTTCTCGATTGCGCTGCAATTGCGTCACCGCAAGAACGGCGAGGAAATGACGGCGCTGCTGCGCCTGCCGACCGCGCTGAGGCGGTATATCCGTCTGCCGGATCGCAAGAACTGCGTGCGCTTTATCCCGATCGAAGAGACGGTGAACATCTTCATCGGCAAGCTTTTCCCCGGTTACGAAGTCAAAGGCTCCGGCACGTTCCGGATCATCCGAGACAGCGATATCGAGGTCGAGGAAGAGGCCGAAGATCTGGTGCGGCTGTTCGAGACGGCGCTGAAGCGCCGGCGTCGCGGTTCGGTGATCCGCATCGAGTTCGACGGTCAGATGCCGGATGAATTGCGGGAATTCGTTGCCACGGAACTTGGCGTATCCTCCTCGCGCATCAGCGTGCTGACCGGGCCGTTGGCGCTGAACCAGATTTCCGAACTTGTCGCCGTGCCGCGCGACGACCTGAAATTCACGCCCTACAATCCGCGCTTTCCCGAGCGCGTCCGCGACCATCGCGGCGATTGCTTCGCCGCCATCCGCGAAAAGGATTTCATCGTCCACCACCCTTACGAATCCTTCGACGTGGTGGTGCAGTTCCTGCGCCAGGCTGCTGCCGATCCCGATGTCGTGGCGATCAAGCAGACGCTCTACCGCACCTCGAACGACAGCCCGATCGTGCGCGCGCTGGTCGATGCGGCGGAGGCCGGCAAGTCGGTCACGGCGCTGGTCGAGTTGAAGGCGCGCTTCGACGAGGAGGCCAATATCCGCTGGGCGCGCGATCTGGAGCGTGCCGGCGTGCAGGTCGTGTTCGGCTTCATCGAGCTGAAAACGCACGCCAAGATGTCGCTGGTGGTGCGCCGTGAGGACAACCGCCTGCGCAATTATGTCCATCTCGGCACCGGCAATTATCATCCGATCACCGCCCGCATCTACACCGATCTGTCCTTCTTCACGACCGATTCGCACATCGCCCACGATGTCGCGCAGCTTTTCAACTTCATTACCGGTTATGCCGAACCGGCCGACGAGATGCATCTGGCGATGTCGCCGCTGACGCTGCGCAGCCGGATTCTGAAACACATTTCCGATGAGGTTTCTCACGCCCTGGAAGGCCGGCCGGCGCAGATCTGGCTGAAGATGAATTCGCTGGTCGATCCGATGATCATCGATGCGCTCTACGACGCCAGCAGGGCGGGGGTGGAGATCGACCTGGTCGTGCGCGGCATATGCTGCCTAAGGCCGCAGGTTCCGGGACTTTCTGAAAACATCCGGGTGAAATCGATCATCGGCCGCTTCCTCGAACACAGCCGGATTTATTGCTTCGGCAACGGCCATGGCCTGCCTTCGGACGACGCCATCGTCTACATCAGTTCGGCCGATTTGATGCCGCGCAACCTCGACCGCCGCGTCGAAACCATGGTTCCGATCACCAATCCAACTGTGCATGAACAGGTGCTTGGCCAGATCATGCTCGGAAACATCATGGACAACCAGCAAAGTTTCGAAGTATTGGCTGACGGTACCTCGCGGCGCATAGTGCTGGACGAGGGGGAAGAGCCGTTCAACGCGCAGGAATATTTCATGACGAATCCGAGCCTGTCTGGGCGGGGAGATGCACTGAAATCGCATGCGCCCAAGCGCATCGCGCAGTTCAAGCGGCGCAAGAAGTCCAGCGCAACCGGTAGCTGATGATTGCACAATCCCAGGGTCGGCTTCAGGATCGCCGACCGATTTCCATCATCGACATTGGGTCGAACTCGATCCGTCTTGTCGTGTATGAAGGCATATCCCGTTCTCCGACGGTTCTGTTCAACGAAAAGATGCTGGCCGGCCTTGGTCGCGGCATCGTTTCGACGGGCAAGCTCGATCCGGAGGGCGTAACCCGCGCCGTGGAGGAGTTCCGGCGGTTTCGCGCCCTGTCCGATCAGGCAGGCGCGGAGGAGTTGCACGTGATCGCCACGGCTGCGGCGCGTGAGGCCGAGAACGGACCGGACTTCATTCACCGGGCGCAACAGATTCTCGGCACCGAAATACGGGTGCTCACCGGGCGCGAGGAAGCACATTACTCGGCGCTGGGGGTTATTTCAGGCTTCCATCCCGCAAACGGCATCGCCGGCGACCTTGGCGGCGGCAGCCTGGAACTGGTCGGCGTCGATGGCGAAAAGATCGGTCAGGGCATAACGCTGCCACTCGGTGGCCTGCGTCTGCAGGATATGTCGAAGAATTCGCCGGTGGCCGCAGCCAAGATCGCGCGGGACGAACTTGCGCGTGCCAAGCTTCTGAAAGCCGGGCAGGGCCAGGTTTTCTATGCCGTGGGCGGCACGTGGCGAAATCTCGCCCGCCTCCACATGAACACGATCAACTATCCGCTCAACGTGATGCACCATTACGAGATGGGCATCGAAAGCTCGCTACCGTTCCTGCGGCAGGTCGCCAAGGGCGACATCGACAAGATGAAGGGCATCGAGGGTATTTCGAAGAACCGTCGCGCACTGCTGCCCTATGGCGCGGCGGTGCTGCTCGAGATCATCGCGGCGATGAAGCCGTCGAAGATCGTGGTATCTGCGCTCGGCGTGCGGGAAGGTTTCCTCTATTCGTTGCTGTCGCGTAGCGAACAGCGCACGGACCCGCTCATTTCGGCCTCCGAGGAACTGGCGCGGCTACGCGCACGGTCGGTCATGCATGCGCATGAGCTGGTGCAATGGACCGGCCAGTCCTTCGCGGCCTTTGGCATCGACGAGACCGAGGACGAGGTGCGTTATCGCCATGCCGCCTGCCTTCTCGCCGATATCGGCTGGCGAGCGCATCCCGAATATCGCGGCAAGCAGTCGCTGAACATCATTGCGCATGCCTCCTTCATCGGCGTCGACCATCCCGGCCGCGTGTTCCTGGCGCTGGCCAATCTTTACCGGCATGAAGGCATCTTCAACGATGGAGCGGCAGCCGAACTGCTTGCGCTGGTGCCGCCGCGCTACATCGAGCGTGCGAGGCTGCTCGGCGCGATGCTGCGCGTCGTCTATCTGTTCTCGGCTTCCATGCCGGGCGTGATCCCGCAGCTTCGATGGGAAAATCGCGACAATGGCGCGCTGGCGCTGGTCATTCCGAAGTCGCATGCCGGCCTGACCGGCGAACGGCCGGCCGGGCGTCTGGCGCAGCTTGCCCGGCTTACGGGACGCAGGCTGGAACTGATGATCGAGGGCGAGCAGCCCTTCGTTCCGGTGAAGTAGCCCGGGGCAATTCCAGGAAAAGTGTGCAGCGGTTTTCCGTCCGGAATTGCGTCAAAACAAAACGCTTTTCAGCCGCGTTTGGCATCGATCGAAAATGCGCCGGCGCCTGCAACCGAGAGCGCCAGAAAGCCGCCGGCTATGGCGATATCCTTCATCAGCGCCTGCGAATGCATGAAGGCGAGCGCCGGATCGCCGCCACCCTGGCCGTAATGGCCGATTATGCCGGCAGCCGCTGAAAAGGCTGCAAGCAGCAGTGATACCGGGCGGGTCTGGAAGCCGACGAGGATCAGCAGGCCGGCGATGAGCTCGAAAAGCCCGACACCCCAGGCAACGAGGGTGGGCAGGGGAAAGCCAAGCCCGCCGAAATAGCTGGCCGTGCCTGCGATGTTAGCGAGTGCGCCATAGCCGCCCGGGATAAACAGGGCAGCAAGCAAAAGCCTGGCGATTAGCAATACGATATTGGTCGGCATGGGCCTGTCCGCGTCGATTGCCAAGAATGCGCTCAGACGCGAAAAATGTCACCCAATGATGCCGCGAAAGAAAAAGGCCCGGATCGCTCCGGGCCTTTGGCAGTTCAGGAAGCCGGTTTAGCGGCCACGTCCGTCGATCGAATAAGCGCCGGCACCGATGACGGCGAGGAAAAGAAAGCCGCCGACGAGGCCGAGGTTCTTCTGCAGCATCAGCGCGTTGCCGGCCTGCGAGAAGTCGAGATGGGCAACGGCAGTTGCGCCCAGCGTGAAGACGGCGAGCAGGATCGCGGCGATACGGGTCTTGAAGCCGACCAGAACGGCGAGGCCGCCGAAGAATTCGACGAGACCGACGACGACGGCAGTAACCGTCGGCATCGGCAGGCCGAGGCTTTCGAAGAAGCCGGCAGTGCCGCCGATCGCAGTCAACTTGCCGAAGCCGGCGAGGATGAACAGGATGGATATCAGCACACGCCCAACCAGAATGGCGGCCGAGGCGTTAGCAGCAATGCCGGAGTCGGCAGCGGAAGAGTTGGTGGACATGGGAGTCTCCATAAGGGTTTATGCCCTTAAGATAGACGATCCCGGCTGTTCACCAAAGCCTCGAATTTGTCGACACATCGTTCACGATAGGAAAGATTTTGCGCTCTATCCCGGCCGCGTCATGTCTTCCGGCCGCACCAGGCGGTCGAAGTCGGCATCGCTGACATAACCGCCGCCGACGGCTTCCTCGCGCAGCGTGGTGCCGTTCTTGTGCGCGGTCTTGGCGATCTTGGCGGCGTTGTCGTAGCCGATCGTCGGGGCAAGTGCCGTCACCAGCATCAGCGACCGGTCGAGTGCCGCCTTGATGTTCTCCTCGCGCGCTTCGATGCCGACGACGCAGTTGTCGGTAAACGAGATCGCCGCATCGGCCATGAGCTGGACGGACTGCAGGAAGTTGTAGGCCATCAAAGGATTGTAGACGTTGAGCTCAAAATGGCCCTGGCTGCCGGCGAAGGTCAGGGCGGCGTTGTTACCGAACACCTGCACGCAGACCTGCGTTAGCGCCTCGGACTGTGTCGGATTGACCTTGCCCGGCATAATCGACGAGCCGGGCTCGTTCTCTGGCAGCGACAGTTCGCCGAGACCAGAGCGCGGGCCTGAACCGAGGAAGCGGATGTCATTGGCGATCTTGAACAGGGCCGCAGCCGCCGAATTGATGGCGCCGTGCGAGAACACCATCGAGTCATGGGCTGCCAGCGCCTCGAATTTGTTGGGAGCGGTGACAAAGTCGATGCCGGTGATCGCGGCGATGCGCTCGGCAACCTTTTCGGCAAAGCCGACCGGGGCGTTGAGCCCGGTGCCGACCGCCGTGCCGCCCTGGGCCAGTTCGCACAGGCCCGGCAGGGTCAATTCGATGCGCTTGATCGAGGAGGCGACCTGCGCGGCATAGCCGCCGAACTCCTGGCCGAGCGTCAGCGGGGTTGCATCCTGCGTGTGCGTGCGGCCGATCTTGATGATGTGGTCGAATTCCTTCGCCTTGGCGTCGAGTGCGGCATGAAGGTGCTTCAGCGCCGGCAGCAGGTCGTGAACGATGCGCTCGGCGCAGGCGATGTGCATGGCCGTGGGGTAGGTGTCGTTCGACGACTGGCTCATATTGACGTGGTCGTTGGGATGGACCGGCTTCTTTGAGCCCATCACGCCGCCCAGCATCTCGATGGCGCGGTTGGAGATCACCTCATTGGCGTTCATGTTCGACTGGGTGCCCGAGCCGGTCTGCCAGACGACGAGCGGGAAGTGATCGTTGAGCTTGCCGTCGATGACTTCCTGCGCTGCCTTGACGATCGTCTCGCCGACCGCGGGGTCGAGGCGCTTCAGATCCATATTGGCTTCGGCGGCTGCCCGCTTGACGATGCCGAGCGCACGCACGACGGAAAGCGGCTGCTTTTCCCAGCCGATCTTGAAGTTGCCGAGCGAGCGCTGGGCCTGCGCGCCCCAGTAGCGATCGCTCGCCACTTCGATCGGTCCGAACGTGTCGGTTTCGGTTCTTGTCTTGCCTGCGCTCACGGACCAGTCTCCCGGAAATTTTTCAATGCCGGCAACGGCCTACCGCTTTGCACAATGGGCTTCAAGTGAAGAATGGAGGCAAGGCCAATCCTAATCGGTTCAAAGCAGCGAACGCTCGGTCGGCACGAGGCGAAGCCGTTGTACAGGTCCGGAAAAATGACCCAGAAGCCGGGGCAGCAGGCTATCAGCCCATGATGGGTCTGAATTCAATGCAGCCTCATAAAGAGCATGCGCTTTCGCGCTCTCGAAAATCTGGAAAGCGATGAAGACGTTCTCGCTGCTCCTGACCGGCAGGCGTGGAAAGGTGTTTTCAGCATGCTCCGTGACAAACCCGGCAAGGAGCGGAGCGCCAAGACGAGCGAGGAGAGGGATCGTTTCGCTTTCGAACAGTGCAATGAACTCGGCTTCGGATGCCGGCGTGATGTGGCAGATCGTGGCAGTGATCAATGTTTCCGCTTGCGCCTTTCCAGGCAGATCGCGCACCTTGCCCGAGAGATCGAAGCCGCTGGCCGGCCACGCCGGCTTGAGCAGCAGCACATCGTCGGAATCGATCATGGTGGCGTTGGCTGCATCCTTGTGAGCAGCCCAGACGGGGCCGCCATAAAAGGCCTCGAGCGCCGCCTTGCGAGCGGCCATCTCTTCGAACCCGCGCAACCAGACGAAATGGTCGGGCCGGTCGAGATCGCGGAACTGAGCGATGACCTTCATGCCGGTCGCTTCCTGGGTTTCGACCAGATGCGTGTCGAAAAGGTCGATCAATTCGTCACGCCTGCCCGGATGCAGCATGTATTGCCGCAGTTCGACGACTGGCGAGAATAGTTCGCTGGCGGTTGCGAGCGTTACGCTTGGGTGCTCGGACATCTTTCCCTCTTTAAAACAGACCGGTTGACCTGTTTTAATAACAAACCGGTTGCCCGGTTTTGTCAATCTGGTATTTTGCAGCCGGTTTCCCGTGGCCAGAGAAAGTCGAATGGCAAAAGCTGTACGAACCAGAACCCGCACCAACGACCCCGAAGGCATGCGCCAGAAGGTGCTGGATGTTGCGGAAGAAGCGTTTCAGGCGCGTGGCTACAACGCAACGAGCCTGGGCGACCTGATACAGGCGGCAGGCGTGTCGGGCGGGGCACTGCATCACCATTTCCCAACCAAGAAGGCGCTCGGGCTGGCCGTGATCAACGAAAGGGTTGCGACGGCGGTTGCGGAAACCTGGATCGGGCCGGTCGAGGCGGCGAACACGGCGCGGGAAGGGGTACGGCAGGTTTTTGTCGCAGTGGCGGGGGAACTTGAGCAGCAGGGTTTCGTGCGCGGCTGCCCGCTCAACAATCTTGCGCATGAATTGTCGCTGGCCGATCCGGAATTTCGCGCGGCACTGGCGAAAATTTTCGACGCATGGCAGCAGGCCATCGCCGAAAAGATCAAGCGCGACCAGCAAAGCGGCGTGGAAGACCGGCAAACCGATCCAGAGCGCTTTGCTGCTTTCACTGTTGCTTCTTATTCCGGCGCCATGTCGATGGCCAAGGCGGCGCAGAATGCAGGCGTGTTGAAGCTGTGTATGGAAGGTTTTGAACTGATGCAGTGAGGCGCTTGGAGGTACTGTTGTTCAAGCGCGATGACGTCCTCCATTGGCCCGGCATCACTTTACCAAGCGAGCCCCAGACGTGGAAAAGGCGGCGCTGGGCGCCGCCTTTTCCCAAAGGGCGCTCGTGAAGGAGATCAGAGCGCGCCCTTGATCTTTTCCTTTGCGTCGCCGTAGCCCTTCTGGACCTTGCCGGCGATTTTTTCAGCCGTGCCTTCGGCCTGGGTCTTCTTGTTGCCGGTTACCTTGCCGGCGGCTTCCTTGACGGCGCCGCTGGCCTGTTTGGCAACGCCCTTGATCTGATCCTTGTTCACCATGGCCGCATCTCCTGTTTAGGGTTTGTTTGCCCTCGACAACGAGACTGTTCCGGATTGGTTGCGAAAAAATCGAAAAATTACATGAAATCAAAATGATGGCGGAAAACAAAAACGCTCCCCGCATCTCGTTTGAGGATGGGGGAGCGCTTTTTTGTCTTGGCTTTTCCTTGTGGATTTCTCCATTTTGGATAGCTTTCGACACCCGTAAAATGCACGGCCGCAAAGATGGTTCCATCGGTTGCGAATTTTTTTGAATCTTTTTTCCAAAGCAAAAAGGGCGCCCGAGGGCGCCCTTTCCGTAGATGTTGCCTGAGAAACAGGTGCTTTATGGACTTCTTAGAAGTCCATGCCGCCACTCAAGCCCGCTTGCGGGCTTGAGCAGTGTTAGCTCATGGGCGTGCTTTATGGACTTCTTAGAAGTCCATGCCGCCCATGCCGCCCATGCCGCCGCCAGGCATACCGCCCGGCATGCCGCCAGCGGATTCCTTCTTCGGAGCTTCGGCGATCATGGCTTCGGTGGTGACCAGAAGGCCGGCAACCGAGGCAGCGTCCTGCAGAGCCGTGCGAACGACCTTGACCGGATCGACGATACCCATGGCGATCATGTCGCCATATTCGCCGGTCTGGGCGTTGTAGCCGTAGGTCGCGCCCTTGTTGTCGAGGATTTTGCCTGCAACGATCGAAGCTTCAGCACCGGCGTTCGTGGCGATCTGGCGGGCCGGAGCCTGCAGAGCGCGACGGACGATGTTGATGCCAGCCTGCTGATCGGCGTTGACGCCGGTAGCCTTGATGGCGAGCGAAGCACGCAGCAGCGCAACGCCACCGCCAGGAACGATGCCTTCTTCAACGGCTGCACGCGTTGCGTTCAGCGCGTCGTCGACGCGGTCCTTCTTTTCCTTCACTTCCACTTCGGTCGCACCGCCGACGCGGATGACGGCAACGCCGCCTGCCAGCTTGGCGAGACGTTCCTGCAGCTTTTCCTTGTCGTAGTCCGAGGTGGTTTCCTCGATCTGCTGCTTGATCTGGGCAACGCGGCCCTGGATCTCGGCCTTCTTGCCGGCGCCGTCGACGATCGTGGTGTTTTCCTTGGAGATCGACACCTTCTTGGCGCGGCCGAGCATGTTCAGGCCGACGTTTTCGAGCTTGATGCCGAGGTCTTCGGAGATGACCTGGCCGCCCGTGAGGATGGCGATGTCTTCCAGCATGGCCTTGCGGCGATCACCGAAGCCCGGAGCCTTGACGGCAGCGATCTTCAGGCCGCCACGCAGCTTGTTGACGACGAGCGTGGCCAGAGCCTCGCCTTCGACGTCTTCCGAGATGATGACGAGCGGCTTGGAGGTCTGCACGACGGCTTCGAGAACCGGCAGCATGGCCTGGAGGTTGGAGAGCTTCTTCTCGTGGAGAAGGATGTAGGCGTCTTCCAGCTCGGCAACCATCTTGTCCGGGTTGGTGACGAAGTAGGGCGAGAGGTAACCGCGGTCGAACTGCATGCCTTCGACGACTTCGAGTTCGGTCTCGGCGGTCTTGGCTTCCTCGACGGTGATAACACCCTCGTTGCCGACCTTCTGCATGGCTTCGGCGATCATCGAGCCGATTTCCGTCTCGCCGTTAGCCGAGATGGTGCCGACCTGGGCAACTTCTTCCGAGGTCTTGATCTTCTTCGACGACTTGACGAGGTGGGTGACGACTTCAGCCACGGCCAGATCGATGCCGCGCTTCAGGTCCATCGGGTTCATGCCGGCGGCAACGGCCTTGTGGCCTTCCTGAACGATCGACTGTGCGAGAACGGTCGCGGTCGTGGTGCCGTCGCCGGCGATGTCGTTGGTCTTCGAAGCAACTTCGCGGACCATCTGGGCGCCCATGTTCTCGAACTTGTCTTCAAGTTCGATTTCCTTGGCGACGGTGACGCCGTCCTTGGTGATGCGCGGTGCGCCGAACGACTTGTCGATGACGACATTGCGGCCCTTGGGGCCGAGCGTGACCTTCACCGCGTCGGCGAGGATGTTGACGCCGCGGAGCATACGCTCGCGGGCATCACGGGAGAATTTTACTTCTTTAGCAGCCATTTTTGTGCTCCTGGGCCTTCAGCCCGTAATTCTGAGTGGATGGTGCGGTTACCGGGAAATCAGCCGATGATGCCCATGATGTCGGATTCCTTCATGATCAGAAGGTCTTCGCCATTGAGCTTCACTTCGGTGCCGGACCACTTGCCGAACAGCACGCGGTCGCCAGCCTTGACGTCCAGCGGAACCAGCTTGCCAGCTTCGTCGCGAGCGCCCGAACCGACGGCGACGATTTCGCCTTCCTGCGGCTTTTCCTTGGCCGTATCGGGGATGATGATCCCGCCGGCGGTCTTTGCTTCGGATTCGACGCGGCGAACGACCACTCGGTCATGCAGCGGCCGGAATTTCGACTTTGCCATTTTGAATATCCTTGGTGCGGATGTTGAAACTAGTCCTCCGTCCGGATCACCGGACCGTAGTTAGCACTCATCTTGGGTGAGTGCTAACGTGCCGGTGAGATAGGCCCGCATGGTTTTGGAGTCAAGGAGTTGGGGAGGGCAGATGCGGCAAAAATTTGCTTTGGTTGCCGGTGGACCGTTGGAACCTCATGCCAATAGACGAGGGTGGTTAAGCAAATGTCGCCATCGTACCCTTCAATCTTCCCTTCGCCGACAGACCGCCGGCTCAATCGTCGTCATAGGTCTTGATGTCGCCGAAGGCATAGCCGCGCTGGCGCAGAAGCCGGATCAGGGTTCGCAAATTGCTGTCGCCCTGAAAGACGTCCTGGAACATCTGGTCGTGCATCAGGAGCACCAATTTGTTCTTCTTGACCAAGCGGCCATAGCCGAAGAGGTGATCTATTTCGCTGACGAGACTGGTGACGCTCTGAACCGGCTTGCCGTCATTATAATGGACCCATTCATGGTCCCAGCCGTAGAGATAGTAGCCATAGGCAGAGACGAATTCGAAGCTCACCATCTCCCGGTCTTCCTCGTCCGAACGGATGGCGACGTCGTTGCGCGAGACTTCAGGCAGGCGAAAAACGTCGCGGCCGGGCAGGCGGGCATAGATCGGCGGACCTTTCAGGCCCAGCACCTTGTCGGCGCGCGCCAGATCTTCGAGCACCTGGTCGGTATTCGAATAGAAATGCCGGTAGTGGTTGTTGGCGTGGCTGTAGCTGTGGTTGCCGACCGTCACCAGCGGCAGTGATTTTGCCTTGGCGACCAGCGCGCCGCGCTCTGGGGTGAGTTCGGCATGGGAGCCGACCATGAAAAGTGTGGCGGGGACAGCTTCGTCCGTGAGCACCTTGAGGATCGTTTCCGTGCCGGGCAGGGGGCCGTCGTCGAAGGTCAGATAGACGGTGCGCTGGGCAGCCATGGCCGAAGCGATGGTGAAGATCAGCCCGGCGGCCATGCACATTAGCGTGAGCGCCAGCGCTTTCCTCATGACATCCCCTCCAAATGCCGAATTTCGATGGCAGCGTAGGGTTGAACTGGATCGAGTCAAGCCAGGGCGGCGGCATGTTGACAGCACTCTGTCAGGATCATTGTGCACTGCATCACAAATTTGCGAGGACGGTGGTTTGCCACCTTGAATCATGAGCATGCTCATAATATATCCCGCTCATGATTTTGGACGGCACAGAAAAACTCGGCTTCCTCATCCATGATGCAGCACGGCTTATGCGCAAGCGTTTCGAAACGCTCGGCAGAGGCCTTGGGCTCTCGGCGGCGCAATGGCGTCTGCTGGTAAGGGTGGTGAAAAGCGAAGGAATTGCGCAGGCGCGCCTGGCTGAACTGCTCGAAATCGAGCCGATCAGCGTTTCGCGTCTGCTCGACCGCATGGAAGAGAGTGGCTGGATTGAACGCCGCCCGGACGCAGCAGACCGGCGCGTCCGCATGATCTTCCCGACCGAAAAGAGCCGGGAGGCTTTCGGGGCGGTCAAAGGAGTTGCCGGTGAAGTTTTCGAGCAGGCCCTCGAGGGCCTCTCGCAGGAAGAGCGCCAGACCTTGGTTCACGGCCTGACGACGGTTGTAAGTAATCTCTCGGACGACGAAGGGTCGTGCGAGACTATGCCAAAGGGTGCAGCAGCATGAACGCCGTGTCTAAAGTTAAAGACAAAGAAGAAGTGACGGAGATCGAGGCCGAAAAGCTCACCCCGCCCGTAACCATTCCCCAGACGCTGAACGTCGAGCCGGTGCCTGCGCCGGCTCGCAAGAAGCGCCGTTTCGGCCGCCTGTTCCTTATGGCGGCCCTGCCGCTGGTGCTCGTCGTCGGCGGTGGCTACGTCTGGGTCACCGGTGGCCGTTATCAGGAAACTGAGAACGCCAATCTGCGCCAGGCCAAGGTGACGATCGCTTCCGAGATCGCCGGCCGCATCGTCGGGGTCGACGTTTCCGACAACCAGCTGGTCAAGGCAGGCGACACTCTGTTCGTGGTCGATCCGGAGCCTTACAGGATAAAGCTCGCGCAGGCCGACGCAGCCCTTGCTGCCGCCCGCCTCGATGTCGAGCGGCTTCGCGCCTCTTACAGCCAGGCCCTGTCGCAGGAACGTGTGACGGCAAACGATATCGTCTTCCTGCAGTCGCAGTTCGACCGCGCTGCCGATCTCTCCAAGAAGGGCATCAACGCCAAATCTTCGCTGGACGAGGCGCGCCGCGACCTGACCAAGGCGCAGGACGAGCATGCGGCTGCCGTTCAGGGCATTGCCAGTGCGCGTGCAGCGCTTGGTGGTGATCCGGATATCCAGACCGACAAGCACCCGACCGTGCTTTCGGCAATCGCTGCCCGCGATCAGGCTGCCTATTCGCTGGCCCAGACCACGGTCCGCGCTCCGGCAGACGGCATCGTTGCGCAGGCTTCGTCCTTCAAGCTCGGCCAGTTCGTTGGCGCCGGCACGGCGCTGTTCAGCCTGGTCGAGACGGGTGACACCTGGGTAGACGCCAATTTCAAGGAAACGCAGCTGACCAACATGAAGCCGGGCCAGGAAGCCGACATCACGCTCGACACCTATCCGGGCCGTCCGCTGAAGGCGACCGTGCAGGCGATCGGCGCGGGCACCGGTGCCGAGTTCTCGCTGCTGCCCGCCCAGAACGCCACCGGCAACTGGGTCAAGGTCACGCAGCGCATTCCCGTCCGGCTGAAGGTCAACACCGATGGCCTCGACGTCGCGCTGCGCACCGGCATGAGCGCCTCGGTTTCGGTCGACACCGGCGTCAGCCGCGGCTTTGCCGGCCTGTTGCCGACCGCGCACGCGGCCGACGGCAAGGCACAGTAAATATCACGGCGGGAAATCCGCCGGCCTAACCACATTCTCCGCGTCCGCTCTCCGGCGGACGCGTGACATTCAGGTCCACGTCCAATGAGTGCGACATCCCACACCGAAGTCCCGCATCGCGGGCTGATTACGGTGTCGATCATGCTGGCCACGGTGATGCAGGTGCTCGACACCACCATCGCCAACGTCGCGTTGCCGTCAATGACCGGCGATCTCGGCGCTTCGGCCGACACGATCAACTGGGTTCTCACGTCCTATATCGTCGCCGCCGCCATCATGACGCCGGTGACCGGCTGGGTCGCGGATCGCGTCGGCCGCAAGGAACTGTTCCTCGCATCGGTTGTCGGCTTCACCATTTCGTCCATGCTCTGCGGCATCGCCTGGAGTCTGGAAAGCATGGTGCTGTTCCGCCTGATGCAGGGCGTTTTCGGCGCGGCCATCGTGCCGTTGTCGCAAACCTTTCTGCTCGACATCAACCCGAAGGAACGCCACGGCCAGGCCATGGCACTCTGGGGCGCCGGCATCATGGTTGGCCCGATCATCGGCCCGACGCTCGGCGGCTGGCTTACCGACAGCTTCAACTGGCGTTGGGTGTTCTTCATCAACCTGCCGGTCGGCATCATCGCTTTTCTCGGTTCGGCCGCCTATCTGCCGTCCATCGCCAAGCGCCTGCGCGGCTTTGATTTCTTCGGCTTCGCCATGCTTTCGCTCGGCGTCGGTGCGCTCCAGCTCATGCTCGACCGCGGCGCCGAGGTCGACTGGTTCTCTTCCATCGAGATCTGGATCGAGCTCGGACTGTCGCTCGTCGGCTTCTGGGTGTTCATCATTCACCTGACGACCGGCAGGGATACCTTCATCGATCCCAAGATATTCGCCGACCGCAACTTCGCGATCGGCCTGGTCTTCATCTTTTTCGTTGGTGTCATCCTGCTGGCCTCGATGGCGCTGCTGCCGCCCATGCTGTCCAACATCTTCGGCTATCCGACGGTGACGACGGGGCTTGTGATGGCGCCGCGCGGTGTCGGCACGATGATCTCGATGATTCTCGTCGGTCGTCTGGTGCGGCTGGTCGATGCCCGGATTCTGGTCGTCGCCGGGCTGCTGCTGGTCGCGCAGTCGCTTTACACCATGTCCGGTTTCACGCCGCAGATGGACAATTACCTGATCATCGAATCCGGTGTCATCCAGGGCCTCGGCCTCGGGCTGGTGTTCGTGCCGCTGTCGACGGTGGCCTTCGCAACGCTCGCTCCCGGCTTCCGCACCGACGCGACGGCCTTGTTCAGCCTCGTCCGCAACCTCGGTTCTTCGATCGGCATTTCAGCGGTGTCCGTTATTCTGACCCGCAACATTCAGGTCAACCACGCCGAGCTTTCGGCCAACATTACGCCGTTCAACCAGACGCTGAAGGCTCTGTCGCCTGCTGCTGCCGCCGGCGATCCCACCGCGTTGTCCCAGATCGACAACATCGTCAACCAGCAGGCGGCGATGATCTCCTATGTCAACGACTTCAAGCTGATGATGATCGTTTCGCTCTGCGCCATCCCGCTGGCATTTCTGCTGCGCAAGCCGAAGGTAGCGCCGGCAGGTGGAGCTCCCGCCGCCGCCCACATGGACTGAGAGACCGTTTGATAATGGGGCGCAGTGTTATCGCTGCGCTTCGGTCGCCATCTTGAGTGCCAGCGCGGCGAGCACGGTGCCCATCATCCAGCGCTGAATGACAACCCACACAGGGCGTCCGGCCAGGAAGGTCGCGATCGAACCAGCCATGATCGCGATGATGGAGTTGATGGTCACGCTGATGCTTATCTGCACGGAACCCAGCACCAAAAGCTGCGTGAAGACGCTGCCGGCCTTCGGATCGATGAACTGCGGCAGCAGCGACAGATAGAGAACTGCCACCTTCGGGTTGAGCAGGTTGGTCATCAACCCCATCATGAACAGCTTGCGCGGACTGTCCTTGGGCAGTTCGCGCACCTGGAAAGGCGAGCGCCCGCCGGGTTTGAGAGCCTGCCACGCCAGCCACAGCAGATAGAGCGCGCCGGCAAAGCGCAGCGCGTCATAGGCATAGGGCACGGCGAGCACCAAGGCCGTGATGCCGAAGGCAGCGCAGAGAATGTAGAAGACGAAACCGAGCGCCACGCCGCCAAGTGAGATCAATCCCGCAACTGGCCCTTGGCTTAGCGAACGCGAGATCAGGTAGATCATGTTCGGGCCTGGCGTCAGCACCATGCCGAGCGCGAGGAGGGCAAAGGTCGCGATATTGGAAAATTCGGGCATGGCTGGCCTCGCTGCAACAAAGCATGCCCGCTTCTGCGAGCAATGCAGGCTCTAGGCCTCCCGAAGCCGTGCGGCAAGGTCCTCCCCGGCGAAGGGATTACGCCAGTATCTCAGACGTCAAAGATGAGCGGAGCGGGTCACGTTCGGTGCCGTTCCGCCCTTGATGCGGCGCGGACCCGAAAAGCGCGGGCCGGTCATCAGCACGATGCCGAGATCGATGAGGCCGACGGCATCGTCATCGAGCGCCACTTCCGTCGCGATGACGGAAATGCCGGTCGCGCCGGCCTGCTCCCGCAGCGCCTCGATTTTCTGAAAATTCACCGGGTCGAGCAGTTCGCTGGCCGAAAGCTTGATGAAAGCGATCTTGCCTCGGGCGCTCTGTTCGAGGCTTTCGGCATTTCCCGACCAGCCCTCGACTGCAATTCGAACGCCGCTCTGCGCCAGCAGCCCAAGCGCCTGCGCATGATTGTTGTCTCCCTCCACAACGGTGGCCGGGATCGACAGCACGATCGAGCGCACATCGTCGGCATGCTGCGAAAACAGGGTCAGCACCGTGGCCAGTTCCGCGCTGTCTTCAAGCAACGCTTCCGAAATCGCCACATGCAGGGGGGTAGCTTCGCTGGCCTCGCCAAGATGGCGTATCGCGGTCTGGACGGAAGATGCAACCAGCAGGCGCTCGAAGGCGGCCATCGGCAAGCCGGATGAGGGATTTTCCGGACGGCGCAGTTCGAGCTGCCGATCGCAGTGCTGGGGCAAATGGGCGAACACGTCGAAGCCGGCAGCTTCGCCGCGCGCGATCGAGATGATGGGCTGCAGGCTGAGTTCGATCCTGCCCGCGCTCAAGGCATCATGTATCGCCGCCGCTGCATCGTCCATGGCCTCGGCCGGCTTGTCGTCCTGAGCCGAGCGCAGCAGGGCAGGGTGCGTGATGATGGTGGCGCTTGGCGCCGCCTGTTCGACGGGCGCCGGTTGACTGATCGGCTCGATCCGTGCGGCTGCCGGCACGGCTTCGATCTTGCGCGAAACGCTGGCAACTCGTTTGGTATTGCTCGCCAGGCCGGGTTTTTCGCGCGAGGACAGTTCACGGATCGCAGCGTCGACCGACAAAGCGAGCCGGGTGATCTCGGTGGAGGCGCTGCTGGAGCGACGATAGGCGAGCAGGCCGAAGATCGCGCCGCAAAGCGCTAGCACCAATGCCGCGGCGGCTGTCATCAGAACGACCTGGGCTTCCGGCATGCCGCCGGCGACCAGACCGCTCAAGAGAAAATAAAAGCCCCCGCAGACGACCGCGGCGGCAACGAGGAACGACAAACCACGCTGCATCACAAAACCCTTTCGGAAAACCCGCCTTCGCGGCTCTCCCGTACGCAAACACATCCGACCCCGCGTCCTGATGCAGCGACCATTTTCTCACGATGCGGGCATTCTGTTAAGCGAAAGCTGGTGACACGGTGAAGAGGTTCGGTTAATTCCCATGCGCCCGGATCATTCATCCATGGCAACTCCACGACAGCGGATAGTGAAGGAAAAACCATGACGGGTTCGCCCGAAACGATCGGATCGCTGGACGCCGTCACCGGCCGCTATGGCGTGATCCTGTGCGATGTCTGGGGCGTGCTCCACAATGGTGAGGATGCCTTTCCGGAAGCCGCTGCCGCGCTGACGCGAGCGCGCGAAAAGGGCCTGGCGGTGGTGCTGATCACCAATTCGCCGCGCCCCCATGACGGCGTCGAGGAGCAGCTTGCTGCGATCGGCGTGCCGCAAAGCGCCTGGGACCGCGTCGTTACCTCAGGTGACGTGACGCGCGACCTGATCCGCGAAGCACCGCGTAAGCTCTTCCATCTCGGCGCAGATCGCGACATGCCGATCTATGACGGCATCGATTGCGAGCTGGTCGAGGAATTCGAGGCGGATGCCGTGGTTTGCACCGGCCTGTTCGACGATGAAGTCGAGACGCCGGAAGATTATGCCGACATGCTGCGGCGCTTCCGTTCACGCAACCTGCCGTTCATCTGTGCCAATCCCGATATCGTTGTGGAACGTGGCGAGAGGCTGATCTGGTGCGCCGGCGCGCTGGCGCGTGATTATTCGCAGCTTGGCGGCCGCACGCTGATCTCCGGCAAGCCGCACAAGCCGATCTATGACGTGGCCCTGAAGGCTGCCGCCGAGGTGCTCGGCCGCGATGTTACCCGCGAGGAGACACTCGGCATCGGCGATGGCATGCTGACCGACATCAAGGGCGCTGCCGACAACGGTCTCGACGTGCTCTATGTTTCGGGCGGCATCCACGCCCGCGACTATGGCGACCCGCTCAATCCAGATCTGGAGCGCCTGTCGGCCTTTCTCGAAAAGCACGGGCATCGCCCGGTGGCGGTGATCCCCCGGCTCCGGTAGATAGACGACCATGACGCAATCGTTTCAGCGCATAAACGGCACCGAAATGCTGCCCGAAAGGCTGCGCGGCGGCGTGGTGGCGATCGGCAATTTCGACGGCGTGCATCGCGGCCATCAGGCCGTTCTGGAGCGCGCGCTGGACGAGGCGCGCCGCCGTGACGTGCCGGCGCTGGTGCTGACCTTCGAGCCGCATCCGCGCACGGTGTTCCAGCCAAACACGCCGCTTTTCATCCTGACGCCCGCGCCGATGAAGGCACGGCTTCTGGCCGAACTAGGCTTCGCGGCAGTCGTGGAACAGTGTTTTGACCGCGATTTCGCCGAACTCAGCGCCGAAGAGTTCGTGACGCAGATACTCGAAACCAATCTCGGCATCAGCCATGTCGTGACCGGCTTCGACTTCCATTTCGGCAAAAGCAGGCGCGGCGGCCCGGCCTTCCTGATGGAGGCCGGCGAGCGCCATGGCTTTGGCGTCACGCTGGTCGATGCCTTTCGCGACGAGGGCACCGAGATCGTGTCGTCCAGCCGCATTCGCGAGCTCCTGTCGGAAGGCGAGCCGACGGAAGCCGCAGGCCTGCTCGGCTACCGCTATACCGTCGAGGCCGAGGTGACGCATGGCAAGCAGCTTGGCCGCACGCTCGGCTTCCCGACCGCCAATATGGCGCTGCCGGAAAGCACGATGCTGAAACACGGCATCTACGCGGTACGGTTCCGCCGCGCCGACGGCTCGCTGCATGACGGCGTTGCCAGCTTTGGCCGCCGCCCGACCGTGGACGACAACGGCGCGCCGCTGCTCGAAACCTTCCTGTTCGACTACTCCGGCGATCTCTACGGGCAGACCTGCCGGGTCTCGCTGTTTGGCTATCTGCGCGGCGAGGTAAAGTTCGACGGGCTCGACGCGCTGGTCGTGCAGATGAAGCGCGACGAGGAAGAGGCGCGCGCGCTTCTTGCCGGCGTCCGGCCGCTGTCCGAATTGGATAGCGCGATAGCGTTCTAAAGCACGCCGACTGTCATCCCGGAAGCCGAGAGCAGCGAAGGCTTTCCGGGACCCATTCCGTGACGTTGAGCAGAATGGGTCCCGGCTCTTTCCCTCGCTTCGCTCGGCCGGCCGGGATGACGGCGGAGATTATCGCCGATGATAGCGAAAGAGGCTATTTCCTCAGCGCCAGCCCAAACGCGATAAAAGTCCAGCCCTGAAAGATCAGGTCGATCGCCAGGAACATGCCGAGCACCCAAAGGCTGTTCACCGGCCAGCCGAGCGCGATGATGAGGCCGGCGAGTGCCGTGACCACACCAGCCGCGACGAGCCAGCCCCAGCCGGCGGCAGGTCTGCTCTTGAAGCCCAGCCATAGCCGCAGGATGCCGGAAGCAACCAGGCTGACGGCAAGCAGGAAGGTCAGCACGGCAGACGCCAGCAGCGGGTTGTAGAAGGCGAGGAAGCCGGCGATCGCATAAAGCAGGCCGCTGCCCAGCCACCAGAAGAAATTGCCCCAGCTTTTGACGCCAAAGGCATGCGCGATCTCGATGACGCCGGCCATCAGCATCAGCGAGCCAACCACATAGACCGAAGCCACGGTGGCGATGAAAAGATTGCCGAAGGCGATGCCGCCGAAGATCAGAAGCAGGACCCCGAGCGCGACGAACCATCCCCATTTGGACCGCGCATCGCCGATGGCGTCTTTCAGAACTTCCGGCATTTCAGAAGGTAAGGTCATCGCCGTCATCTCCATGCTTGGATAAACGTTGCCACAATCCCGCCACGATTAAAGTAGCGCCGCCCGCACGAGTCGTCCAGCGGGAGCGCGTGGCGCCGGTTGAGGCAACCTTACGAAATTAAATCAAATTTTACGCAAAGCCCTCAAAAGCTTGTGGCAACGATTGGTTGTGTGTGCGTGCGTGGGGCTGTTGATGATATCTTTCAATCGGATGTCGGTTGGTTGTTCGGTTGCCCTCTTGCTGGGGCTGTCGCAGAGCGCTGCCGCCGAAGGCGGTTTCTTCGACTGGGTTCACGGCGACTGGTACCTGACCGTCGGCGCATCGGGCATCGTGGCGCCGCGGTTCGAAGGCTCGAGCAGCCGCATATTCACCGCCTCGCCCATCATCTCGCTCGGCAAGGCCGGCGCTCCTGCCCGGTTCGTCTCGCGCAACGACAACATCTCGATGTCATTGCTCGATGATGGTCCCGTGCGCGCGGGTCTGACCGGAAAGTTCCTGTTTGCGCGCGACAACGACATAAATGACCTCAAAGGCCTCGATCCCGTCCGCTGGGGCGGCGAGGTCGGCGGCTTCTTCGAGATCTATCCGACCGACTGGATGCGCATGCGCGGCGAGGTACGCCACGGCATCAGGGCGCACAATGGCATCGTCGCCGACATTTCCGCCGACGCCTTCTACGACGTCACGCCGACGATACGCGTTTCCGGCGGGCCGCGGGCATCCTTTGCCACAGCCAAATATTTCGACGCCTATTACGGCGTCTCGGCCTCCGAATCCGCAGCGTCCGGCCTGAGCCGATACGATCCCGGTAGCGGGTTGAAGTCTGTTGGCGTCGGCGGCGCGGTGAACTGGAAAGCCACCGACAAGATCACGGCCACCCTGTTCAGCGAATATTCGCGGCTCAAGGGCCCGGCGGCGGATTCCAGCCTGGTGAAGGAGCGTGGCTCGCGCGACCAGCTGATGTTCGGTGTCTCGGCGACGTATCGCTTCGATTTCCAGATGTAGCGTTTGCGCATTTATCCGCTTTATTCTCGCGGCTGCCTCCGCTAAAAGCGCGCCATGAGATGTCTCGCGCCCGTCTTCGCGATTGCTATACGAATTACGGGCCCGGCTTTCCGGGTGGCTTGAGGCTGCCTGAAAGTCCGGGACTTTTTGCCTGCGCGCTTTCCCGCGCATTTTCCATTAAATGACAGTTGAACGCCCGAGGCGCATTTCGCCGGGCAACCTGATGGCAAGACAATGACCGATACGTCCGAGAAACTCGATTACTCCAAGACCCTCTATCTGCCGCAGACGGAATTTCCGATGCGCGCCGGCCTGCCTGAGAAGGAGCCGGTAGCGGTCGCGCGCTGGCAGAAGATGGACCTCTACAAGCGCCTGCGCGAAAGTGCGGCCGGCCGCGAGAAGTTCGTGCTGCATGACGGCCCGCCCTATGCCAACGGCAACATCCATATCGGCCATGCGCTGAACAAGGTGCTGAAGGACGTCATCACCCGCTCGTTCCAGATGCGGGGTTTCGACTCGAACTACGTGCCGGGCTGGGACTGCCACGGCCTGCCGATCGAATGGAAGATCGAGGAAGAGAACTATCGCGCCAAGGGCAAGGCCAAGCCTGACCTGTCCGAACCCAAGGCGATGATCGAGTTCCGCCAAGAATGCCGCGCCTATGCCGAAAAATGGATCAAGGTGCAGGGCGACGAATTCCAGCGGCTCGGCGTCATCGGCGATTTCAAGGATCCCTACCTGACGATGAGCTATCACGCCGAGGCGCGCATCGCCGGCGAACTGTTGAAGTTCGCAGCATCCGGCCAACTCTATCGCGGCTCCAAGCCGGTGATGTGGAGCGTGGTCGAGCGCACGGCGCTGGCCGAGGCCGAGGTCGAGTATCAGGATTACGAGAGCGACACAATCTGGGTGAAGTTCCCGGTTTTGAATCGGACTTTCCATCGTGATTTGAGCGGTAATGATGAGCACGTTACAGCACTCAATGACTCTGAATTTGCGATCCCACCAGAGCATCAAATGTATGTCGTCATTTGGACGACTACGCCGTGGACCATTCCCGGCAACCGCGCAGTCAGTTTCTCACCGCGTATCAGCTATGGGCTGTACGAGGTAATCTCCGCTGATAATGCCTTTGGCCCTCAGCCGGGTGAGAAACTGATCTTTGCCGACGCACTGGCAGAGGAGTCTGCAACAAAAGCAAAAGTAGCTTTCAAGCGGCTTGCCTCGATCCCTGCCGACTACTTAAACGATATGGTGCTCGCTCACCCATTTAGAAATCTAGGTGGTGGATATGAGTTTGCTGTACCGATGATCCCAGGAGATCACGTAACCGACGACGCGGGAACGGGGTTTGTCCATACTGCTCCAGGACATGGCCGGGAGGATTTCGAGGCGTGGTCCGACTTTACTGGAAAGCTGCTGAAGCAGTTCGCAAGCCATCAGGCCGAGAAAGAATATCCCTTCCTCTTTGATGCGAATTCGGAGAGTTTTCGATATGCGGGGCTGCTATTCTCATCTAGCATCCCCTTTACCGTCGACGACGCCGGTTATTTCACCAAGGACGCGCCCGGCTTCGGCCCGGATCGCGAGGGCGGGCCTGCGCGCGTCATCGACGACAACGGCAAGAAGGGCGATGCCAACAAGGCCGTCATCGAGGAGCTGATCAAACGCAATGCGCTGTTCGCGCGCGGCCGCCTCAAGCACAGCTACCCGCATTCGTGGCGGTCGAAGAAGCCGATCATCTTCCGCAACACGCCGCAATGGTTCGTCTATATGGACAAGGAACTGGGTGACGGCACCACGCTGCGTTCGCGCGCACTGCAGGCCATCGACGACACTCGCTTCGTGCCCGGCGCCGGCCAGACGCGCCTGCGCTCGATGATCGAAGAGCGCCCGGATTGGGTGCTGTCGCGCCAGCGCGCCTGGGGCGTGCCGATCGCCGTCTTTGCCGATGCCGACGGCACCGTGCTCGTGGACGACGCCGTCAACCAGCGCATCGTTGATGCCTTCGAGGCTGAAGGGGCCGATGCCTGGTTCGCGGAAGGCGCGCGCGAGCGTTTCCTTGGCTCCCGCGCCAACGAGCCGTGGGTGCAGGTCATGGACATCCTTGATGTCTGGTTCGATTCGGGCTCCAGCCACACATTTACGCTGGAAGACCGCCCGGACATGAAGTGGCCGGCCGACGTCTATCTCGAAGGTTCGGACCAGCATCGCGGGTGGTTCCACTCGTCGCTGCTGGAAAGCTGCGGCACGCGCGGCCGTGCGCCTTACAACACCGTCGTCACCCATGGCTTCACCATGGATGAGGAGGGCCGCAAGATGTCGAAGTCGCTCGGCAACACGGTGGTGCCGCAGGACGTCATCAAGCAATCCGGCGCCGATATCCTGCGCCTGTGGGTGGTGACGACCGATTATTGGGAAGACCAGCGCCTCGGCAAGAACGTGCTGCAGACCAATATCGACGCCTATCGCAAGCTGCGCAACACCATCCGCTGGATGCTCGGCACGCTCGCCCATGACGAGGGCGACGTGGTGCCGGTGAAAGAGATGCCGGAACTGGAGCAACTGATGCTGCACCGGCTGGCCGAACTCGATGAACTGGTTCGCGCCGGCTACGACGCCTTCGAGTTCAAGCGCGTCACGCGCGCGCTGATCGATTTCATGGTGGTGGAGCTTTCCGCCTTCTATTTCGACATCCGCAAGGACGCGCTCTATTGTGAGGCGCCTTCCAGCAGCAAGCGCAAGGCGGCAGTGCAGGTGGTGCGCCATCTGTTCGACCATCTGGTGACGTGGCTGGCGCCGATGCTGCCCTTCACCACCGAAGAGGCGTGGCTCGAGCGCTATCCGTCGTCCGAATCGGTGCATCTCGAACAGTTCCCGGCGGTGCCCGCGGACTGGAAAAACGATGCGCTGGCGGAAAAGTGGAAAAAAATCCGTCAGGTCCGCAGCGTCGTTACCGGCGCGCTGGAACTGGAGCGGGCCAAGAAGACCATCGGTTCGTCGCTGGAAGCCGTGCCGGTCGTCCACATGAACGATGCTGCGCTCGAGGCGGCATTGTCGGGCATCGACCTGGCCGAAATCAGCATCACCAGCGATCTAGCGGTTTCGCATCAGGGTGCACCCGCAGACGCCTTTGTGCTGCGCGAAGTGCCGGGCGTGGCGGTTGTGGTGGAAAAGGCCGACGACAAGGGCCTGCGCAAATGCGCGCGCTCCTGGCGCTATACCGACGACGTCGGTTCGGACCCGGAGTTCCCGGAAGTGTCTGCCCGCGACGCCAAGGCTCTTCATGAATTGAAAGCTTTAGGCCGTATTTAGAGTACATGTCGGGGAGGGCGCGGCGGCGGTCGTTGCCCTTCCTGACCGCTTGGGTTACAAGCGCGGGGCTCCGGGCGACAAAATCTCGCCGGATTCCCATCGGATGAGGGTTGCGGGAAATATCCGGATTGCGGTCCGATATAGAGCGAGAGGCGGTTTGCAGTGAAATTTTCTGGCCTGACTGAAATGACGCGTGCGCGCTGGATGGTGTTTGCGCCGCTCGTGGCTTCCAGCCTCGCGGTTTCGGGTTGCATGAGCGGCCCTACTTACGGCACCGACAAGACCTCGACCGAGCAGCTCGTCGGCGACGTCACCGGCATCCTTTCCATGGCGCCGAAAAATCGTGGCGACATCGAATACAAGCCGCGGCCCGATCTGGTTAAGCCAAAGCCGGGCGAAAAGCTGAATCTCCCTGCACCGCAGGAAAGCATCGTCAACGCCGATGCCAGCCAGTGGCCGGAATCGCCCGAGCAGAAGCGTGCGCGGCTGCGTGCCGACGCAACGGAAAATCGCGACACCCCCGGCTGGCGTCCGCAGATCCTGGGTGATCTCGGCGCACCATCGTCGTCCTCGATTTCTCGGCCAGGCGTGACCGAGCGCACCATGGATTCGGGCGTCGAGAAGGTTGGCAAGCAGGCGGAACAGCGCACCCTGTTCAACCAGCGTCTTGCCGAAACCAAGCAGGGCAGCCCGACGACTCGCAAGTTCCTGAGCGAGCCGCCGCTGGTCTATCGCGAGCCGTCCGCAACCGCGCCTGTCGGCGATGTCGGTGAGGACGAGGTCAAGAAAGAGCGGCGCCTGAAGGCCCAGGCGACAAAGAAGACCGGCAATAGCTGGCGCGACGTTCTGCCCTGGTAAGTGTTGCGCCCTGGCCGATGGTCAGGGTTCGCGGCGGGCCTGAAAGAAATCCTTGAGAATCGTCGAAGCGCTTGTCTCGGCTATGCCGGGATAGACCTCCGGCACATGATGGCAGGTCGGCGAGGTGAAGAAACGCACACCGTTGACCACCGCGCCGCCTTTTTCGTCGCCCGCTCCAAAATAAAGGCGGCGAATGCGGGCGAATGAAATGGCGCCCGCGCACATGGCGCAAGGCTCCAGCGTCACGTAAAGATCGAGATCGTTCAGGCGTTCAGCGGAGAGCTTTTGCGAGGCTTCGCGGATCGCCAGCATTTCGGCATGGGCGGTCGGATCGTTGAGTTCGCGGGTGCGATTGCCGGCGCTGGCGACGACCTGGTCGCCTCTGGCTATCACCGCGCCGACCGGCACTTCGCCACGCTTTGCCGCCGCTTCGGCCTCTGCAAGCGCCAGCGCCATGAAATCCGGGCGTTTCAATCCGTTATTCCCCTCGCAAGTGCAGGATGTTCCTGTTATCTACCGCCCCTGAAAGGCAAAGGCCACATGGACGACGATCGAAAAAAATTCCCGCGTAAAGGCGGTCCGCGCAAGGGCGGCAAACCCGATTTCTCGGCAAAGCCGCGCTTCGAGGGCGGCAAGCCGTTCGTGAAGCGCGAAGGGGCGGCAAAGCCACCCTACGCCAAGCGCCGGGACGATGCGACAGCAGGCGCAGAGCGCCCCAAGCGCGATTTCAAGCGTGACGATCGCCCGCGCGAAGGCGGCGAGGCGAAAGCCGAGCGCAGTGGCGCGCCGTTCCGCAAGGGGCCGCGGCCCGAGGGCAAGTCCGGCTTTGCGGCAAAGCCGCGCTTCGAGGGCGGCAAGCCGTTCGAAAAGCGCGACGGCGCCGCCAAGCCCTATGCCAAGCGCCGCGACGATGCGGCAGGTGGTGCGGAGCGTCCCAAGCGCGATTTCAAACGCGACGATCGTCCGCGTGACGGTGCTGCGACGCGGCCTGAACGCAGCGACAAGCCTTACCGCGCTGGTCCCCGGCCCGAAGGAAAGCCATTCGTTCGTCGGCCCGATCGCGAAGGCGATGCCGGCGGAGAGCGCCCGGCACGGCGTTTCGACCGGCCGCAAGGTGCGCGTGAAGGCGGTTTCGAAAAGCGCCCGCGGCCAGAAGGTTTCAAGCCGGACGGCGAGCGCAAGCCGTTTGCCCGGCCGCGCGTTGCCGAGGAAGCGGAGGAGGGCGAGCGCATTGCCAAGCGGCTGGCCCGCGTCGGCATTGCTTCGCGCCGCGACGCCGAGGAACTGATCGCGGCTGGCCGCGTCAAGGTCAACGGCAAGATTCTGGCTTCGCCGGCCTTCAACGTCATGCCGAGCGATACGATCGAGCTTGACGGCGAGACCATTCCGCCGATCGAGCGCACGCGGATGTTCCTGTTCCACAAGCCGTCCGGTGTCGTCACGACGAATCGCGATCCGGAAGGCCGCAAGACGGTTTTCGACCTCCTGCCGGCAGAACTGCCGCGCCTGATGACCATCGGCCGCCTCGACATCAACACCGAGGGCCTGCTGCTGCTCACCAATGATGGCGGCCTGTCGCGCGTGCTGGAACTGCCGGCGACCGGCTGGCTGCGCCGCTACCGCGTGCGCGTGCATGGAAAGGTCGACGAGAAGCAGTTGGCCGGGCTCAAAGACGGCATCGCCGTCGACGGGGTGTTCTACGGCGCGATCGAAGCCTCGCTGGACCGCGAGCAGGGCACCAATGCCTGGCTGACGATCGGCTTGCGCGAAGGCAAGAACCGCGAGGTGAAGAACATCCTCGGTGCGCTCGGGCTCGACGTGACGCGGCTGATCCGCATTTCCTATGGACCGTTCCAGCTTGGCGAACTGCCCGAGGGTCATGTCCAGGAAATGGCCGGACGCACGCTGCGTGACCAGCTCGGCGAGCGGCTCATCGAGGAATCGGGCGCGAATTTCGACGCCGATATCGTAAAGCCGTTCTCCAACAAGCCGGTGCGGCGCGAATTCGGGAAGCCGGCTGCCGCAGCAGCCGTGCCCGAAAGGGCGCCGCGTCAGGCGCGCCCGGTGCATATAGGCGAAGGCGGGCTGATCAAGAACCGCAAGCGCGACAATGAACGCCATCGCGAGGACGTGCTCGGCCGCTTGCAGACCAAGCCCGATCGCGGCTTCAAGAGTGATCGCGGCCCCAAATCCGATTTTGGCGACAAGCCGGCTCGCGGGCCCAAGCCCGATTTTGGTGACAGGCCCGCGCGCGGACCCAAGCCGGCGCGTGGCGGCAAGTCCGAGCGCGAATCGCGCCCGATCGAACCGCCGGGTGTCCGCAAGGCCAATGTCTGGATGGCTCCGGGCGCACGGCCGATCGGCAAGGGCAGAGCAGCCGCTGAAAAGGCGGAAGTGGACGCCCGCAAGGCCAGCAAGGCGCAGCATCACGGCAAGCCGTTCTTCGACAAGCCGGGCGGTGGCAAGACCGGTTTCGGCAAGCCGCGCCGCGAAGGCGATGAGGGCGGCAAGGGACCACGCGGCGGCGGCGATAGGCCGCGCGGCCCGCGCAAGGATCGCGGCTGATGCGCATAGTCGGCGGCGAGCTTCGCGGCCGGCCGCTGGCCACGCCGCGCACCAACGCCATACGCCCGACCACGGACCGCACCCGCGAAGCGCTGTTCAATGTGCTTGCACACCGGTTTTCCGACCGGCTTGAGGGCGCGCGCGTGCTCGACCTCTTCGCCGGCACCGGCGCGCTTGGGCTTGAAGCGCTGTCGCGTGGGGCGTCGTTCTGCATGTTCATCGAGGAGTCGGCTGAAGGGCGCGGCTTGATCCGCACCAATGTCGAAACCTTCAGTTTGAATGGCCGCACCAAGATTTTCCGGCGCGATGCGACCGGCCTTGGCCCGGCCGGCACCGTGCAGCCTTTCGGTCTCGTTTTCGCCGACCCGCCCTATGGCAAAGGTCTGGGCGAGGCAGCACTTAAATCCGCCCGCGACGGGGGCTGGCTAACGCCCGATGCGCTGTGCGTGGTCGAGGAATCGGCCGCCGCCGCTTTCGATCCGGGAACAGGCTTTTCGGTCATTGACGAACGCAGTTATGGCGAAACCATCATACGCCTGATCGAACTTTCCTGATCTTTTCAGGCACTTCGTCTAGCTTCGGCCTCTTTTTCGGGGACACATGACGGAGAATTCATTTTTCCAGCCGTCATGTGGCTGCCATACCGCTCATGACAATTGCAGTGATGCCGAGGAGCCGTTGATGATTTTTGAAGCCGGGTGGGCAATACGGCGGGGAGGACGCTTCGTTGCGGCGTCCCTGATGTTGCTGACGGTAACCGCCGCGCCTGCCTTGATGGCCCCAGCGCAAGCCGCCCAGGGCGACCAGGAGGTTTCCGATTTCTTCCTCGGCAACGGCATGGAAGTGGTGGTCATACCCGACCATCGTGCACCGATCGTTACGCATATGGTCTGGTACAAGATCGGCAGCGCCGACGAACCACCCGGCAAATCCGGCATTGCCCACTTCTTCGAGCATCTGATGTTCAAGGGCACGACGAACCACCGGGCTGGCGAGTTCGGCACCAGGATCGCTGAGATCGGTGGCAGCGAAAACGCTTTCACATCATATGATTACACGGCTTTCTTCCAGACCGTGACGCCCGACGCTCTCGAAACCATGATGAGTTTCGAGTCAGACCGTATGCGCAACCTGATTCTCACCGATGCCGTGATCGGGCCTGAGCGCGACGTCATCCTCGAGGAGCGTCGTTCGCGGATCGAGGGTAGCCCGGACGCGCTGCTGAGCGAAGAGGTTCAGGCAACGCTGTTCCAGAACCATCCCTATCGCATTCCTGTAATCGGCTGGATGCATGAGATGGAAAAGCTGAACCGCCCCGATGCTGTCGATTTCTACAACCGCTACTATGCGCCGAACAATGCCGTGCTGGTCGTGGCCGGCGACGTCGATGCCGCAACCGTGCGGGCGATGGCCGAAAAGACCTATGGCCGGGTGGCGCGCGGCCCGGACCTGCCGCCGCGCATCCGCCCGACCGAGCCGGAGCAGAACACCAAGCGCACCGTGACACTGACGGACGCGCGCGTCAGCGTGCCGAGCTTCTCCAAGGGATGGGTCGTGCCGTCCTATAATCGCGCCCAGCCGGGTGAGGCCGAAGCACTCGACCTGCTGTCGGAAATTCTCGGTGGCGGCACCCAGAGCCGGCTTTATCAGGCGCTTGTCGTCAAGGCTCGCATTGCCTCGGGCGCCGGCGCCTATTTCGACGGCACGGCATTGGATGACACCAGTTTCACCGTCTACGGCTCGCCGCTCGGCGAGACCGGGCTGGAGAAGCTGGAGGCAGCGGTCGATGCCGAGATCGTCAGCGTCGCTACCAAGGGCGTCACCGATGCGGAGCTGGAGAAGGCCAAGAACCGCTATGTCCGCAGCATGATCTTTGCGCGCGACAACCAGTCCAGCATGGCCAATATGTATGGCAGCACGCTGACCACCGGCGGGACAGTCCAGGAAATACAGCAGTGGCCGGACAAGATCAGGGCCGTAACAGCTGACCAGGTGCGCGCGGTGGCCGCCAAATACCTCAAGCCTGAGATTTCGGTGACGGGCTACCTGCTGCCGGTTTCAGCCGCGGCCAAGCCGGACGAAACGCAGGTTCCGCCGGCCGATGTGGGCGCAACTGACGGCGAGACGGGCAAGCCCGGTCCTGCCGAGGCCGCCCCCGCCAAGACACCGCCTGCGAATTGATCCGGATGGTTACCATGAGAACGACATTCGACATACGCGCCCGGGCGATCTCCTCGATCGTCACGCTGGCGATGGCGCTTTTCTTCCTTGTCCTGCCCTGCGTGGTTTCGGCCCGGGCAGCGATGAACATCCAGGAAGTGAAATCCTCCAGCGGCGTCACGGCCTGGCTTGTTGAGGATTATTCGGTTCCGATCATCGCGATACGCTTCGCCTTCGAGGGCGGCGGCACACAGGACCCGAAAGGCAAGGAGGGTCTCGCCAACCTCATGACTGGCCTGTTCGATGAGGGTGCCGGCGATCTCGATAGCGAGACGTACCAGTCGCGGCTTGACGATGCCGGCGCCGAGATGAGTTTCACCGCACGGCGCGATAGCATCTACGGTTCGATGCGGCTGCTTGCCGACCAGCGCGAAGAGGCTTTCGACCTCTTGCGCATGGCGATCACCGCGCCGCGGTTCGACCAGGCGCCGATCGACCGCATCCGCGCGCAAATTGTGTCCGGCATCGTGTCCGGCGCGCGCGATCCGGAAGTCGCCGCACGGCTGAAATGGGCTTCGGCGCTCTACGGCAACCACCCCTATGCGCGTCGCGACGAAGGCAACGAGCAGTCGCTCGCAACCATAACCGCAGACGATCTGCGCGCTTTTCACAAGGCGATCTTCGCCCGGGAGAAGCTCAAGGTCTCCGTTGTCGGTGCGATCGATGCCGAAACGCTGAAGGCCGATCTCGACAAGCTCTTCGGCAGCCTGCCGGAAAAGCCGACGCTTACGCCCATCGCCGATGTGCAGCCGAAACTCGGCCAGGAAGTCCGTGTCGAATACGATTTGCCGCAGACGATGATCCAGCTTGCCTATCCGGGCGTCGAGCGCACGGCACCGGATTTCTTCGGCGCGGTGCTGATGAACCACATTCTCGGCGGTGGCACGTTTACCTCGCGGCTGTTCGACGAGGTGCGCGAGAAGCGCGGCCTGACCTACGGCATTTCCTCGTCGCTGGTGAATTACGAGCATGCCAATGCCTTGACGATCGGTACGTCCACCCGCGCCGACAAGGCGGCCGAGGCGCTGGCGCTGATCCGCGACGTGATACGCAAGATGGCCGATGAAGGGCCGACGCAGGCAGAACTGGACGCGGCGAAGAAATACCTGATCGGCGCCTACGCCATCAACAATCTCGACTCCTCGAGCGCCATAGCCAGCACGCTGGTGGAGCTGCAACTGCAGGATCTCGGCATCGACTACATGAATCGACGCGCCGGATTGATCAACGCAGTGACCTTGGAAGACACCAAGGCGGCTGCGAAGAAACTGCTGACCGTCGATCCGGCGATACTGATCGTCGGGCCTTCGCTGGTGGCGGGGAGCAAGTGATGAGCCCGACCTTCGCCATCGCATTCGGTGGCGGTGGTGCGCGCGGGCTCGCGCATATCCATGTCATCGAGGCGCTGGACGAACTCGGCATCAGTCCGGTGGCGATAGCCGGCTCCTCGATCGGCGCCATCATGGGCGCAGGCATGGCGGCCGGCATGAGCGGCCGCGACATTCACGAATATGCGCGTTCGGTGCTGGGCAAGCGCTCCGAAGTGGCGTCGCGCATGTGGCGGGCGCGGCCGGGAACCTTCGCGGAGATGATGGAAGGCGGCCTGCGCGTCAGCCAGTTCAACATCGAGCGTATTTTGCAGGTGTTCCTGCCGTCCCAAATTCCCGAAACCTTCGCCGAGTTGAAAATCCCGTTGCGGGTGACGGCGACCGACTTTTTCGGTCACCAGATGACGGTGTTCGACGAGGGCGAATTGAATTCGGCACTCGCTGCCTCCGCTGCCATTCCGGCGGTGTTCCGCCCGGTGCGGCGTGACGGCAAGATCCTGATCGACGGCGGCATCTACAATCCGGTGCCGTTCGATCTGGTCGAGAAGGATGCGGACATCGTGATTGCCATCGATGTCGTCGGCACCCCGACGGATGGCGGTCGCAAGAGGCCGAACTCCATCGACCTGATGTTCGGCGCAACCCAGCTGATGATGCAGTCGATCATCGCCAGCAAGGTCAAGCAGGGCAGGCCGGAAATTTTCCTGCGCCCGCCGGTATCCCAGTTTCGTGCTCTGGATTTCCTGAAGATCGACGCGGTGATGGGCGAAACAGCTGCCATCAAGGACGAGCTGAAGCGCGCTGTAGACGTAGCGTTGCGGAACGCCGAGCGCCGCCGCTCGGCTTAACCTCACTGCAGCGTTGCTGCCTTGCCGGTTGAAAACGGCGACTGCGCCGAAGGTGGCGGCGATGGCATGGTCTCGTCGGGCACGGGCTGGCCGGCGATGCCGCGCACGACGCGGAAGCAGACAAGCATCGAGACCACGCCGAAGACCACTGCGCCCAGGCCCCAGCCGGCGATGACACCCTGGGCGCCGTAGAAATGCGCGCCGGCCCAGACGAAGGGGATAACGCCCAGCGTCGAGCGGCCCCAGTTGAACACTGTCGAATAGGTCGGGTAGCCGAGATTGTTGAAGGCCGCGCTCGAAACGAAGATCGCGCCGTTGAACAGGAAGCTGCCGGCGGCGAACAGGCAGAAGAACTCGATCAGTTCACGCGAAAGCCCACTCGCACCGAAGATCGAGGCGATCGGGTGGGCGAATATCGCCAGCAGCGCCCACATCACCAAGACATAGCCGACGGTGAAGAAGAGTGCGTTGCGCATCGTGCTCATGAGGCGATCATATCTGCGCGCGCCGTAATTCTGCCCGAGGATCGGCCCGACAGCGCCCGAAAGCGCAAAGATGACGCCGAATGCGACCGGCACGATACGCCCGATGATCGCCCAGCCGGCCACGGCCTGATCACCGAAGGCCGCAATCTCGGTGGTGACGAAGGCGTTACCGACCGGGGTCGCGATCTGCGTCAGCACGGCAGGCAGGCCGATGGCGAAGAAGGGCCGGAACGCGGCGGCAAGCCTTTCGCGGTCGGGCAATCTGATAAGATGATGGACGCGGTGTGCGCCATGGATGCCGACGGCGAGCATGACGATGCGCGAAAGCACGGTAGAGATCGCAGCACCATCGATGCCGAGGCCAAGGCCGAAAATGAGGATCGGGTCGAAGATCGCGGCGGCAATGGCGGCGGCGAGCGTCACATACATTGCACGCTTGGCGTCTCCGACACCGCGCAAGATGCCAGTGGTGCACATGCCGAGCGCCAGCAGCGGCGTCGAAAACAGCACCATCTGCAAAAAGCGCGTGGAAAGATCCAATGTATTGCCGGTCGCGCCGAGCATCGCGGTGAGTTCGCGCAGGAAGGGAAAGACGGCAATGCTGAGCAGCACCGTCGTAATCCCCATGAACACCATCGAGGCCCCGCCCATGCGGGCCGCATCCTCGCGGCTGCCGCGCCCCAGCGCACGGGAAACCAGCGCGCCGCAGGCGATCGTCAGGCCGATGGCGATCGAAACCGTGAAGAACAGCAGCGTCGAGGCAAAGCCAATCGCTGCCGCCAGTTCCTGAACGCCGAGCAGCGAAATGTAGAAGAGGTTCAGCGCATCAACGATAAAGACCGCAATCAGGCCCACCGATCCCGTCGCCGTCATCGTGATGACATGGCGCATGGTCGAGCCGGTGGTGAATTTGGCCGTCTGGGCAGGTTGCGACTTTTCGTTCATGCGGTCTGCTTTCGGCCTCGGATCGGCGATCAGTGCGCGAAGACTTGCTCGAGCGACCGGAAGCCCTTGAACTCAAGCGCGTTGCCGGAAGGGTCGCGGATGAACAGCGTCGCCTGTTCGCCAGGCTCGCCGGTAAAGCGGATCATCGGCCGCTCCAGCCAGTCGATGCCGTCCTGGGCTTCAAGACGGTCGGCCAGCGCCTGCCAGTCATCCATCAGCAACACTGCGCCGAAATGCGGGATCGGCACCAGCTTGCCGCCGACCTGTCCGTCATTGGCCGCCGAGGCCGTCTCCGGGCGCAGATGTGCCGACATCTGATGGCCGAAAAGATCGAAATCGACCCAGGTATCGGACGAGCGCCCGATCGCGCAGCCGAGGACGTCACGGTAGAAAGCGCGGGTTTCCTCGAGATCGCGGACGGGGAATGCGAGGTGAAAAGGGGTCATGTTCGGGGTCCGGTTATTCTGCGTGAGGCGATATGCCCGGTTGCTATTGGCGCTATGGTGGTCGACTCCTAGACTAGAGTCGGATCGTTTCCAAAGGAATTGGTTCGGCACGGGTCTTTCTGCTGGACCACGCCCATTGCACAAGCGGGATGGGAACAATAGATGGTGCAGCAAGCCTGCGAGCCAACTGATTTGGGAAAATCCGCATGAATGACACCCTCGATGCCGTCAAGGACGCCGGAAAGCTGACCGATCGCGTCGCGGCTCTCGTCGAAGCGGCAAAGCGAGCCGGTGCGGATGCGGCCGATGCCGTTGCCGTACGTGGCCGCTCGGCTGGCGTTTCCGTGCGGCTTGGCAAGGTTGAAGCAACTGAGGCGTCGGAGAGCGAGGATGTGTCGCTGCGCGTCTTCGTTGGCCAGCGCGTCGCCAGCGTATCTGCGACGGCGGCATCCGACCCGAATCAACTGGCCGAGCGTGCCGTCGCCATGGCGAAGGTTTCGCCGGAGGATCCTTATCAGGGTCTGGCCGATCCTGCGCTGCTCGCCAAGACTGTTCGCGACCTCGACCTCTATGACAGCACCGTGGTTTCCGCCGAGCAGCTGAAGGCCGATGCGCTGGCAGCCGAGGAGGCCGCTCTCGCAGTTCCCGGCGTCACTAATTCCGGCGGCAGCGGCGCGAGTGCTGGTCTCGGTGGCATGGTGCTTGCCACCTCGCACGGCTTTCTCGGCCATTATGTCGGCACGCGCTTTTCGCGCTCGGCCAGCGTGATTGCCGGCGAGGGCACCGGTATGGAGCGCGACTATGATTTCTCCTCGCGCCAGCATTTCGCCGATCTGGATGCGCCCGACGCGATCGGACGCTCCGCCGGCGAGCGGGCGGTGCGTCGGCTCAATGCCCGCAAGGCCAAGACCGGCCCGGTCGACGTGGTGTTCGACCCGCGCGTCTCGCGCGGCATTGCCAGCCATCTTGCCGGGGCCATCAACGGCGCCTCGGTCGCGCGCAAGACGAGCTTCCTGCGCGATATGATGGGCAAGCAGGTGGCAAACGGGATCATCACCGTCATCGACGAACCGCTGCGCCGGCGCGGCCCGGCCTCGCGGCCCTTCGACGGTGAAGGCATCGAAGGCGAGAAACTGGTGATGGTCGACAAGGGCATCCTGAACCACTGGTTCCTCTCGACCTCTGCCGCCAAGGAACTCGGCCTGCAGACCAACGGCCGCGGCGCGCGCAGCGGCTCGTCCGTCTCGCCGACCTCGACCAACCTGTCCATCGAGCCGGGCGACCGCTCGCCCGAAGACCTCATCAAGTCGCTGAAGAGCGGCTTCTATGTCACGGAAGTGTTCGGCCAGGGCGTCAACATGATCACCGGCGAATATAGCCGCGGAGCCTCCGGATTCTGGATCGAGAACGGCGAACTCGCCTATCCCGTTTCGGAAGTCACCATCGCCTCGAATCTCAGGGACATGTTCCTGAACATGGTCCCCGCGAGCGATATCGACCGCAATTTCGGCACGGCCGCACCAACGCTACTCATCGAAGGAATGACGCTTGCCGGAAGCTGAGACAGCCAGCATATCGACCGCCGCCGAAGATCTGTCGCTGCTGCTGGATGCTGCGCGCGAGGCTGGGGATATCGCGATGCGCTACTTCAGGAAAAGCCCGGAAGTCTGGATGAAGACCGGGCAATCGCCGGTCAGTGAGGCAGATTATGCCGTCGATAAATTCCTGCGCGAGACGCTGACGGCGGCACGGCCCGATTATGGCTGGCTGTCGGAAGAGACCGCCGACACCGATGCACGGCTGTCTGCCCGCCGCACCTTCGTCGTCGACCCCATCGACGGCACGCGCGGCTTCATCGACGGGCAGGATGCGTGGTGCGTCAGCGTCGCGGTCGTCGAAGCGGGACAGCCGATAGCCGGCGTTCTCGATTGCCCGGCGCGGCACGAAATCTTTTCGGCAATACCGGGAGAGGGCGCGCGCAAGAACGGCTCGATCATCAGCGTTCGTGAAATCGGCGAGGAAATCGAGATCGGCGGCCCGAAGCCGTTTTTCGATCTCATGCCTGAGGAATGGCTGCAGCGGGCGCATCGCGTCGCGCATGTTCCCTCGCTTGCCTATCGCCTGGCGCTGATTGCCGAAGGCTCGCTCGACGCCACCTTCGTCAAGCCCAACTCGCATGATTGGGACATCGCCGCTGCCGACCTGATCCTGCGCGAAGCAGGTGGAAAGCTTGTGGATGCGGCAGGCAACCTGCCGTCTTATGCCGGTGCCGTCACCGCGCACGGCGCGCTGGTTGCGGGCAGTGGTCATCTTCTCGCCGCCATTGCCGGGGTAATAGCGGGTGCCGGGCGCTGAAAGCGCGTCGAGGCGGTTTCAAAACAATCCGTTTTCATCTAGACAATGGCAGCTTTGCCAATCACGATTCAGGAATTCCCATGTCCGAGGAAGACGGAAAAAAGCAGCTTTTGCATCTGGTTTTCGGTGGCGAGCTGAAGAAGCTCGGCTCCACCGAATTTCGCGATCTGGACGCGCTCGACATTGTCGGCGTATTCCCCGACTACCAGTCCGCACATACGGCCTGGAAAGCGAAAGCCCAGGCGAGCGTCGATAACGCGCATATGCGCTATTTCGTGGTTCACCTGCACCGGCTGCTTGATCCGGAAGCCAAGGCGACCGGTCAGAGCTGATGGACGAAAGACGAGTGGCGTCGCCGGTCGTTCAGGCCGCGGCCCCGAAGAAACGCAAACCGGGCGGCGCGAAGGGTTTCTGGCGCAAGATCCGCAAGCCGCTGGCGCAGTCGAGTTTTGCCAAGGGCCTGATTGCGAGCCTTCTTGCCTACGGCCTGCGCTTCGTGCGCCTTACCAATCCGCTCGCCAAGGGATCGACCGACGTCAAGCAGGCTCAGGCCGAAATGACCCCGGCCATCATCGCGCTCTGGCACGGCCAGCATCTTCTTGCGCCGGTCATGTTGCCGAGGCGGCAGAAGATGCTCGCCATGGTCTCGCGCAGCGCTGATGCCGAACTCAACGCGCTTGTGCTGGAAAAATTCGGCTTCGAAGCCGTGCGGGGGTCCGGTGGCCGTGAAGACAAGCGCCATGCGGAAAAAGGCGGCGCGCGGGCGTTGATCGTCCTGAAAAAGGCGCTCGATGCCGGCAAGAACGTCGCCATGATTGCAGACATTCCCCACGGAACGCCGCGTGAAGCCGGTCTCGGCATCATCACGCTGGCGCGCCTTTCGGGCAAGCCGGTGATTCCGCTGGCCGTCGCCACCAGCCGCCGCAAGGTGCTGGAACGAAGCTGGGACAAGACCACCATCAACCTGCCTTTCGGCCGCTGCGGCGTCATCGTCGGCGAGCCGGTCCATGTGCCGGCAGGCGCCAGCGAGGCGATGATGGAGTTCAAGCGCCAGGAATTGACCGCTTCGCTCAACCGCGCGACGGCACAGGCCTATCTTATCGCCGACGGTGGCCGCTTATGAGCGAACGCTGGGCGCGCAGGCTGCTTTCGGGTTACCGCCTTGCCGGCTCGGTCGCGTTTCCCGTCATGGGCGCCTATGTCGCCTGGCGTTCAAGCCGCGGCAAGGAAGATCACGCAAGGCGCCGCGAGCGTTACGGCCGGGCAAGCCAGCCCCGGCCGGAGGGCCCGCTGATCTGGGTTCATGCCGCGAGCGTGGGCGAGACGATCGCGGTTGTGCCGCTGGTGGAAAGCATACTCGGCTACGGCATCAACATCGTGCTGACGACAGGCACCGTGACCTCCGCGCAGGTCGCCGATGAGCGGCTCGGCGGGCGCGTCATTCATCAATATGTGCCGCTTGATATGAAGCCGGCGGTAAGCCGTTTTCTCGATCATTGGCAACCTGACCTCGCCATCATCGCCGAATCGGAGATATGGCCGATGACGATTCTGGAATTGGGCCGCCGTCGCGTGCCTCAGGTCCTGGTCAACGGCCGCCTGTCCGACCGCTCGTTCAAGAACTGGAAGAAGCGGCCCTTCATCGCTGAAGCGCTGTTCGAGAACCTCGCCCATGTGGTTGCGCAATCCGATGTCGACGGCCAGCGCTTCGCGGCACTCGGCGCGCGACCGGTCAGCGTTTCCGGCAACCTGAAGGTCGACACCGCGCCGCCACCGGTCGATGAGAAGGTGCTCAACGCGCTTCAGCGCCAGATCGGCAAGCGCAAGACCTGGGCGGCGATTTCGACGCATGACGGCGAAGAGGCTGTCGCAGCCGAAGTCCATACCATGCTGCACAAGCGCCACCCCGGCCTGCTCACCATCATCGTGCCGCGTCATCCTGACCGGGCGGCCGCACTTGCCGAGGAGTTTACAGCACTCGGGCTTTCGGTTGCGCGGCGCAGCGCCGGCGACAAGGTTACCGCAGATACCGACATCCTGCTTGGCGACACCATCGGCGAGATGGGGCTTTACCTGCGCCTGACCGAGATTGCATTCGTCGGCCGTTCCCTGACCTCCGAGGGAGGGCAGAACCCGCTGGAGCCGGCGATGCTGGAAACGGCCGTGCTTGCAGGCCGCAACGTGCAGAATTTCCGCGAAACCTATCAGCGCCTGATCGATCGCGGTGGGGCCAAGCTGGTGCGCGACCGCGACATGCTTGCGGGTGCCGTCAACTTCCTGCTGGTCAACGAGGTCGCGCGCCACGACATGATGGCGGCCGGCGTGGTGACGGTGGACGAGATGCGCGGCGCATTGGCCAAGACCTTGAGGGCGCTCGAACCGTACATCCAGCCGCTTGTCGTCAAATCGCGGCTCAAGGGACCGGGCGGACGGTAGCGGTGGCGAGCGAGGCGCCTCCTTTCTGGTGGGAGCGGCCCGACTGGCGGGCTTATGCGCTGTCGCCGCTTTCAGGGCTCTACGGAATGGTGGCCGCGCGCCGCATGGCGAGTGCGAAGCGCGAGACGGTCGACCTGCCCGTGCTTTGCATCGGCAACTTCACGGTCGGCGGAACCGGCAAGACGCCGGTGGCAATCGCGCTCGCCCGGCAGGCGCGGGCGATGAACCTGACGCCCGGCATCCTGTCGCGCGGGCATGGCGGCGGCTTTTCGCAGCCGCATATCGTGGATGTGCATCACGACAGCGCCAAGCATGTCGGCGACGAGCCGCTGCTTCTGGCCGAGCATGCATCCGTGGCCGTAACCCCCAACCGGCCCGCCGGCGCCAAGCTGCTGCTGGAACAGGGCTGCGATTTCCTGATCATGGACGACGGCTTCCAGAGCGCGCGCATCCATATCGACTACGCACTGGTGGTCGTCGATGCGCGCTATGGCATCGGCAATGGCCATGTCATCCCCGGCGGACCGCTGCGCGCGCCTCTGCTGGAGCAGCTTCGCTTCGCCGATGCGGTGCTGAAGATGGGCGAGGGAAGTGCCGGCGATGGCATCGTGCGCAAGGCCTCACGCGCCGGCAAGCCGGTGTTCGAGGCGACCGTGCGCCCGCGCAATGCCGAGGCACTGGCCGGCCGCCGGTTTCTCGCTTTTGCCGGCATCGGCCACCCCGACAAGTTCTTCGATACGATCGTGAAGGCCGGCGGCACCGTGGCGTTGTCGCGGTCCTTCCCGGATCATCACGTCTTTGCCGATGACGAGCTGGCCGAACTGCACGCCACGGCGCGAGCCGGGCAGCTGGAGATGATGACGACAGCCAAGGACGCAGCAAGGCTGCGCCATGGTGCTGCGCCCCAGGATTTTGTCGATCAGCTCAATGTGCTGGAAATAGATGCCGTGTTCGAACTGGAGCAGGTTCCGGCGCGGATCATCGAGGAAACGCTGGAAGCCTGGCGCCGGCGGCGATCTGGTAATTAGCGCCTGACGCGTAATTCCGGATTGGATTCGATCTCGCGCGCGAGCGACACCGAGGCGTTCACATAGGGTTCCTGGCGCGCGACGCTCCAGTATTTCAGCTCGTCCAGCGGGATCGATTCACTGGTGACCGCGCAGCGCACGAACGCGCCAGGGCTGGTGACCTGGAAATCACCATCGAGATAGCGGATGCGGGCTTCCCTTGCGCCGGGGCCCTCGAAACGGTTCATCATCAGTGCGTGCTCAAAGCTTGTTTGAGATTGTTCCGCCACAAAATGCGGGCGAGGTCAAGCGGCAGGCTGCGGCAGGGCGAGACGAGGCTCTTCGCGATGGGCCGCGCGCGCGTGCTGAAGGAACAGATCGGCGCAGGCCGACCAGCTATATTGCATCGCCTTGGCGCGCGCATCTGTACGGCTGACATCGAGTGCTGAGAGCGAGGCCTGGCGCAGATCTTCCGAAAGCACGCCGCCGACGCCATCGGCCAGAACGTCGCGCGGACCGGTGACCGGAAAGGCCGCGACCGGCACGCCGCTGGCCAGCGCTTCCAGAAGCACGATGCCGAATGTGTCGGTGCGGCTCGGAAAAACGAAGACATCGGCGCTGGCGTAGATATCTGCCAGCTCATCGCCCGTTTTCACGCCGAGGAAGGTGACATCGGGATAGACCTCGCGAAACCGGTCCAGTGCCGGCCCGTCGCCGACGACGACCTTGCTGCCCGGCAGATCGAGATCGAGGAAGGCGGGCAGGTTCTTTTCCACCGCCACGCGCCCGACCGACAGGAAAACGGGACCGGGGCGCGCAGTCTTGCGCCGGCGATCGGGGCGGAACATGGCCGTGTCGACGCCGCGCGTCCATGGCCGCACATTGGTGAAGCCGCGCCCGGTAAGTTCGCCGGCAAGCGACGGCGTGGCGACCAGCGTGCCGCAGCCGGCATTGTGGAAGCGGCGCAGCCAGGCATAGCTCCAGCTTTCCGGGATCGGTGCGCGGGCGCTGAGATATTCAGGAAAGCGGGTGTGATAGCTGGTGGTGAAGGACAGGTCGCGCTTCACGCAGAAACGGCGGGCGAGAATGCCGAGCGGGCCTTCGGTGGCGATGTGGATATGGTCAGGCGCAGCTTCTTGGATGCGCCGGGCGATCTGGCCGGGTGTGGCCAATGCGAGGCGAATATCGGCGTAGGAGGGCAGGGGAATGGTCGAAAAGCCCTGGGGCGTCAGCATCTCGACGGTGCAGCCCCGCGCGCGCAGCCCTTCGCAAACCCGTTCCAAGGTGCGCACGACGCCGTTGATTTGCGGATGCCAGGCGTCGGAGACGATCAGGATGCGCATGGGCGGCGTCCAGTGCGACGTGGTTTTGTGCAGAGTTGCCCCTCACCCTTACCCTCTCCCCGTGAAGAACGGGGAGAGGGGGGCGTCAGCGTTGGAGCTTCCCCCTTCTCCCCGTTTACGGGGAGAAGGTCCCGGCAGGGGGATGAGGGGCTATTCCATTGAGCAAACGGCGCGAAGGACGCCGAAATCCCGTCGGAAAACAATTTGGTCGAATCAAATATGCCGCCGCTTTGCATGGCGGGTTTTCATCATGTTTCGATGACAGGTGCGTGACGCGCTACTTCCGGCCGAACAGCCGCTCGATATCGGCAAGCTTCAGCTCGATATAGGTCGGGCGGCCGTGGTTGCAGGTGCCGGAACCGGGCGTCGCTTCCATCTGGCGCAGCAGCGCATTCATTTCTTCGGGCCGCAGGCGCCGGCCGGAGCGGACCGAACCGTGGCAGGCCATGGTCGCCGCGATCTTGTCGAGGCGCTCTTTCAGCGTCTCGGTGGTGTCGTTGTCGGCGATCTCATCGGCAAGATCGCGCACCAACTGGGCGACATTCGTTTCACCGAGCATTGATGGCGTCTCGCGCACGGCGATCGCGCCGGGGCCAAAGCGCTCGACGCCGAGGCCGAAGCGGCGCAGCATGTCGGAATGCGCTGCAAGGCGCGACACGTCATCCTCCGGCAGGTCTACGATTTCGGGCAGAAGCAGCATCTGCGCCGGCACCGGACGGGCATGGAGCGCGTTCTTAAGCGCCTCATAGACCAGCCGCTCGTGGGCGGCATGCTGGTCGACGATGATCAGCGAATCCTGCGTCTGCGCGACGATGTAGTTTTCATGCACCTGCGCACGCGCGGCACCGAGCTGCGCCTGAAGCAGTTCTTCCGGCAGCTCGGCCTGCCCCGCGCGGGCATCCGCGCTCGCGATCGGACCGGTGTCGAAGGCGGATTGCGGACTTTCGCCAAAGCCGCCGTCGAGCGGACGATAGGGCGAACGCGCCGCATCGAACCCTGCCGTCGCCGAAGCGCGGAAGCCCGGATTGAAACTGCGGTGGCCGTTTGCCGGACCAGGATGGGCATAGGCGGACGCACCCGGCCGGAAGGCTCCCATCATTGCCGCCGCACCGGATGTTGCGGAGCGCACGCCGGCATCGGCAAGCGCCTGGCGGATCGAGCCGACGATCAGCCCGCGCACCAGCCCGGGGTCGCGGAAGCGCACATCGGCCTTGGCGGGATGGACATTAACGTCGACGGTTGCCGGGTCGAGCGTCAGGAACAGCACTGTCACCGCGTTGCGATCGCGCGGCAGGACATCGGCATAGGCACCGCGAATGGCCGAGGCGATCAGCTTGTCGCGCACCGGGCGGCCGTTGACATAGGCATATTGCTGCAGCGCGTTGGCGCGCGAATAGGACGGGATCGAGACGTGGCCGGTGAGCCGCACGCTTTCGCGCACGGCATCGATGGCGATCGAATTCTCGGGAAATTCTCCGCCCATAACCTGCGCGATGCGGGTGAGCTGCCCGTCCGGGCTGTCATCGCTGGCCGGCAGCTCCAGCGTCGTGCGGTCAGGCCCGGAGACCGTGAAGCGCACCGCTGGAAAAGCAATCGCGATGCGCTTGACGATGTCGCTGATCGCGGTCGTCTCGGCGCGCTCGCCCTTCATGAATTTCAGCCGGGCAGGGGTGGCGAAGAACAGGTCGCGCACTTCCACCGAGGTGCCCTTGTTGGCGGCGGCAGGTCGCACGGCGGAAACGTCGCCACCCTCGATGCCGATTTCGGCGGCTGCATCGGAGGCAGCCGTGCGCGAGCGGATCGTCAGCCGCGACACCGAGCCGATCGAGGGCAGGGCCTCGCCGCGAAAGCCGAGCGAGCGAATGTCGTGAATGTCGGTCGAGAGCTTGGAGGTGCAGTGCCGAGAAACGGCAAGCTCCAGCTCGCTCTCCGATATGCCCGAGCCGTCGTCCCCGACGCGAATGAGGTTCAGCCCGCCGCCAGCGGTCACGACCTCCACGCGCGAGGCGCCTGCGTCGAGGGCGTTCTCGACCAGTTCCTTGACCACGCTGGCCGGTCGCTCGATGACCTCGCCGGCTGCGATCTGGTTGATCATCGTTTCTGAAAGCTGGCGAATGGGCATGGCATCCATATAGCGGATTCGAATGTGGCGGCGATAGCGGCAAGCTGTCAGTTTGCGCCATGCAAAGGCGCAAGGTTGGCTTTTCTTTGGTGTTGTTCCGGGGATAGTCTCGTAGCGTAATCGGGAGGCCCGCATGGAACCCACCGTTATCGAGCAAGCGCCCGACGCCGCGCGCAAACGTGGCGGACGCGTCGCCCGGCGCGAGTTGCGCTCGCATGGCCAGCAGGGGCATGGCCGGCCCTATATTCTGCGCGGCATCCCGACCTACGACATCATGTCGGAAGAAAATCTCCTGCGCATCGAGGCGACGGCCAATCGCATCCTTGCCGAGATCGGCATCGAATTCCGCGACGATCCGGCAGCGCTCGATCATTGGAAGCGCGCCGGCGCGAAGATCGAGGGCGACCTGGTGAAATTCGAGCCGGGCATGCTGCGCGAAATCCTGAAGACCGCGCCTGCCCAATTCACCCAGCACGCGCGCAACCCGGAAAACTCGGTGCTGATCGGCGGCAAAAGCGTGGTGTTTTCACCGGCTTACGGCTCGCCCTTCGTCATGGATATCGACAAGGGCCGCCGCTACGGCACGATCGAGGATTTTCAGAATTTCGTGAAGCTGGCGCAGTCCTCGCCCTGGCTGCACCATTCCGGCGGCACGATCTGCGAGCCGGTCGACGTGCCGGTCAACAAGCGCCATCTCGACATGGTCTACAGCCACATCAAATATTCCGATCGCGGCTTCATGGGCTCGGTGACGGCGGAAAGCCGCGCCGAAGATTCCATCGACATGGCACGCATCGTCTTCGGCGAGAGTTTCGTCGACGAGAACTGCGTCATCCTCGGCAATGTCAACGTCAACTCGCCGCTGGTCTGGGACGCGACCATGACGACCGCGCTGCGCGCCTATGCGCGCGCCAACCAGGCGGCGGTCATCGTGCCCTTCATCCTCGGCGGCGCCATGGGGCCGGTGACCAATGCCGGCGCGATTGCGCAATCGCTGGCCGAAACCATGGCCGGCTGCGCGCTGACCCAGCTTGAGCGGCCCGGCGCGCCGGTCATCTTCGGCAATTTCCTGTCGTCCATGTCGTTGCGCTCCGGTTCGCCGACCTTCGGCACGCCGGAACCGGCGATCGGTTCGATGGTGATCGGCCAGCTTGCGCGGCGGCTGAACCTGCCGCTGAGATGCTCCGGCAATTTCACCACCTCGAAACTGCCCGACGCGCAGGCGATGAACGAAGGCACCATGTCGATGCTAGCGGCGGTCCATTGCGGTGCGAATTTCATCCTGCATTCGGCAGGCTTCCTCGATGGGCTCTTGTCGATGTCCTACGAAAAGTTCGTCATGGACATGGATTTCTGCGGCGCGCTGCACACCTATCTCGACGGCGTGAAGGTGGACGACAATCAGCTTGCGCTGGAGGCCTTTCAGGAGGTCGGGCCGGGCAGCCACTTCTTCGGCTGCGGCCACACCATGGCGAATTACGAGACGGCATTCTGGGACACTGAGGTCGCTGACAACGAACCTTTCGAGAAGTGGGAGGCTGCCGGATCGGAGGATGCGGCCATCCGCGCGAACAAGCGCTGGAAGAAGATGCTGGCCGAATATCAACCGCCGCCGCTGGATGAAGGCATAGACGAAGCGTTGCGCGATTTCATGGACCGGAAAAAAGCCGCGATGGCGGACGCGTGGTATTGACCATCGATATGCCCGCTTCCGAGGTCGTCATGAAATACGAGGTCTTGATTGCCGCCTTTGCCATGGTTTCGCCGACAGCCGCTTCCGCCGGTGAGGCACTGGATACGGTGAAACCGTTCTACGATCACATCGGAACAGAGCTGGACTCTGCCGAGCGGGGCCGCTTCGTCGATCCGGCAAAATCGGTTCTCGACGCCCGCGACCGGCTGGTGAAATCGGGACAGGGCGATTGCCTGGACGACAACATGGCGCTCGACAACGCTGCCTACGACAAGGCCGAGTTCGACAAGAGCCTCAAGCTGGCTGAATCCGAGAATGGCGACACCGCCGTGGTGGTCGCAGCCTTCATGGCGTCGAAGGAGCCGCATCGGATGCAATGGAAACTGAAAAAGGTCGACGGCCAATGGAAGATCGCCGACCTGTTGTCAGTCACCAACGAATGGGCGCTCAGTCAGTACCAATGCGAATGAATGTCACCGCCGCTGTTCGCCGCTCAGCCCCTGCCGCGATAGGGCGCGACGCCGGTTTCGGGCAGCCAGGCGCCTTCGGGCGGGGTGCCCGTCTGCCAGAACACATCGATGGGAATGCCGCCGCGCGGATACCAGTAGCCGGCGATGCGCAGCCACAGCGGCTTCGTCGCTTCCACGACGCGCCGGCCGATCATCACCGTGCAGTCTTCGTGGAACGCGCCGTGATTGCGGAAGGATGTCAGGAAAAGCTTCAGCGATTTCGATTCGACGAGTGCTGCGTCCGGGGCGTAGTCGATGACGATGTGGGCGAAATCGGGCTGGCCGGTGACCGGACAGAGCGAGGTGAATTCCGGGCAGGTGAAGCGCACGATCGCCGGCGCGCCGTCGCCGCGCGTGAAGGGCACGGTCTCCAGGGTGGCGGCTTCCGGCGAGGCGGGCGTTTCGGCTTTCGCACCGAGCTGGGTGAGGTTGTCGGTAATGGTCATTTTTTCATCCTTTAGGCCGGCGTTATAGAGAACATTGGGGAACAAAAAAGGCCATGACGAGCAACGACCCGCTGCTGCAGCCCTACCAGCTCAAGCATCTGACGCTGAAGAACCGCGTCATGTCGACCAGCCATGAGCCGGCCTATTCTGATGACGGGCTGCCCAAGGAGCGCTACCGGCTCTATCACGCCGAAAAGGCCAAGGGCGGCATGGCGCTGACGATGACGGCGGGCTCGGCGATCGTGTCGCGCGACAGCCCGGCCGCCTTCGGCAATCTCCAGGCTTACCGCGACGAGATCGTGCCGTGGATGCGCGAACTGGTCGATTCCTGCCATGAGCATGATTGCAAGGTGATGATCCAGATCACCCATCTCGGCCGTCGCACGGGTTGGAACAAGGCCGACTGGCTGCCGGTGCTCTCGGCCTCGCCGGTGCGGGAGCCGGCGCATCGTTCCTTTCCCAAGATCGCCGAAGACTGGGATCTCGACCGCATCGTCGCCGACTACGCCTCTGCGGCGCAGCGCATGCAGGCAGCCGGGCTCGACGGCATCGAGTTCGAAGCCTACGGCCATCTGATGGACGGCTTCTGGTCGCCGGCGACCAACCATCGCGACGACGATTATGGCGGCTCGCTCGACAACCGGCTGCGCTTCACCTGGCGTGTCATCGACGCGGTGCGCAAGGCGGTCGGCGAGAAGTTCATCGTCGGCATCCGCATGGTTGCGGACGAGGATTTTGAGAAGGGGCTATCGAAGGACGAAGGCGTCGAGATCGCGCGGCGGCTGGCGGCGTCGGGGAAGTTCGATTTCCTCAACATCATTCGCGGCCATATCGATACGGATGCAGCACTCACCGGCGTCATCCCGATCCAGGGCATGCGTGCTTCGCCGCATCTGGATTTTGCCGGCGAGGTGAGGGCGGCGACGAAGTTTCCGGTGTTTCATGCCGCGCGTATCTCGGACGTGGCGACGGCGCGCCACGCGATTGCCGAGGGCAAGCTCGACATGGTCGGCATGACGCGCGCGCACATCGCCGACCCGCATATCATCAGGAAGGTGATGGAAGGCCGCGAGCACGAAATCCGCCCCTGCGTCGGCGCGACCTACTGCCTCGACCGCATTTATGAAGGTGGCGAGGCGCTGTGCATCCACAATGCTGCCACCGGGCGCGAGGCGACCATTCCACATGTTATCCAGAAGGCAGATGGACCGCGCAAGGCTATCATTGTCGTCGGCGCGGGTGCAGCTGGTCTGGAGGCTGCGCGGGTGGCGGCCGAGCGCGGCCACAAGGTTACGGTGCTGGAGGCGTCAGGTCAGGCCGGCGGGCAGGTGCGGCTAGCAGCGCAGAATCCGCGCCGCAAAGAACTGATTGGCATCGTCGACTGGCGGCTCGCAGAACTCGAACGGCTGGGCGTTGAAATCCGCTACGACACTTGGGCGGAAGCCGACGACGTGCTGGCGCTTAAGCCGGACGCGGTGGTGATCGCCACCGGCGGCCTGCCGCAGAACCCGCCGCTGGAGGCAGGCGATAATCTGGTCACATCGAGCTGGGACATCATCGCCGGCGCGGTCAAGCCAGCCGAAAACGTGCTGGTCTATGACGACAATGGCGGCCATCAGGGCATGACGGCGGCCGAACTGATCGCCAATGCCGGTGCGAGGCTGGAACTCGTTTCGCCCGAGCGCTTCTTTGCGCCGGAAATGGGCGGCATGAACCATGTGCCTTACATGCGCGCCTTTCAGGAGAAGGGTGTGAGGATCACCATCAACACGCGACTGGTCGCGGTGCGGCGCGAGGGAAATCAGCTGGTTGCGACCCTTGGCTCGGACTTTGCCGAAGGCTGGCGCGACGAGCGCCTGGTCGATCAGGTCGTGGTCGAGCACGGCACATTGCCCATCGACGATCTCTATCTGGCGCTGAAACCGCTATCGAAGAATGGCGGCGCTGTTGATTATGAGCGCCTGGTCAATGGCGGCGATATCTTTCCGGATATCCACCCGGAGAGGGATTTTACGCTGTTCCGGATCGGCGATGCAGTCGCGGCGAGAAACATTCACGCGGCAATCTATGACGGCATCCGCTTCACGATGCGGATTTAGGCGCGCCGTCAGACATGCACCGTACCGTGCGACAGCTCGCCGGGGCGGACGGTCGGGCGCAGGCTGGCATAGGCGATCCAGGCATAGAACGCCGCGACGAGCGCAATGATGATCCAGCCGGGGACGGGCCCCAAGGCGGCATTGCGCACGATTTCTCCCAGCGACGTCGCCGTATCATGGCTGATGCCGAAATCCTGCAGTTTCGGCGAGGAAATCTTCAGGATCCACGCCAGCAGCAGAAGCAGGAACATCCACGAATAGTTTCTCTGCAGCCGGCGTGAGACGGCCGCGTTGAGGCTCAGCAGGAATTTCGGCTCGCGCAGGTCGCTTCCCAGTATCTTTGCCCAATCATTGTCGATCGAACCTGAGCCGCTAAACAACGGCGCGAAATAGTTGCGTTCGATCAGGCGTACGCGGTTTCGGTACACGTCGAAGAAGCGGTATCGCCGCGCCTCTATGACCAGCAGCAACAACATAAGCAGCATGGCGAAAAGCAGCACGCCATGGTGCGAGGCTGAGGTGGATAACGAAAGCGACAACATCGCGGCGGCGGCAGTGATGGCCCAGTTGCTGGTGCGGTCGATGCGGTCGCGCCAGCCGGCCATCCGGGCGATTTCGGCGCGGTGATAGTGGGCGAGAACGGTGATGAATTCGGTCGAGGTCGCCGGCATTGGCGGAACGGCGAACCCGCTGATGAACTCCTCGCTCAGTTGCTGCTGCTTGACGCTTTCCATGGTCTCCTCCCACAGGCAAAGCCGCACCGTGGGAGTATACGCCAGTCCGTTCGTTGCGTCCGGGCGAAACGTCGAAAAGCCTAGAGTGAGATGACGTTTCCTAGAATTGTCATCTCACTCTAGGCTATTTATTTCGAAGCATGATCTTGTCCGAAAAGTCTGTAACTTTTCGGGATCATGCTCTAAATTTCCAAGCGCTTGTAATTGGCGATGTCAGCGCGGATTCCGAGCCGCGACATCATTTCGTGGCGGTCGAAGCCGGTCTCGGCATGGAGTTTCGCCACGGCGGCGGTCGCACGCTCGATGACATCCGGCGTTTCCCATTCAACCATCGTCACGAAGTTGAACTCGCCTGGACCCGACTGCTGTTCCAGGATGATGTCGTTTACGAAACCTTCCTGCTTTCGCAGCAAAGCGTGCGTTGCCGCCACCCTGGCGAGGAACTCGTCGCGGCCTGCCTCAGGAACCGCAAACTTGTCGACGCGGTAAAACGGTCTGCGCTCAAGGGAACTTCTGTCTTCAATCATTTGATTTTCCTTTTTGAATTGTTGGAAGAATTCAAAACAGCCGCGCGATCGCCATGCAGATGACGGTAAGCACGAGTAGCCGCGCCGCGATGCGCTCGCCCTTGGCCATTCGGTCGCGAAGTGCTGCTTCATCTTCGCCGTTGACGCCTGCGAGCTTGCGGCGGGCAGGGCCGACCATGATGCCGAGCACGCCGGCGGCGGAGAGGGCGGCGACGATGCCAAGCGCCAGAACCTGTTCCATCGAGCCGAAGTAAGCGCCATGGAAGAAATACCAGAGCAGGGCGCCGCTCAGCATGGCGACAGCCGCCGCTCCCATTTGCGGACCGAAGAACCTTTCCACCCTGATCTCGGGATCGCGAGCGAGCGTGTATGTCGTGCCGGCCCAGAAGACACCGGCCATGACATGCAGGCCGAGGGTGACGATGTAGACATATTGCATGACGAACTCCTCGTTTCGTTCCCCGCGCACCATCAGATTTCATAAACAGATAGATATCGAACGATTAGAAGTCAATGATTATGCTTCAGGAAAATTCATGCTATCGTCGGCTCATGCCTTCGCCCTTTCGCCCTCCCATTGGTCTCACGCTTCATCGGATATCGCGCCAGGCGAGCCGTGCTTTTGACGAGGCGCTGGGGGAGGTTGGGGGCAGCCTGCCGGTCTGGCTGACCTTGCTGACCATGAAGACGCACAAGAGCGCCAACCAGCGCGAACTTGCCGCGGCAATTGGCATTCAGGGCGCGACGCTGACGCATCATCTGAACGGGATGGAAACGGACGGGCTGCTCACGCGCCGCCGCGATCCCGCCAACCGGCGGGTTCATCTCGTGGAACTGACGGCTGCGGGTGAGGCCACGTTCCTGCGCCTGCGCGACGCGGCGGTAGCTTTCGACAAGAAGCTGCGCGCCGGTTTCTCGGATGACGAGATCGCTGCTTTGGAACAGGCGCTGGCAAAGCTGGGCGCTAATGTCGGCGAGCGGGTTTGATCCCCGGTCAGCCCATCGCCTTCTCAAGCACCGAAAAGACGCGCTGATCCTGACATTGCGAAACGTTGAAGCGCAGGAAGCCCTGGGCAGATTGCGACAGGCTGAAAGCGTTGCCGGGCGCGAGCACGACATTGTCGGCCAGCGCGCGCTTCGCAATTTCGGCGGCATCGAGACCCTCCGGCAGGCTGCACCAAAGCAACATGCCGGCACGCGGCTCGATCCACGGTGTCAGGCCGAGCGCTTTCAGGCGCAGCGTGGTTTCGCCCATGGCACGGGCAAGGCGCTCACGCAGCGCGTCGAGATGCTTCCTGTAGCTTCCATCTCGAAGCATGTTGAAAACAAGCTCGGCCGAGAAAGGCGCTCCGCCGAAGGTGGTTGCGATTTTCAGGTCCGCCAGCCCGTCGATCCAGTCGCCGCGTGCAGCGATAAAGCCGCAGCGCACCGCGGCCGACAAAGTCTTGGAGAAGCTGCCGATATGGATGACGCGCTGCAGCCCGTCGAATGTGGCAAGCCTGGGCGCGGGTTCCCGCTCGAAGTCGGCGAAAATGTCGTCCTCGATGATGGTGAGGTCATGGAGGTCGGTAAGCTTGAGCAGGCGGTGGGCCGTGACCGGTGACAGGACCGCGCCGGTCGGGTTGTGGATCGCGGAATTGGTGATGTAGAGCCGCGGGCGATGCTCGCTCAGCGCCTGCGCGAACAGGTCGATGTCCGGCCCGTTCGGCCTGTAGGGCACGCTGACGACCTTCGCGCGATGCGCGCGCAGCATGGCGTGAAAATTGAAATAGCAGGGATCGTCGACCAGCACCGTGTCGCCGGGCTCGAGCAGGAAGCGGCAGATGAGATCGATCGCCTGGGTTCCCGATTCCGTCAGCATGATCTGGCCGGCCGGTGCTTCAATGCCGTGCGCGGCCAGCCGACGCGACAGAAGCTGGCGCAGCCCCGGCAGGCCAAGCGGCGTTCCGTAGTCGGTGAGCGTTGCCTGATCCGCGCGGGCGAGGGTGCGAAGCGCGCGGCGAATGCCGGCATCGGGCATCCATGAAGCGGGCAACCAGCCGCAGCCCGGCTTGAGAACATGGTCGCCGGCCTCCAGTGACTGGCGCGACACCCAGAGCGGGTCGACGGCGCGGTCGAGCCGCGGGCTGATTTCGGCGAGCGACAGCGGTATCGGGTGGCCCGCAACGTAAAAGCCCGCGCCACGCCGCGACTGGATAATGCCCTCGGCGCTGAGCCGATCATAGGCTTCGACCACCGTTGATTTCGAAACCTGCATGGTCTCGGCGAAGCCGCGGATGGAGGGAAGCTTCGCCCCTGGGGCCAGCGAACGGCCGGCGATCCGCTTGCGGATTGCTTGCATGACACGCTCGACAAGCGTGCCGCCTTGCTCTGTCGGTAGATTATGGACAGTCATCTGTGCTGGCTCCGTCATCAGTACAGTTTGTAAATATTGTACTGCCCTGTCTATGGAAATACCAGCGGCTGCGAACGATACCCGCCTGCAAACGGAGCAGGCGAAATGGACAGGGTCACGAGCGGCTGGATCAACGGGTTTGTCGGCGTGCTGATTTTCAGCGGCTCGCTGCCGGCCACGCGTGCGGCGGTGGCGGATTTCGATCCGGTGTTCCTGACCGTTGCGCGGGCGACGATCGCGGCTGTCCTTGCGCTCGCCTTCCTCCTCATCTTCCGCGAAAAGCGGCCCGCGCGCGCCGACCTCGTTTCGCTGGTGGTCGTGGCGCTCGGCGTGGTGGTTGGATTTCCGTTGCTGACGGCGCTTGCGCTCCAATATGTAACGTCGGCCCATTCCATCGTCTTCGTCGGCCTGTTGCCGCTGGCTACTGCTGTCTTCGGGGTTCTACGCGGCGGCGAGCGGCCGAAACCGGCCTTCTGGCTGTTCTCCTGCATCGGCAGCGCGCTGGTTGCCGGCTTTGCGCTGATGCAGGGCGTCGATGCCTCGCCGATCGGCGATCTTCTGATGCTCGCCGCCATTGTCCTCTGCGGTCTGGGCTATGCTGAGGGCGCAAAACTGTCGCGCAGGCTCGGCGGCTGGCAGGTAATTTCATGGGCGCTGGTGCTGTCGCTGCCGATCATGGTTCCGCTGGCGGTCTTCACATTGCCTGGATCGTGGGCCGGCGTCGGTCCGCATGCCTGGCTCGGGCTGGGCTATGTGTCCGTCTTCAGCATGCTGGTCGGCTTCGTCTTCTGGTATCGCGGCCTGGCGCTTGGCGGCATCGCGGCGGTCGGGCAGTTGCAGTTGCTTCAGCCGTTTTTCGGGCTGGTTCTTGCCGCGACCTTGCTGCACGAGACGGTCGGCTGGTCGATGATTGCGGTCACCGGCGCGGTCGTGCTGTGCGTGGCGGGAGCGAAACGCTTCGCCTGATGCAGTTTGGGCGGAAGGCTACGCCCTGTTTCCCTGCAGAACCGTCAGTTTCGGCTTCCTGGCGCCCCGCGCGATCATCCATTCGCGCGCCGTCTCGTCCGGCATCGGGAAGGCGATGGAATAACCCTGAACCTGATCGCAGCCGACGGACAGGAGCGACTTCAGTTCCTCGTCCGTCTCCGCGCCCTCTGCGATGATCGAGATTCCGAGGCCGCGGGCGAGTTCGGTAATGGCGCGCACGATCTTGGAATTGTCGCCGTTCGCGTCGATGTTCTGGACGAAGCGGCGATCGATCTTCAGCCGGTCGATCTCGTTCGGATTGACGTGGCTGAGCGAAGCGTAGCCGGTGCCGAAATCGTCCAGTTCGAGATGAACGCCGGCGGAGCGGATATGGCGCAGCTTGGCGGCTATGCCGGTCTGTTCGTCGTCGAGGATGACGGATTCGACGATTTCCAGCGACAGCTTGTCTGCCGGCAGGCCGGCTTTTTCCAGAGTCTCGAACAGGAAGGCGTCGAAGTCGATTTCGCGCAATTCGGCCCCGGACACATTGACGGCGAGGCGGCCGAAATCGATGCCGTCGCGATGCCACTCGGCTGCCGCGTGAATGGCCTTGGTGATGACGATGCGCCCGATGGCTACCATCAGGCCTGATTTTTCCGCCGCCGGAATGAACTCGCCCGGCGAAACCATGCCGCGTTCCGGGTGCTTCCATCGCACCAGGGCTTCGATGCCGGTGATGTTGTTCTTGGACATCGATATTTGCGGCTGGAAGAACACGTTGAAGGATTCGTCTGCAATTGCCTGCTTGAGGTCGCTTTCAAGCAGACGGCGGTGTTCCAGTTCGTGCCGCAGCTCCTCCGAGAAGAAGGAAACGCCGCCGCCGCCGAGCTTCTTGGCCGAATAGAGCGCGAGGTCGGCATGCACGATCAGGTCTTCGGCATTGTCGGCGTCGACCGGATAGACGGCGATGCCGGCGCTGGCGCCCGGATTGATCAGCTTGCCCTGATAGACGATCGGATCGTTGATGCGATCGAGGATGCGCCGGGCAACCATGTGGATGTCTTCCGTGGTGCCGGCGCCGTTCAGCAGCATCACGAATTCATCGCCGCCGAGGCGCGCGCAGAGATCCGAAGCGCGGCAGGAATCGCGCATCCGCTGCGCCGTGACCACCAGCACATAGTCGCCGGCGGCATGGCCGAGCGTGTCGTTGATCTGCTTGAAGCGGTCGAGATCGAGCTGAATCACGGCCAGACGCTCGCTGCGCCGATGCGCACCTTTGATCAGTGCGTCGAAATGATCCGTCAGGAATGTGCGATTGTGCAGGCCGGTCAATCCGTCATGCACGGCTATGAAGGCCATGGAGTTGCGCGCATCGACGAGCTCAAGCGTCCTGCGGCGGATCATGTTCGACATCGGCTGGAAGATGAACAGCGCCACCATGATGATTACGCCGATGATTGCGTAGTACAGCATGCGATGGAGATCGAGCAGGCTGGTAAGGCGCTGGTTGGCGAAGGCTTCGATGCGGTCGCCAAGCGCGCTGTACCCGGCCAGCGTTGCGCTTGCCACGGTCTCGTCCAGCGAGGCGCGCCCGGTGTCCAGCTTGTATTGAACGACACCGCCGCCCATGCCGAGCTGGGATTCGAAGGCCGAGATGAAGCGCCAGCCATTGGCGGCAAGCCCGACCGAAAAGAAATCGAGATGATGAGGTTTGGCAAACAGCACGCTTTCGATCGTGTTGGGGTCCAGGCGTGCTTCGGATACAGCGCTTGCGCCCGTCCGCTCGAGAAGGAGATCGTAATTCTGCTCGAATTCGGTTGTTGCCTCCCTCAGCGCTTTGACCAGCGCGGGCTGCTGTTCGCGCGCGGCGCTGTTGACCGCGCTTGCGAGGAAAACGACGCGTTGCGAGAGGGCTTTCTGGGTGTTTGCGAGTATCAGCAGGCTCTGGTCGCGCACCTGAGCGGCCATCATCTGCTGCAGCATGATGAACGACGCCGTTGCCATCGCCGCGATAATGATCAACGCGACCCAGTATGCGCCCTTGATAAGCAGGATAAGCCGGTCAGAACCGGCATTGATCTGCGGCTGCGACATGTCCCGGATAGCCCCTTAAACCCGCGATGTCAGTTGTGCGGTGGGATCATCCGCACAAAAAAGTTAACGACAGGACAAGCCTTTGTGAAAGTTTTCGTTTATTCACACAAAATACGGGGGCGCACAGAGAGTTTTTGCGATCGGCGATCGCATTTGATTGGTGTGGGAACCAAAAGTTTTTGCCCTTGCAAGCGATCTGCGGTAGAGTAATATTTCAAGCTTCAAATAAATCTGGGAAACGCCATGAACGTCGAAAAAAAGGTGGGGAGCGCGGCCTCCTTCGTTTGGAACGATCCGTTCCTTCTGGAGGATCAGCTTTCGGAGGACGAACGCATGATCCGCGATGCGGCAGCAGCCTTTGCCGCCGACAAACTCGCGCCCCGCATCGAGGAAGCCTATCTCGACGAAAAAACCGATCCGGCGATTTTCCGCGAAATGGGTGATGCAGGCCTGCTCGGCATCACCATCCCGGAAGAATATGGCGGCCTCGGCGCCGGCTATGTCACCTACGGGCTGGTTGCCCGCGAGGTCGAGCGCGTCGATTCCGGCTATCGCTCGATGATGAGCGTGCAATCGTCGCTGGTCATGTTTCCGATCCATGCCTACGGCTCGGAGGAGCAGCGCAAGAAGTTTCTGCCCAAACTCGCTTCGGGCGAGTGGATCGGCTGTTTCGGCCTGACCGAGCCGGATGCCGGCTCCGATCCGGGCGGCATGAAGACCCGCGCCGAGAAGACGGCCAACGGCTACAGGATTTCCGGCTCGAAGATGTGGATTTCCAACGCCCCCATCGCCGACGTGTTCGTCGTCTGGGCGAAGTCGGCGGCCCATGACAACCAGATCCGCGGCTTTGTGCTTGAGAAGGGCATGAAGGGCCTTTCAGCGCCCAAGATCGACGGCAAGCTGTCGCTGCGCGCCTCGATCACCGGCGAAATCGTCATGGAAAATGTCGAAGTCGGCGAAGATGCGCTTTTGCCGAATGTGTCGGGCCTGAAAGGTCCGTTCGGCTGCCTCAACCGCGCCCGCTACGGCATTTCCTGGGGCGCGATGGGTGCCGCCGAGGATTGCTGGCACCGCGCGCGCCAGTATGGCCTTGACCGCAAGCAGTTCGGCAAGCCGCTGGCGCAGACGCAGCTTTTCCAGAAGAAGCTGGCCGACATGCAGACCGAAATCGCGCTCGGCCTTCAGGGCTCGTTGCGCGTCGGCCGCTTGATGGACGAACACAAATTTGCGCCGGAGATGATCTCGATCGTCAAGCGCAACAATTGCGGCAAGGCGCTCGACATCGCCCGCCAGGCCCGCGACATGCACGGCGGCAACGGCATCCAGATCGGCTATCACGTCATGCGCCACGCGCAGAACCTGGAGACGGTCAACACCTATGAGGGCACGCATGACGTCCACGCGCTGATCCTCGGGCGGGCGCAGACGGGACTTCAGGCGTTCTTCTGAGAAAAGCGAAGACGTTTGATATTCAATCAGCCGGGCCAAGTGCCCGGCTGAATTTTTTGGCCCTCAGGCGCTGCAGGCGAAGATCGGCTCGCCAAGTGCCTCCACATCGACTTCGATCCCCAAGCCGGGACCGTCAGGCAAAGTCATCGTGCCATCGGCGATCCGGAAATCGGCCCGCGCATTGGCAACCGTTACCCAATTGTGGAAATCGACCGTGTGCTGCCGTAGCCCTTCCGGCGTCGAAAGCAGCAGGCCTGAATAGGCGGCCGTATCGATCTGCGCGCCGCCGGTGTCCTCGATCGTGATCTTGAGATTTTTCGCGATGGCGATGTCGCGCAGCAGCTTGGCCTTGGTCAGCCCGCCGACGCGGGCAAGTTTTATCGTTATGCCGTCGACCAGCCCGTCCGCAATTGCCCGCAACAGCACGTCGACGCTGTCTATCGTTTCGTCCAGCACCAGTGGGCGCTCGCAAAGGCGGCGGATGGCGAGGTTCTCGTCGTAGTTCGCGCAGGGTTGTTCCAGTGCGTAGTCGATGTCGCGGGTCGCCATCAGGAAACGGCGCGTCTCGGCCGTGCCCCAACTGCCATTGGCATCGCAAAAGAGCACGGTGCCGGCGGGCACCGCGCCGCGAACCGCTTCCAGCCGCGCAATATCCTCGTCCACATCGAGGCCGACCTTGACCTGAAGCCGGTGATAACCCTCGGCAATGTATTTCCGCGCCCGAGCCGCCATGGCGTCTGGCGCTTCCTGCGCCAGCGAGCGGTAGAGAGGCAGGCTTGAACCTTCTGCTCCGCCAGTCATCGATGCGAGCGACAGGCCGCTGCGCCGCCCGGCCAGATCCCACAGCGCCATGTCGATGGCCGACTTCGCGTAAGGGTGTCCCTTGAGCAGCAGGTCCATGCGCCGGTTCAGCGCTTCGATGCCCGCGGCGTCCTGGTCGAGCAAAGTGGGCGCAAGCTCGCGCATCGCCGCGCGTGCGCCTTCGGCAAAGGCCGGATCGTAAAAACTGCCGAGCGGCGCCATCTCGCCATAGCCGACAAAACCGTCCCGCGAACTGATCTCGACGATCGTCGAATCGAACCCTTCCGCGCTGCGCCCGCCCGAGCAGCGATAGGTGCCGTCGCGAAAGGGCTGCCATTGGCGGTAAAGGCGGATGCTTGAAATGGCTGTAGCCGGCGGCATGCGTTTCCCTGCGTGCTGGAGGTGACTTTGCACGCAGTCTAGCGTCGACCGCGCCCGCCTGACGCGAAGGATGCGCCGGATAACCAAGTCGCTTTTGTGACAACGGCCACTCTCTCGCCGTGGCGCGAGCTATTTCGTCGTCGCCTGGAACTTGCTCATCAGATACGGCCCGGAACGCACTGGAGCGTATTTCGGCGCTTCGCCGGGCGCGAGGCACTGCTCCAGGCAGACGATCTCGGCATTCCAATTGGGCTGGTGGAAGAAGGCCAGCGACTGCCGTCGCGCCATGCCGCCATCTTCGGGCGAGGGATTGACCACGCGGTGCATGGTCGAGACCCAGCGGTCGTTCGTCCACAGCGCCATCAGGTCGCCGATATTGATGACGAAGGCGCCCGGAACCGGCGGCACCGGCGTCCAGTTGCCGTCAGGCGTGATGAGTTCAAGGCCCTTTGATCCTTCCTGCGGCAGCAGGATGGTGAGGCTGCCATAGTCGGTATGTGCGCCGGCGCGAAGCTGGCCGGGTTTTGGCGGTGTGGTTTGTTCGGGATAGTTCAGCGCACGCAGCGCACTGATCGGCGCATCGATGAAGGCGTCGAAATAATCTTCCGGCAGTTTCAGGCCGACCGCAAACAGCCGCATGATGCGCGCGGCGAGATCTTCGAGTGCTGAGTAGTAGGCCTTCCACGCCGGCACGAAACCGTCCGGCTCGTCGGGCCAGATCGTCGCTGCATAGCAGAAGGCGAGTGCCTGTTCGTCGGTCATGCCGGCCGGCACGCTCAGCGGCCCGCCATTGAAGCTTTCCTTGAGGTCGGGCGGGCTGTCGACATCGCGCGACTTTGCCAACGCTTCCAGTTCAGGGCCGAGATAGCCGTAAGGATAACCCTTGTAAGGTGCTTTGGCCTTCTGTTTCTCATCAGGCGACAGGTCGAAGAAATCATGCGCCTTGCTCCACACGGCGTCGATCACCTGCTGCGGCACGCCATGGTTGGCGATGGCCAGAAAACCCGTCGAGCGGCAGATCGCGTCGACCTCGACGCCTAGCCGCTGGCGCTCCCCAGCGTCCGCTTTTTCGAAACGTCCGAGATCGAAGACGGGAAACTGCGCGGCCATGGTTAACTCCAGATCTAGACTGATACGCGATCCTAGCCAGCCGCCAAACCGGCTTCCAGAGCCGGGCGAAGGATTCTATTGGACGAATGACTGCCTGCGGTCGTATTTCCGATAGAACGGAGACACGCCCGACGGCAGAGTCGGTCCATACAAAGAGGCGACCCGGTATGAGCAAGACATTCCTTTCCCATCTCGAAACCGAGATTTCCGGGCTCAAATCGGCCGGGCTGTACAAATCCGAACGTGTGATCACCTCGCCGCAATCGGCCGAGATCGCGGTCGGCGGCAAGAAGCTCTTGAATTTCTGCGCCAACAACTATCTCGGCCTGGCCGACAGCACCGAACTGCGCGATGCCGCCAAGGCCGCACTCGATCGCTATGGCTATGGCATGGCCTCTGTGCGCTTCATCTGCGGCACGCAGGAGGAGCACAAGGAGCTTGAGGCAAAGATTTCTGGCTTTCTCGGCATGGAGGACACGATCCTCTATTCCTCCTGCTTCGATGCCAATGGCGGGCTGTTCGAGACATTGCTGGGCGAAGAAGACGCCATCATTTCCGATGCGCTCAACCACGCCTCGATCATCGACGGCGTGCGGCTCTCCAAGGCAAAACGCTTCCGCTATGCCAACAACGATATGGCAGCCCTTGAGGAAGAGCTGAAGAAGGCCGAAGGCAGCCGCTTCAAGCTCATCGCCACAGACGGCGTCTTTTCGATGGACGGCATCATCGCCAACCTGAAGGGCGTCTGCGATCTCGCCGAAAAATACGGCGCGATGGTGATGGTCGACGACAGCCACGCCGTCGGCTTCGTCGGCAAGCATGGGCGCGGCTCGGCCGAACATTGCGGCGTCGAGGGCAGGGTGGACATCATCACCGGCACCCTCGGCAAGGCGCTCGGCGGCGCTTCCGGCGGTTACACCTCGGGCAAGGCCGTGGTGGTGGACTGGCTGCGCCAGCGCTCGCGGCCCTATCTGTTTTCCAACACGCTGGCGCCTTCGATCGCCGGCGGTTCGATCAAGGTGCTGGAACTGGTCGCGAGCGGCGGGGCTTTGCGCGAAAAGCTCTACGCCAACGCCGCGCGCTTCCGCGCCGGCATGTCGAAGCTCGGCTTCACGCTGGCCGGTGCTGACCACCCGATCATCCCGGTGATGCTGGGCGATGCCACACTGGCGCAGGAAATGGCGCAAAGACTGCTCGACCACGGCATCTACGTCATCGGCTTTTCCTTCCCCGTCGTGCCGAAGGGCCAGGCACGCATCCGCACGCAGATGTCGGCGGCGCATTCGCCGGAAGACATTGACCGGGCGGTTGAGGCGTTTGGAGCGGTCGGTCGCGAATTGGGCGTTATTGCCTGAGCAAGACTCTTTCTAAAAACGATTCTGGATCAAGAGATTCGAGGAACAAGATCATGTCCAACATGATGCGCGCGCTGGTGAAGGCCAAGGCCGAACCGGGTATCTGGATGGAAGAGGTTCCGGTGCCGGAGATCGGCCCCAACGACGTGCTGATCAAGGTGCGAAAATCGGCGATCTGCGGCACTGACGTCCATATCTACAATTGGGACCAGTGGGCGCAGAAGACCGTGCCCGTTCCCATGGTGACCGGCCATGAGTTCGTCGGCGAGGTGGTCGATTTCGGTGCCGCGGTGAAGGACTATCATGTCGGCCAGCGCGTCTCGGGCGAGGGACACATCGTCTGCGGCCACTGCCGCAACTGCCGGGCGGGCAGGGGGCACCTGTGCCGCAACACGCTGGGCGTCGGTGTCAACCGGCCGGGCTCATTCGCCGAGTATCTGGCAATCCCGCAGCACAATGTCGTGCCGATCCCCGATGACGTGCCCGACGAGATCGCTGCGATCTTCGACCCGCTCGGCAATGCGGTGCATACGGCGCTGTCATTCGATCTGGTTGGCGAGGACGTGCTGGTCACCGGCGCCGGGCCGATCGGCATCATGGGCGCGCTGGTGGCGCAATGCGTCGGCGCGCGCAAGGTGGTCATCACCGACATCAACCCGGTTCGCCTCGAGCTTGCGCGCAAGCTCGGCGTGCATCACGTGGTCGACGCCTCGAAGGAAAAGCTGCGCGACGTCATGCGCGAGGAAGGCATGACCGAGGGTTTTGACATCGGCCTCGAAATGTCGGGCTCGGCGGTCGCCTTCCGCGACATGATCGATACCATGAACAATGGCGGCAAGATCGCCATCCTCGGCATTGCGCCCACCGGCTTCGAGATCGACTGGAACAAGGTCATCTTCAAGATGCTGACCCTGAAGGGCATCTACGGCCGCGAAATGTTCGAGACCTGGTACAAGATGATCGCGCTGGTGCAGGGGCCGCTGGACGTGTCCGGCCTGATCACCCACCGCATCGGCATCGACGACTACCAGCAAGGTTTCGATGCGATGCGCAGCGGCAATTCCGGCAAGGTGGTGATGGACTGGTGAGGGCGACCTGGCGCCTCACACAGAATCGTCGGTACTCGGCGTTTGTCCACCTGGTCGGCTCATGATGCGGTCGAACGCGTCGAAATCTGCCCGGTTCTTGCGGTATGCCGATTCCAGTCCGGTCAAAGCAACCATTAGGGCGTTCCGTTCAGTCTCGTGCATTCTTTCGAGTAGCGTTCTTTCAAACGCCTTCGCCAGCGGCACCATCTCGGCGTAGACGGCTCCGCCCGCTTTCGTCAGCGTCAGGTGCTCGACGCGGCGGTCGGCTTCGTCGGGGGTGCGCGTCAGCCAGCGCCGGCGTTCAAGCTCGGCCACGGCGCGCGACACCTTGGTCTTGTGCATGGCCGACTGTTCCCCGATCGCTTTTGCCGTCATCTCTCCGTGCTGGCCGAGGCCTGCAAGGACGCGCCATTCGGGGCGGGTAAGGCCGAGTCTGTCCTTGTAGATCCTCGCAAATTCGCGGCTGACCAGATCGGCGATATGATAGAGCCGATATGGGAGGAAACTTTCTAGTTCCAGCTTATCATTGGGCATTTGCTGCACACCTTAAAGTGCGTCCTTCGAGGCTCCCCTTCGACAAGCTCAGGGTCGCACCTCAGGATGAGGGAGGTTGGTGCTTTACCCAAGTTCTGAAACGCTAGTTCAACTGGGCGCAGGTGAGAAACGGCGCTTACCTCCCTCATCCTGAGGTGCGAGCGAAGCGAGCCTCGAAGGACGCACCGACCACCATTGATAGTTACATTTTCAATGGTTACATCTGTAACCAATTCAGGTCAATCATGGGAGGAAGCCATGGTCTTTTCCTACATGCCGGGTTTCGGCAACGATTTTGAGACCGAAAGCCTGCCCGGCGCGCTGCCGCAGGGCCGCAATTCGCCGCAGCGTCCGGCCTACGGGCTTTATGCCGAACAGCTTTCCGGCTCGCCCTTCACCGCGCCGCGCGGCACCAATGAGCGCTCCTGGCTCTATCGTATCCGGCCGAGCGTGAAGCATACGGGGCGGTTCAAGGCGGCTGACTACCCGCTTTGGAAGAGTGCGCCGAATGTCGGCGATCATGAGCTTGCTCTTGGCCAGTATCGTTGGAACCCGGTGCCGATGCCGAAGGAGCCGACGGACTTCATCGCCGGCATGCGTACCATGACCACGGCCGGCGACACGCTGGGGCAGTCGGGCATGGCGGCGCATGTCTATGTCGCCAACCGCTCGATGGTGGACGATCATTTCTTCAACGCCGACGGCGAGCTTCTGGTCGTGCCGCAGATCGGCCGGTTGAATTTCGTCACCGAAATGGGCGTGATCGAGCTGAAGCCGGGCGAGATTGCAGTGCTTCCGCGCGGGCTGGTGTTCAAGGTTGAGCTGATTGATGCGGAAGCGCGCGGCTATGTCTGCGAGAACTACGGCGCAAAGTTCACCATGCCGGATCGCGGGCCGATCGGCGCCAACTGCCTCGCCAACCCGCGCGACTTCAAGACACCCTGCGCGTGGTTCGAGGAAAAGGAGACACCGTGCCGGCTGATCGTCAAATGGTGCGGTTCCTTCCACGTAACCAAACTCGACCATTCGCCGCTCGACGTGGTCGCATGGCATGGCAACTACGCGCCCTACAAATATGATCTTGCGACGTTTTCGCCGGTCGGCGCGATCCTGTTCGACCATCCCGATCCGTCGATCTTCACCGTGCTGACCGCGCCCTCGGGCGAGGAAGGAACGGCCAATGTCGACTTCGTCATCTTCCCGCCGCGCTGGCTTGTGGCGGAAGACACGTTCCGCCCGCCCTGGTATCACCGCAACATCATGAGCGAGTTCATGGGGCTGATCCATGGCCAGTACGATGCCAAGGAAGAGGGGTTCGTGCCCGGCGGCATCAGCCTGCACAACATGATGCTGGCCCATGGGCCGGACGCGCCTGGCTTCGAAAAGGCCTCGAAAGTGGAACTGAAGCCGCATAAGCTCGAAAACACGATGGCCTTCATGTTCGAGACGCGCTTTCCCCAGATGCTGACGCGCTACGGCGCCGAACTGCCGACCTTGCAGCAGGACTATATCGATTGCTGGAAGGATCTCAGGAAGCGCTTCAACGGCACGCCGGAGGGCGACTGGTCTTGAGTAACAGACTGGTTCTGCTCGGCACCAAGGGCGGCCCGGCGATCAGACCGGGCGGGCCGTGGCCGACATCGTCGCTGCTCGAACTCGGCGGGCGAACGATCGTCGTCGATTGCGCGCTCGGCGTTACGCGCGGCCTGACCGACGCCGGCATCAGCCTGAAACAGCTAGATCTCATTTTCATCACGCACCTGCATTCCGACCATATTCTGGAACTCGGGCCGCTGATCCACACCGCCTGGACGGCCGGACTGGCGATGCCGGTAAAAGTCTTCGGCCCGGTCGGCACCGCCGACTACTGGCGCGGCTTCCTGCAATCCATGGCTTTCGACATCGACATTCGCATCGTTGACGAGGGCCGGCCCGACATCCGCGATCTGGTGAAGGTGGTGGAATTCGGCGAAGGGTCGGTACTTGCGGACGATGGGCTGAGCGTCACCGCGTTGCGCGTCGATCATCCGCCGGTGACGGAGTGCTTTGCGCTGCGCTTCGAGCATGGCGGCAAAAGCGTCGTGTTCTCAGCCGACACTGCCTACTTTCCGCCGCTCGCAGATTTCGCCAGGGGTGCCGACATCCTTGTCCACGAGGCGATGCTGGAGGAGGGCGTCGAGCGGCTGGTCGCACGGACGGGTAATGGCGCAAGGCTGCGCGAGCATCTCATGGCGAGCCACACCCTGGCCGCCGATGCCGGACTGATCGCCAAGGCGGCAAATGTCGGCCGGCTCGTGCTCAATCATCTCATTCCGGCGGACGATCCCGAATTCGACGAGGCTGATTGGATTGCTGCTGTCAGGAAAACATGGGCTGGCGGCTTGACGATCGGCCGCGATGGCCTTGTTGTGGAATTCGCGGACGAACATGCCGCATAAAGGGAGGACTGCATGAAACTGGCTACGCTGAAGAACGGCTCGCGAGACGGAAAACTCGTGGTCGTGTCGCGCGACCTGACGCGCTACACCGACGCATCCTTCCTCGTCCCGACCTTGCAGGCGGCGCTGGATGACTGGCAGCGCATCGCGCCGCATCTGGCGGCATTGGCGGAATCGCTTGAAACGGGTGCGGTTCCATCGCAGCGCTTTCATGAGCACGACGCGCATTCGCCGCTGCCGCGCGCCTATCAATGGGCGGATGGCTCGGCCTACGTCAATCACGTCGAATTGGTACGCAAGGCGCGCGGTGCCACGCTGCCGGAAAGTTTCCTGACTGATCCGCTGATGTACCAGGGCGGCTCGGATTCCTTCATAGGCCCGCGCGATCCTATCCTGCTCGCCGACGAAGCCTATGGCGCGGATATGGAAGGCGAAGTGGCCGTCATCATTGGCGACGTGCCTGCGGGTGCCAGCGTCGAGACGGCGCGTGACGCGATCCGCCTTGTCATGCTGGTCAATGATGTCTCCCTGCGCGGGCTGATCCCGGACGAACTCGCCAAGGGGTTCGGGTTCTTCCAGTCCAAACCTTCGTCTGCTTTCTCGCCGGTGGCTGTCACGCCCGACGAACTCGGCGACGCCTGGGACGGCGGCAAGGTTACCCTGCCGCTTCAGGTCGACCTCAACGGAAAGCCGTTCGGCCGCGCCAATGCCGGCGTCGACATGACGTTCGACTTTCCGCAACTGGTTGCCCATGCGGCAAAGACCCGGCCGCTGGTTGCCGGCTCGGTCATCGGTTCGGGCACCGTCTCGAACAAGCTCGACGGCGGCCCCGGCAAGCCGGTTTCCGAAGGCGGCGCCGGCTATTCCTGCATTGCCGAAATCCGCATGATCGAGACGATCGACGGCGGCGCACCGAAAACACCGTTCATGCGCTTCGGCGACGCGGTGCGCATCGAAATGAAGGATTCCGATGGCCGTTCGATCTTCGGCGCGATCGAGCAGACCGTGCAGCGCTACGAGGGCTGAGAGGACTAGTCTGTTCAGGGAGGAGGCGATGGACCTTCTGAGCCATAACCGCCAGATGGCGCGCAACAACCTCTGGTCCAACGACCGGCTTTATCGGGCGGCGGTCGCGCTTCAACCGGGCGAGTTCGAAGCGCCGCGCATCAGCTTCTTCCCCTCGATCAAGGAGACGCTGAATCACATCTACGCGGTCGATCTGTTCTATTTCGACATGCTCGAAGAGGTGGGCGAGGGGTTGGCGATCTTCGGCCGCCTCACGGACTTCGAAGATGCCGGCAAGCTTGCTGCCGCGCAGGCCGATTTCGATCGCCAGCTTGTCGCCTATTGCGACGCGCTTACAAGAAACGATCTTGAGCGGCGGGTGATAACCGACCGGGACGAGGCGGGTCAAATCCCCGAGCGCATCGGCGACCTGCTCGCGCATCTCTTCCTGCACCAGATCCACCATCGCGGCCAGGTCCATGCGATGCTGTCGGGCACATCGGTCAAGCCGCCGCAACTCGACGAGTTCTTTCTCGATTACGATCTGCGCTTTCGGAGGGAAGAGGTGGAACGGCTGGGACTCGACTGATCAGACGATAGCGACGTCGTAGCTGGCAAAATGCCTGTCGGCGGTCACCAGGGTCAGACCCTCAAGCTGTGCCTGAGCTATCAACAAGCGGTCGAATGGATCACCATGATGGCGCGGCAAAGTGGCCGTATGCAGGACATGCTGCGAAAGAATGGGTAACAGCATGACGTCGCTTGCCTGAATTGTTTCCAGCAAATCGCCCGGCATGGAAAGTTTGCCGGCAGCCGATTTGATCGCGATCTCCCAAAGTGAGGCGACGCTGATGTATTTTGGTGCTCCGCCCAGCAATATTTCGTCATGCGCCTTGGAGATACGCTTGTCGTCCGCGAGATCCCAGAGAACGATGTGCGTGTCGATAAGATAGCCTCGATCACTCACGAAACGTATTCATCCCATTCCGGACCGAGCAGGTCGAAGTCCTCGGCGATCCAGATTTGGCCTTTCATGGCGCCGCGTAGCGACTTTTTTGGCAGTGCATCTGCACTTGCCGCGATTTCGACAATAGGCTTTCCATGACGGGTCACGACAAACCGTTCGCCAGCTTCAGCGCGCTTCAGAATTTCTGAAAATTTTGCCTTCGCCTCGGCGGCGCTGAAGGTTGTAGACTTGCGCTCAATATTCATGGGCTGATCCTTTATGACCATAATTTAGGTCATAATTGACCGGCCCGCAATGCCGATCCTACTCCGCCGCATCCATCTTGATCACGCCGCGGCGGATCTGGTCTTCCTCGATCGATTCGAACAGCGCGCGGAAATTGCCTTCGCCGAAGCCTTCATCGCCCTTGCGCTGGATGAATTCGAAGAAGATCGGGCCGATGACGGTTTTCGAGAAGATCTGCAGCAGGATCTTGGTCATGCCGCCGTCGATCACGCCTTCGCCGTCGATGAGGATGCCGTGGGTTTTCATCCGCTCGATCGGCTCGTCATGGCCGTTCACGCGGTCGAACGACATGTCGTAATAGGTCTCGGGCGGACCGGGCATGAACTTCAGCCCGTTGCCGGCCAGCCTGTCGGTGGCCTCGTAGATTGCGTCCGTGCCGACGGCGATGTGCTGGATGCCTTCGCCCTTGTATTTGCGCAGATACTCTTCGATCTGGCTCTTGTCGTCGGTGGATTCGTTCAGCGGGATGCGAATCTTGCCGCAGGGCGAGGTGATGGCGCGGCTGATCAGCCCGGTCATCTTGCCGGCAATGTCGAAGAAATGGATCTGCTTGAAGCCGAACAGTTCGCGGTAGAAGGCCCACCATTTGTCCATCTGGCCGCGATAGACATTGTGGGTGAGGTGGTCGAGATAATAGAAGCCGACGCCCTCCGGCCGAGGGTCGCGCTCGCCGAGCCATTCGAATTCGGCATCATAGGCCGAACCCTTGGCGCCGTACTTCTCGATGAAATAGAGCAGCGAGCCGCCGATGCCGACGATGGCCGGCACGTCCAGCGTCTTGTCGTCGCCGTCATAGGGCGTCGCGCCCTTGGCGACGGCGTGGTCATAGGCATGCTTTGCATTCACCACCCGCCAGGCCATGGAAGGTGCGCAGGGGCCGTGTTTCTCCACGAACTTCATGCCGTAGGAGCCGGGTTCGGCATTGAGCACGTAATTGATGTCGCCCTGACGCCAGATGGTGATGTTTTTCGTCCGGTGGCGGGCGACCGGCTTGTAGCCCATGCGCTCGAACAGTTCGGAAAGCTTTTCAGGCTCCTGATGGGCGAATTCGACGAATTCGAAACCGTCGGTGCCGGCCGGATTGGCCTCGCTGATGGTGGCGGGCGGTGCGTCGTGCGGGAAGGGACCCATGATTGCCTCCTGTCGGCTCAAGAGCCGGAATCTCAGTGTTCATGCATGATAATCCCGATGGCGTGCATTGTGCTTGCATTCGGGTGCCCGAAATGATGAAAATGTGCGTACATCATGCAAGAATGATCGGAAAGTTATGGATAGTACGCGTCTTGATCAGTTTGATCGCAAGATATTGTCATTGCTGCAGGCCGATGGCAGGCTCACCAACAACGACCTTTCGGAGCGCGTGAACCTGTCGCCGTCGCAATGTTCGCGGCGGCGTCAGAGGCTGGAGGATGATGGGTTCATCCAGGGTTACCGCGCCGTGCTTGACCGCGACAAGCTCGGTTTTTCGCTGGTCAACGTCATCTCGGTGACACTGGCCACGCACAATCGCGACAACGCGCAGCGTTTCTCCGATCTGCTTTCAAGGCTTCCCGAGGTGCAGGAGGCGCATGCGCTGACCGGCGAGATGGATTACATCCTGAAGGTGGTGACGCCGGACCTGAAATCGCTGGCCGATTTCGTCAACGGCGTGCTTCTGCCGCACGAATCCGTGCAGCATGTGAAGACGGCTATCGTCTTGCAGACTTTGAAAGAGACTTCGGCCCTGCCGCTTTGAGGGCAGGGCGCGCGAGCCTCAGCCTCTGAACGGCTGGGCGGCCATGAACAGATTGGTCGAGCGTGCGCCCGAGCGGCAATAGGCGAAGACCGGGCCTTCCAGTTCGTCCAATGCCTTGGCCATGGCTTCGGCATCGGCAGGCGTCACCGGCTGGCCGCTGACGAGCGGGATATGACGAAAGGGCAGGCCCGCAGCCTCGGCGGCCTTGCCGATTTCGGATGCGGAAGGCTGGCCCGGCTGTTCATCGTCTGGGCGATTGCAGATGATGCTCTTGAAGCCGGCGGCCTTGATGGTGGCGATTTCGTCGGTGCTGATCTGCCCCGACACCGAGTAGTCGTCGGAGATCTGGCGATATTCCATGGTCGTCCCTCGTCAACGCTTGTTTGCATGCAGCATATAGGCTGCGCTGCCTTTTCGCGACACTCCTGCGATTGCATTTTTTCGGTTGCAACCGCTCCACGGTTTCATCCGCCGGGTTGATTGAAGAAAATCCTTCGAAGACAGCTGGTTGGCGACGAAACCGGAATCAGTTTGCTAATTGATTTCGAGCAGCCCGGCAGCTCCCATGCCGCCACCGACACACATGGTGACGACCGCATAGCGCACGCCGCGACGCTTGCCCTCGATCAGCGCGTGGCCGGCAAGCCGCGCACCGCTCATGCCGTAGGGGTGGCCGACCGCGATGGCGCCGCCATCCACGTTCAGCTTGTCGGGGTCGATGCCGAGCTTGTCGCGGCAGTATATGACCTGCACGGCAAAAGCCTCGTTGAGTTCCCAGAGCCCGATGTCATCGATTTTCAGGCCGTGGCGCTGGAGGAGGCGCGGCACCGCGAAAACCGGGCCGATGCCCATTTCGTCCGGCTCGCAGCCGGCGGCAACGAAGCCGCGCAATGTGCCGAGCGGCGTCAGGCCGCGCCTTTCCGCTTCCTTGTCGCTCATCATCACGCAGGCCGAAGCACCGTCGGAAAGCTGGCTGGCATTGCCGGCGGTGATGACGTGGCCTTCGCCGCGGACAGGCTTCAGACCGGCCAGTCCTTCGGCAGTCGTGTCGGCGCGCGGACCTTCGTCATGGGCAAGCTCGACCTCGCGGTGGGAGACTTCCTTGGTCTCCTTGTCGACCACGGCCATCGTCGTCCTGATCGGCGCGATCTCCTTGTCGAAACGCCCGGCTTCACGGGCGGCGGCCACGCGACGCTGGCTTTCCAGCGCATATTCATCCTGCGCCTCGCGCGAAATGCCGTAGCGCTTGGCGACGATCTCGGCCGTGTCGATCATCTGCATGTAGATGTCCGGCTTGATTGCCATCAGTTTCTCGTCGATCAGGCGGAAATTGTTCATCTTTTCGTTCTGGACGAGGCTGATAGATTCCAGTCCGCCGGCGATGCCCGCCGTGACGCCATCGTTGCGGATGGCATTGGCGAGAACGGCCATCGCCTGAAGCCCGGAAGCGCATTGGCGATCGATGGTAGTGCCGGCAACGCTGACCGGCAGGCCGGCGGTAACCAGGGCGCGGCGGGCGATGTTCAGCCCGGTCGTGCCCTGCTGCAAGGCGCAGCCCATCACCACATCCTCTATCTCGCCACCTTCGATCCCGGCACGGGCGAGGGCGGCGGCGATTGCATGGGCGCCAAGCGTGGCGCCGGGCGTGTCGTTGAGCGCGCCACGATAGGCCTTGCCGATCGGCGTGCGCGCGGTGGATACGATGACGGCGTCTGCCATTTCTTTCTCCTTGAGTTCTGGGTCGCGCCGATCAAGCGTCGTCGGAAAATTTGCCGATCTCGGCCGCTTTTTTCAGCAACGGCGAGGGCTTGAACGCATCGTCACCATTGCGGGCATACCAATATTCGAGACGATCGACGATTTTCGAGATGCCTTCCAGCCCGGCCCAGAACATCGGGCCGCCTTTGCCGATCGGGAAGCCGTAGCCGTTGACCCAGACGATATCGATGTCGGATGCGCGCGCGGCGATGCCTTCCTCGAGGATTTTCGCGCCCTCATTGATCATCGGATAGAGCGTACGCTCGTTGATCTCCTCGGCCGAAATCGTCCGGCGCTCGATGCCACGTTCCCTGGCCTTGCTCTCGATGAGCGCCTGGACTTCAGGATCGGGTATCGGCGTGCGCGAGCCGCTTTCGTAGAGATAGACGCCTTTGCCCGTTTTCTGGCCGAAGCGTCCCTGTTCGCAAAGCGCGTCTGCGATGATCGCGGTCTTGCCGGTCGCCTTGCGGTTGCGCCAGCCGATGTCGAGGCCGGCAAGGTCCCACATCTGGAACGGCCCCATCGGCCAGCCGAAATCGGCAAACACCTTGTCGATCTGTTCCGCAGAAGCGCCTTCGAGCAGCAGATTTTCCATATCCTGACCGCGCGCGGCAAGCATGCGGTTGCCGACGAAGCCGTGGCAGACGCCGACGACCACCGGCACCTTGGCTATCTTGCGGCCCACGGCAAGAGCGGTCGCCAGAACGTCCGGAGCCGTTTTTGCGCCGCGCACGATTTCGAGCAGCTTCATGACATTGGCCGGCGAGAAGAAATGCAGGCCGAGGAAATCCTGTGGCCGGCTGGTGGAGGCCGCGATCTCGTTGACGTCGAGATAGGAGGTGTTGGTGGCCAGGATCGCGCCGGGCTTTGCCACCGCATCGATCTTGCCGAACACTTCCTTCTTGACCGACATTTCCTCGAACACGGCCTCAATGATCAGGTCGCAATCGCCAAGGTCGGCGTAGTCCGTGGTGGTGGAAAAGGCGGCAAGGCGCTTGGCCTTGGCTTCTTCCGTCAGCGAACCGCGCGATACCGAGATGGAATAATTCTTGTCGATCATGCCGAGGCCGCGCTGAAGCGCTTCCTGGCTCATTTCGAGCAATGTTACCGGAATGCCGCCATTGACGAAGGCCATGGCGATGCCGCCGCCCATCGTGCCGGCCCCGATGACGCCGACGCGCTTGACGTCGCGCGGCTTCACGTCCTTGCCGACGCCCGGAACCTTGGCCGCCTCGCGCTCGGCGAAGAACAGATGCCGCTGGGCGCGCGACTGGTCGCTGGAAATGAGTTTCGTGATGAACTCGCGCTCCCGGGCATAGGCCTCGTCGAAGGGCAGGGTGACGGCGTTGCGGACGGACTGGGCGCAAGCGATCGGGGCTTCCAGCCCGCGTGCCTTCTTGGCGAGTTCGGCAGCCTGGCTGTCGAAGGCAGCGAGATCGACGTTTTCGATCTTGTCGTTGCGGTCGCGCACGGCCAGCAGTGAGCCGCCTTCGGCCACTTTCTGCCGCGCGAAGGCGACGGCATTGGCAACCAGATCACCCTCGATGACAGCGTCGATGAGGCCGCTTGCCAGCGCGTCCTTCGCGCCGATCGGCGTGCCGGAAACGATCATGGAAAGCGCCTTTGACGCGCCGACGAGACGCGGCAGTCGAACCGTGCCGCCACCGCCTGGAATAATGCCGAGCTTCACTTCAGGCAGGCCAAGCTTCGCGCCGGCATCGGCGACGCGGAAATGGCAGCCGAGCGCCAGTTCCAGCCCGCCGCCGAGCGCCGTGCCATGAATGGCGGCAACTGTCGGCTTTTCGATGGTTTCAAGGTTGGCGATCAGGTCGCGCAGTTCCGGCTTCTGCATCGGCTTGCCGAATTCCGTAATGTCGGCACCAGCAATGAAGGTGCGCCCCGCGCAGGCAAGAACGATCGCTGCGACCGAACTATCCTCCTGCAGCGCGTTGAACGCTGCGAACAGAGGCTCGCGAACGTGAAAACTCAGCGCATTCACCGGCGGATTGTCGATGGTCACGATGGCAATCTCGCCGTCGCGGGCGATGGTCACGGCATTCGTCATGCAAAGAAACTCCCTGGCGGCGCAGCAAGCGCCTCATCCTCAAACCGATCGCGTTTTGCGGGAGTTTTTGCGAGCGCACAAGATGCGTGACCTCCCATCAGCGACATACTACCGAGTATGTTGAAGACGGGAGGCCCGGTCAATCGCCTTGGGAGGGCGAAGGCGTAATTCAGCCGGCGGAAGTTTTCAGCGAGCGCTCATGCCGCCCCTGCCCAGCTCGGAAAGGCGTCGGGCAGGGCCAATCCATCAGTGCGTTTCGCCGGAACCGCCGACCGCGACGATGTTGAAGGGCTTGCCTTCGACGGCGATATCCTTCGTCTTCGCGAAGTTTTTCGCGTCGATGACGTGGAGCGTGCTCTTCAGCGGGTCGGTGACGAAGATGGCATCGCCGGCAACCGCGATGCGCGGACGCGGATCGCTCCAGTGGCCGTCCATGCTGTAAGGCTCGGTCAGGGGTAGCGACTTGGTGATCGCGCCCGAAACCACATCGAGTTGGTGGAGCATGCCGTCCTCGGTGAAGACATAGGCGAATTTCGGCCGCACAGGATCGACGGCGAAATGCACGCGCCGCGTCGGAAGTTCGATCCGCCGGAAGGCGTCCTTGCTGGTCGGATCGATCAGCACTACGGCGCTCGGGCCGTAATTGCCGAGGAAATATTGCAGGCCCCGGCCGCCGACCAGCGTCGTTGATTTCCCCTCGGGCAGCGTTTCCGAATAGGGCAGGAACCCGATGGAGGGCTCCTTGTCGCCGCTGGTTGCGATCAGCAGGCCCTTGGCGCAGGCGATGGCGAGGATATTGCCGGAGGCGGCTTCGCCATGAAGGTCCGGGCAGGCATGCACGTCACCGACCTGTTTGCCCGAAGCATCGACGACGCGGATGCCGACCGGCAGTTCGTCGGGCTTGTCCTTGTTGGGTTCGGTCAGCAGAACGTGGCCGTCGAACGCCACCGCAAGGCCGTGATGCGGCGCGTCGGTTTTTGTTTCGCGAGTATTCGCCTTGCCGTCGAGAACATCCTTCTCGCTGGTCACGCGGGCAGTGCCTTCGCCATCGAAGAACAGCGCGATATCGCCGCCATGATCGACAAAATGCGAGGGCTTCTTGCCGGCAAACTCAACGTCCAGCAGTTTCGCATCCTCGACCTTCAGGTCGCCATGGTCGCCGTGATCGCCGATGGAAATGCCGCTGGAGATCGCCTGCACGACGTCGCCCTTGCCCTGCACGGCAAAGATCGTTTTGCCGCTATCGCTGCGGGCGAGGCTGGCAGGAACCTTGGTCGCGAGTTTGTCGAGCTCCTTGCCGCTCGTTACATCGAGCACGCGCACGATAGGCTCGCCATGATCGGAGATGAACAGCCGCCATGCGGTGTTTTCCTCGGCGAAGGATGCAGTGGCTGCGATGCCAACGAGGAGAGCGGCGACTGATGCCGTCTTGAGCAGATGAAGCATGGTCTTCCTTTCATAATGTAATAACATAACAATAATGCTTCCGAGAAAGGCGGGAGCGCGTCCCGCCTGTCAGGGGATTGTTGCGAGGCCGTCGTTCAACCGCGATCGTGAGAAAAGATCGTTACTTATCAGTCGGTTGGAGAACGAACCTGATTCAATTTATGTGGATCGGCTCTCAGCTCCCGAGGATCGCGCCTTTGATGGTCGTGATGTTGTTGCGCATCATGTCGATATAGGTCGAGGCTGGGCCGTCCTTGGGCGACAGCGCGTCGGAGTACAGAGTACCCCCGACCTTGAGGCCGGTTTCGGATGCGATCTGCTCGATCAGCCGCGTGTTGGTGATGTTTTCCACGAACACCGCCGAGGCCCTGTCGTCCCGAACCTGCCTGATCAGCGCGGCAACGTCGGCAGCCGAAGGTTCGGCTTCGGTGGAAATGCCTTCGGGCGCCAGGAAGGTCAGGCCGTATTCATGCTCGAAATAGCCGAAGGCGTCGTGCGAGGTGATGATCGTGCGCTTGCTCTCGGGTATCGAGGCGATAGCCGCTTTTACCTCTCCTTCGGTTTCCGTCAGCTTCTGCGTATAGGCGTCCGCGTTGGCCTTGTAGGTGTCGCAGCCAGCCGCGTCGGCGGTGCAGAAGGCGTCGGCGATGTTCTTCACATAGATCTTGGCATTGGCGATCGACTGGAAGGCATGCGGGTCGGTATCGCCGTGATGGTGGGCGTGACCGGCGGCTTCGCCTTCTTCCTCTTCCTCGAATTCCTCCTTCATCTTGATCGGTTCAACGCCCTTGGTCAGTTCGACGACGGTCGCCCTGGTGGCGCTGGCCTCGATTAGGCGCTGAAGGAAGCCCTCGAAATGCAGGCCATTGACGAGAACGACGTCTGCCTTGGACATCGCCACAGCGTCTGCCGGCTTCGGCTCATAGACATGGGCGTCGCCGTCGGGGCCGACGATCGTGGTCAGTTCGATGCGGTCGCCGCCGACATTTTTCGCAAAGTCCTCGATGACGGAGAAGCTGGCAACGACCTTCAGCGGTTCGGCGAAGGCGGAAGCCAGGCCGAAAGGAGTTAATGTTATAACGCTCATGAGGGCGGCAAGCCGGATGGTCTTGAGCATGGATAGATCTCCTTGATGTTGATCAGGCGGTTCTGTGGCGGTGGTGGCGCAGGCGCGTGTTGAAGACGCCGCGCGTGCCGAAGATGGTCGAGAAGAAATAGACCACGCCGGCGGAAAGTATGATGGCCGGACCCGAGGGCAGGGACTGGTGATAGGAAATCAGCAGTCCGGCGATGCAGGACGCAAAGCCTATGAGGATCGCCAGCGCACACATGCGCTCGACGCGCGCCGTCCAGAAGCGGGCGGCTGCGGCCGGCAGCATCATCAGCCCGACCGAAAGCAGCGTGCCGAGCGCCTGGAACCCGCCGACCAGATTGAGCACCACCAGGCCGAGAAAGATGAAGTGCACCGGCGTGCCGAGGCGGCTGACTGAGCGCAGGAACAGGGGGTCGAGGCATTCGGCGATGATGGCGCGCCAGAAGATCGCCAGCGTCAGCAAGGTTGTTCCGCAAATCATGGCGATCAGCGTCAGCGCCTCGTTGTTGAGGGCAAGCACGGTGCCGAACAGCACATGCATGAGATCGACGCTCGAACCCTTGATCGAAACCATCAGAACGCCGAGCGCCAGCGATACCAGATAGAAGGCGGCCATAGAGGCGTCCTCCTTCTGAATGGTGAAGCGCGAGACGACGCCTGCACCCAGTGCGACGACGACGCCGGCGATAAGGCCGCCAATCGTCATCGGCAGGATTTGCAGGCCGAACATATAGAAGCCGACGGCCGCACCCGGCAGGATGGCATGGGCCATGGCGTCGCCGGTCAGGCTCATGCGCCGCAGCATCAGGAAGACGCCGACCGGGCAGGCCCCGAGCGAGAGCATCAGCGAGCCGGCAAGCGCGCGCTGCATGAAGCCAAATTCGACGAAGGGGGCGATCAGGAAATCATACATGGTGTTGCTCAGGCCGCCCTTGGACCGGATTCGTGGTCATGTTCGCGGCTCTCGCCATGGTCGTGATGATGGTGGCTGTGATTGTGGGAATGCACGTGGTCATGATCGTGCGCTTGGCCGTCCGGCTCGCACCAGGGCGCGTTGTCGTGCCAGGCTTCGTCGAAGCGGCGCGCCCGCAACAGGTTTTCCGGGCGCAAGGTCTCCTTCGTTGCGCCCCAGGCAACAGGCTGGCGCGCCAGAAGCAGCGTTTCGGGGAAATGCTCCCGCACAAGCTCAAGGTCGTGAACGACGACCATCACCGTGCGGTTTTCGCCATGCCAGCGTTTGATGAGCAGGATCAGGTCGCCGACGGTCTTGGCGTCCACCGCGTTGAAAGGCTCATCGAGCAGGATCAGGTCGGCGTCCTGCACCAGCACGCGGGCAAACAGCGTGCGTTGAAGCTGGCCGCCGGAAAGCGTGTCGATCGGCCGCTTTTCGAAACCTTCGAGCCCGACCGCCATCAATGCCTTGGCAACGTCGTCGCGGTCGTCCTTGGTGAAGCGCCCGAGCAATCCCCGGCGCGGCCACAGGCCCATGGAAACGAGATCGACGACACGGGCAGGGAAGGAGCGGTCGAGTTCCGATTGCTGCGGCAGATAGGCGATACGCGCGCCCTTGGTGTTGAGGCAGGTTCCGGCCATCGGCTTCAGCACGCCGACGATACCCTTCATCAGCGTCGATTTGCCGGAGCCATTGGCGCCGACGACAGCGGTCAGCGAACCGGTCTTCACCGCTCCGCTCAGATGGTGGACCGCCGGGTGGCTGTTATAGCCAAGCGTCAGGTCGCGAAATGTCAGGCAGGCGTCGGTCATGGAACCATCTGGAACTGGTGCGATCTTGCGATCGATGGCCTTGGATATGTGATGTTATTACATTAGTCAACGATAGGCCGGGCAAATGCGGTGGATTCATGGCGCGCCCGCTCGCCGTCCACAGTGGACAGGCATATCTCACTGATTTGCCGTGGCTGGCTCTTGCCGCGCGGCGGGCCGAAACTTAAGAGGCTGTTCGAACTCGCCCTTATGGGCAAGACGAAGTTGGCGGGCTGCCTTTGGAGAGGCGCGCGGCAACGAACCAAGGAAGGAAGAAAGTCCATGACCATCCGCCGCATCGATGTCGGTCCGCGCATGAGCGACATCGTCATTCACAACAACACGATTTATCTGGCGGGCCAGGTCGGCAAGCCCGGCACCAGCGTCACCGAGCAGACCAAGGATATCCTGGCCTCGATCGACGAGCTGCTCGCCAAGGCCGGCTCGGACAAGACGAAGATCCTTCAGGCGATCATCTGGCTCGCCGACATGAGCACCTTCGCCGAAATGAACGCCGTGTGGGATGGCTGGGTGCCGCAGGGCAACACGCCTGCTCGTGCTACCGGCGAGGCCAAGCTGGCTGCCCCGGAATACAAGGTCGAGATCATCATCACGGCCGCTGCCTGATCAGGCTGACAGGCACGTCTCGCGCCGCTGCGGTAGCGCGAGACGTGCCTGAAACCTCTTTGCCGAAATTACGGCGTCCGCCGAGCGGCATCGCGTCCTGGACTGGGTTCATGAGCGTGCTCAACTGCGGACCGCGAACCGCAAAAAAAGCCAGGATTCGCATCCTGTCATTATCGGTTGATCCAATTGACATTTTTTTGACAGGGAAATGTCCGACACATTTCCACGAAGGCCCATATTGCAAGGCAAAATAATATTTTAGCCGACGTGTGATGCAACCAATCGTATTCCGAATGGTTCTGGCCATATAATGGCTGCGTTGCGAGACGCGGCACCCTTTTTGTTGAGCGGATTTAATATTGATGAACGTTCAGACTGATCCTGCCGCGTTGGAGGAAAAGACAGTTGCAATTTTTCCGGCGGTTGCCGAGCAACCCATACGTTCGAACTACCTTCCAGAAGACCGCCTGAGGGCATTGGGCGAAAGCCTCGCCCGAAATGAAGTGACCGACTTCTACGGTCTCAAGCCTTTCGACTTCCAGGCCCGCAACCGCGAGAACGCGGAGAAGATCCTCGCCGTTTACCGCGCCACCAATGCAGCGCAGGCCAAGGGCGACGCCATAACGCCGGCCGGCCAGTGGCTTCTGGATAACAATTATCTGGTCGAGGAAACGATCTTCCAGATCAAGCGCGACCTGCCGCGCCGTTTCTACCGCGAACTGCCGACGATGACGCTTTCCAACGGCGTGGTCGTGCCGCGCGCGCTCGTGCTGGCGTGGGTCTATGTCGCGCATTCCGACAGCACCGTTCTGGCCGACATGTTCAAGGCGCTCGTCGACGGCTATCAGTCGGTCGAGCCGATGCATATCGGCGAATTATGGGCGCTGCCCTCGCTGCTGCGCTTCGTGCTGATCGAGAATTTGCGCCGGCTTGCCGTGCGCGTGAACAGGGCGCACGAGATGCGCCAGATCGCAAACGACGTCGCCGACCGGGTGCTCGCTTTCGTCGATGGCGACGATCGCAAGACGATCCTGTCGAGCTACACCGAGCACGCCCGCGACACCACCTTCGCCACGCAGCTTCTCCACCGTCTGCGCGACGGTTCGCAGAATTCGGGCAGGGCGCTTGTCTGGCTCGAGGACCAGCTCGAAAAATCCGGCTCCGACGCCGAAGAGATCATCATCAAGGAACACCAGACGCTGTCGAGCGGCAACGTCACCACCGGCAATATCATCAAGGGCCTGCGGCTGCTCAACGATGTCGACTGGACGATATGGTTCGAGTCGGTCAGCCCGGTCGACGGGTTGCTGCGCGAGCGCAGCAATTTCGGCGAACTCGATTTCCAGTCCCGCGACCAGTATCGCCAGGCAATCGAGGATCTGGCGCGGCGGTCCAAGCGCAGCGAATATGATGTCGCCGAGAAGGCGATCGACATGGCCGAGCAGGCCGGTGAGCCGGGCGATCCCAAGGCTGCCAACTGCAACGATGTCGGATTTTTCCTTGTCGGCCCGCGGCGGCTCGAACTGGAGAAGGAAATCGGCTTCAGGCCGGACTTCGGCCTGAGGCTTCTGCGTGCTTTCAAGAGCACCGGCTGGGCGGGCATCGTCGTGCCGGTTTTCGCGCTGACCGTCCTGCTTCTGACGATGTCGGGCTTTGCGCTGGCGGGGATCGGCCTTTCGACCCCTGCGATCATCCTGATGCTGGTCCTGTTCTGCGTGCCGGCGAGCGAAGGCGCGATGGCGTTCTTCAACACCATCGTTCTGCTGTTCCTGAAGCCGACGCGGCTGGTCGGCTACGAATTCAAGGAGGGCGTGCCGGCCGAGGCGCGCACGCTGGTGGTTGTGCCGTCCCTGATCGGCTCGCGCGACGATGTCGAGGAAAACATTCGGCAGCTCGAAGTGCATCACCTGGCCAACATGGAAGGCGAGATACATTACGCGCTGCTGTCGGATTGGCCCGACAGCGAAAGCGAGCAGACCTCCGGCGATCTCGAAATCCTCAACTATGCCCGCGCCGAGATCACCAAGCTCAACCAGCGCTATCCCGTCGAAGGCGCGCCGCTGTTTCATCTGTTGCATCGGCGCCGGCTCTACAACCCGTCGCAAAAAACGTGGATGGGCTGGGAGCGCAAGCGCGGCAAGCTGCACGAGTTGAACCTCCTGCTGCGCGGCGATGGTGACACGACGTTCCTGCCGCCGGACGCTCCGCTGCCGGAAGGCGTCGTCCATGTCATGACGCTCGATGCCGACACCAAGATGACCCGCGATGCGGTGAAGCGTCTGGTCGGCAAGCTTTGCCACCCGCTGAACCGGCCGGAATTCGATGCCGACCATCGTCTCATCACAGCCGGCTACGCAATCCTGCAGCCGCGCGTGACGCCGTCGCTGACCAGCGGCGACGAGGCTTCGTTCTTCCAGCGCGTATTCTCGGCCAATCGCGGCCTGGATCCTTACGTTTTTGCCGTGTCGGACCTCTATCAGGACGTATTCGGCGACGGAACCTTCACGGGCAAGGGCCTCTACCATATCGACGCGATGGAAGCGGCGCTGCGAGAGCGTATCGCTGAGAATTCCATCCTCAGCCACGATCTGCTCGAAGGCGCGCTGACACGTTCGGCGCTGGTTACCGACGTCGAGGTGGTCGAGGACTATCCGACGCGCTACTCGGTCGATGCTTCGCGCCAGCATCGCTGGGCGCGGGGCGACTGGCAGCTTCTTGGCTTCATCTTCGATCCGAAGTCCGGTGTGCCCGCGCTTTCCCGCTGGAAGATGGTCGACAATCTGCGCCGCACGCTGACACCGATCTTCTGGGTCATGTCGTCGATCGGCGGCTGGACGTTGCTGCCCTTCACGCAGGCTGCTCAATGGCAGGCGCTGCTCATTCTCAGCCTGTTCATGGCACCGACCTTCGACATCGTAAACTCGCTGATGCCGAAGAGCCGCGATGCGACCGCACGCGGCCATTTCAGCGCGATTTCCCGCGACGTCGCCTTCGGCACTGCCATGGTGGCGCTGCGTGTGGTGTTGATGGCCCACAGCGCCTGGATGATGGGCGATGCGATCGTTCGCACGCTTTACCGGCTGTTTGTCAGCCGGCAAAACCTTCTTGAATGGCGCACCGCCTCGCAGGCGCACAAGACCGGCGGCAACGATCTCCTGTCTTATTACAGGATGATGCGTGGCGCGGTAGTCATCGCCATTGCCGGCCTGGCCATTCCGGTGGCCGCGGATTCGACCGGCAGCTTCGTCGCCTTCTTCTTTGCAATCTTCTGGGCCGGCTCGCCGGCTTTCGCCTGGCTTATCAGCCGGTCGGCCGAAACCGAGGACAGGCTTCGCATTTCCAGGCACGATGTCGACCGGCTGCGCATCGTCGCGCGGCGCACATGGGCGTATTTCGAAACCTATGTGAATGCCGACAACAACATGCTGCCGCCTGACAATTTCCAGGAAACGCCGCATCCCGTCGTCGCCAACCGGACGTCGCCGACCAATATCGGCGTCTATCTCCTGTCGGTGGTTTCAGCGCGCGATTTCGGCTGGATCAGCCTTGCCGATGCCGCCGAGCGCATCGACCAGACGATGAGCACCATCGAGCGCATGGGCCGCTATCAGGGCCATCTCTTCAACTGGTACGACACCACGACGCTGCGTCCGCTTTATCCGCTCTATGTGTCGAGCGTCGACAGCGGCAATCTCGCCGGCCATCTGGTCGCCGTCGCTGCCGCCTGCGCCGAATGGGCGGAAGCGCCTTCCGTGCACCTTCAGGGCGATTTCGACGGCCTGCTCGACGCGGTCGCGGTTCTCGACGAGAGCCTCGACGAACTGCCAGACGATCGCCGCCAGCTGCGGCCGCTGCGCCAGCGGCTGCGCGACCGCATCGACGGCATGCGCCGCGCGGTCGAGACGATCAAGCAGCAGCCCGAAATGGCGTCGATCCGCACCATCAACCTGGCAGTGCTGTCCGGCGAGTTCCGCAAGCTGGCAAGCGCCATCCATACGGAAGTCGGTTCCTCGAAAAGCGAAGTGCTGACCGAATGGGCGGCCAAGCTGGAAGCTGCCTGCGAAGCGCATGTCCATGATGCCCACAGTGACGAGAAGTCGATCGAGGCCCTGCGCGCCAAGCTGAAGAACCTTCAGGAACGTGCGCGCCGCTTTGCCTTCGAGATGGATTTTTCCTTCCTGCTCCGCAAGGACCGCAAGCTGCTGTCGATCGGCTACCGCGTCGAGGAACATCAGCTCGACGAAAGCTGCTACGATCTTCTTGCATCCGAAGCACGCCTGACCAGCCTGTTCGCCATAGCCAAGGGCGACATCCCGACCGAGCATTGGTTCAGGCTTGGCCGGCCGCTGGTCGAGATCGGCTTCAAGGGAGCCCTGATCTCCTGGTCGGGCTCGATGTTCGAGTATCTGATGCCGCCACTGGTGATGAAGGAGCCGCAGGGCGGCCTTCTCAACCAGACCAGCAAGCTGGTGATCCGCCGCCAGATGCAATATGGCCGCTCGAAGCACATTCCGTGGGGCATTTCGGAAGCCGCCTATAACGGCCGCGACCGCGAGATGACCTATCAGTACACCAATTTCGGCGTGCCGGGCCTCGGCCTGAAGCGCGGTCTGTCGCACAACACGGTGATCGCGCCCTACGCAACGGTGCTGGCCGCACAGTTCATGCCGCATGAGGCGGTGCAGAACCTCGAGCGCCTGCGCAAGATCGGCGCGCTTGGCCGTTACGGCTACTACGATGCCGTCGACTTCACGCCGCAGCGCGTGCCGGAAGGCACCGACCATGCCGTCGTCTACAACTACATGGCGCACCATCAGGGCATGTCGATCGTGTCGGTCGCCAACGCCATTTTCGAAGGCCGCATGCGTGACCGCTTCCACAGCGATCCGGTGATCGAGGCTGCCGAACTGCTGCTCCAGGAAAAGGCACCGCGCGACATCCCGGTGACCACGGTGCGCACCGAGGCCGACGAGCGCGGCAAGGCCGAAACGGTCGAGCACAGCGCCGACACGCGGCTGGTGATCGAGCCTGCGCGTGCACTGCGTTCGACCAATCTCATGTCCAATGGCCGCTATTTGGTAATGGTGACGGCGACCGGCTCGGGCTACAGCCGCTGGAACGATCTCGCCATCACCAGATGGCAGGCCGACCCGACCGAGGACCGGTTCGGCACCTATCTCTTCCTTCGCGACATCGATACGGGGGAGTGGTGGTCGGCGACGACGGAGCCGAAACGCGCCGAATCCGAGCACGCCCAGACGCTTTTCTGCGACGACAAGGCGACCTTCATAAAGTCGGTCGGCACGCTGCGCTCCGAGGTCGAATGCATCGTCGTCTCCGAAGGCAACGGCGATGGCCGGCGCATAACGATTGCCAATGACGGCAATGTCGACCGCCACATCGAAGTCACGTCGTATGCCGAATGGGTGCTGGCGCCCGAAGCCAACGACAGCGCGCATCCCGTATTCTCGAAGATGTTCGTCGAGACCGAGATATCGGATAACAACAGCGCCATCTTCGCCACGCGGCGCAAGCGCGAGGCCAGCGAGCCCGATGTAGCGGCGGCGCATTTCATCACCGATGCCTCGGGCCTGACCCGCGACACGGAAGCCGAAACCGACCGCCGCGCCTTCATCGGCCGCGGGCGCAGCATCGCCGATGCCGCTGCCTTCGATCCCGGCGCAAAGCTTGGCGGGCATTCCGGCTTCGTGCTTGATCCTGTCATGGCCTTGCGCCGCCGCGTGCGCGTGCCGGCCAACAAGAAGGTCTCGCTCACCTTCTGGACCATCGTCGGCGCCAATCGCGAAGAGATCGACGGCACGATGACCCGGCTCGATCACGCCGAAAGTTTTTCGCGCCAGGCTATGCTGGCATGGACGCGCTCGCAGGTGCAGACGCGCCATCTCGGCCTCAGCCTTGCGGATGCTGCCAATGTCCAGAAGCTTGCCCGCTATCTGCTCTATCCCGATCCCTTCCTGCGCGTGCCGGCCGAAACCGTGGCCTCGGGCCTAGGGCGGCAGTCGGCCCTGTGGCCAATGGCGATTTCGGGCGACTACCCCATCTTTGCTGTCAGGATCGGCGATGTCGCCGATCTCGAGATCGTCGCGCAGGCTCTGCGCTTCCAGGAATATATGCGCACGCGCGGCCTCGTTGCCGATCTGGTGATCGTCAACGAACAGGCGTCTTCCTACGTGCAGGACCTGCAGCAGTCGATCGAATGGCTCTGCGACAACAGCCGCATGCGCGGCAAGGAACTCGGGCCGCGCCAGCATATCTTTGCGGTGCGCCGCGACCTCATGGACGAGACGTCCTACAAGACGCTGCTGGCTTCGGCGCGCGTAGCGCTCCACACCCGCAACGGCACGATCTTCGACCAGATCGAGCGAGCGGAAGCCGCCGCATTGCAGGCGCGCGATGCGCTGATGGCAACAGAAGCTCTGGCTCTGACCGACGCTTCCGCAGAAGCGCAGTCGACGGCACCGTCGCGCAAGCCTGTCGTTGCTGACGGCAAGGGCCTCGCTCTCTGGAACGGCTTTGGCGGCTTCGACCGCGACGGCCGCGACTATGTCGTGCGGCTTGGCGGCCAGAAGTCGACACCGCAGCCGTGGATCAACGTCATTTCCAACGCGTCGTTCGGCTTCCACACCTCAGCCGAAGGCGCATCCTTCACCTGGAGCCGCAACAGCCGAGACTTCCAGCTCACGCCCTGGTCCAACGACCCGGTCAGCAACCGTCCCGGCGAGGCGATTTACATCCACGACCTTGCCAGCGGCAAGGCGTTCTCGCCCTTTGCCGGCGTGCTGCGCGATCCGTCGATCGTCTACGAGGCCCGCCACGGGCAGGGCTTCTCAGTCTTCAGCGCGACCCGCGGCTCGCTTTTCGCCGAAGTCACGCAGATCGTCGATCCGGCGGACCCGGTCAAGATTTCACGGCTGCGCCTCCGCAACTCCGGTGCGGTGCCGGCCCGGCTGCGCATCTATGCCTATGCCGAGTGGGTGCTCGGCACCAACCGCGCGAAATCCGCCCCGACGATCGTACCATCGCAGGATGCGGCGACCGGCGCGCTTCTGGCGAAGAACGCCTACAGCCTGGATTTCGGTGACCGTGTCGCCTTCCTGGCGAGCGACGGCGATGCGCAATCGGTGACGACCGATCGCAGCGAGTTCATCGGCCGAAACGGCACCGCCGAGGCGCCGCATGTCGTAACCGGCGGGCTGGCGCTGTCCGGCAAGGTCGAGGCCGGCACGGACCCGTGCGCGGCGATCGCGCGCGATATCGAAATACCTGCGGGCGGCGAGGTCACCATCCTCTTCCTGCTCGGCGATGCCGGTTCGCCGGAAGAGGCCAGCACCTTCGTCGCCAAGCATCGCAAGCGCGATTTCGACAAGCGCTTGGCCGAGAACGACAAGGAGTGGCGCGGCTTCCTCGACACCATCCAGGTCGAGACGCCCGACGCGGCGCTGAACGCCATGGTCAACCATTGGCTGCCTTACCAGAGCGTAGCCTGCCGCATTCGCGCACGCTCTGCATTCTACCAGGCAAGCGGTGCATTCGGCTTCCGCGATCAGCTGCAGGACACGCTGGCGCTGCTGATGCACGATCCGCAGCTGGCATATGACCAGATCCTGAATGCCGCGCGCCGGCAGTTCGTGGAAGGCGACGTCCAGCATTGGTGGCTGCCGCGCACGGATGCGGGCGTCCGCACCCGGATTTCCGACGATGTGGTCTGGCTGGGCTATGCGACGGCGCATTATGTCAATGTCACCGGCAACACATCCATCCTCAAGGAGAGCATTCCCTTCATCGAAGGGCCGGCCTTGCACGACGGCGAGCACGATGCGTTCTTCACGCCCGAGAAGTCGAAGAAATCGGCTACGCTTTATGAGCACTGCGCCCGCGCGCTCGATCTCGCCATCCAGCGCACCGGAGCCGACGGCCTGCCGTTGATCCTGGGCGGCGACTGGAACGACGGCATGAACCGCGTCGGCGAGGAGGGCAGGGGCGAGAGTGTGTGGCTCGGCTGGTTCCTGTTGAGAACGATCGGCGATTTCGCGCCGATCGCCCGCGAACAGGGCGACACCAAGCGCGCCAACAAGTGGGAAAAGCACGCCCGCAGCCTGAAGCAGGCGCTGGAGACGGCTGGCTGGGACGGCGAGTGGTATCGCCGCGGCTCGTTTGACGACGGCTCTCCGCTCGGTTCGCGCAGTTCCGAGGAATGCCAGATCGATTCGATCGCCCAGTCCTGGAGCGTGCTTTCGGGCGAAGGCGACCCCGTGCGATCGAAGACGGCCATGGACTCGGCGATCAAGCAACTGGTCGATGACGAGCTCCAGATCGTCAAACTCTTCACCCCGCCCTTCTCGAAAACCGAAAAGAATCCCGGTTACATAAAAAGTTATCCGCCGGGCGTGCGCGAAAATGGCGGCCAATATACCCATGCCGCCACCTGGTTTGTCATCGCACTGGCCGAAATGAGGCGGGCAGACGACGCCTGGCGCTGCTTCAGCATGCTCAATCCGGTCAACCACGCGCAGGATGAGGATGGCGCCGAACGCTACCGCGTCGAGCCCTATGTGGTCGCCGCCGATGTCTATTCGGAAGGCGAGAAAGGCGGCCGTGGCGGCTGGACCTGGTACACCGGGTCGGCGGGCTGGCTATACCGCGCGGCGGTGGAAAACATCCTCGGAATCCGCAAACGTGGCTCGCACCTTACGATTGATCCTGTTTTGCCGAGTGAATGGGATGGTTATTCAGCTACCGTTCATATTGGGGGCTGTAATTATCGCATCCGTGTGACGCGCGACAAAGCCGTGAAAGCGGTGACGGTCGACGTCAATGGAAAGCGATCGAAAGGTGCCTCGTTCGAGTTGCGAACGACTGGCGAAAATGAGGTGACTGTTCGGATTCCGTCCTGAAGAAAAGAATATTTCCAGGTCGGAACCAAGGTTAAATCATCTGCCATGATTTTGCCGCAACGGTGCCATTTTTCATTAAAACTCAATTCCTTAGGCGATCACGGCAGATTACGGGGCGTTGCCCGATGTTGTTTCGAAAAAACGGAACTGAGGCTGTATGTGAACATTGTCTTGCGGTGCAGCAGACAATGTTGGGACGAGCAATGGAGCGCTGCACGGTTTTTGTTCTCACGGAGTGAGTTTCGTGTCATTGCTTGAAATCTACTTTCGCGCACTTCGGTATCTTTCTACCGAAAAAAAGCGTGTATTTTTCATCTGCGCGGCCAATGTCGTCCTGGCCATCGTAACCATTGCCGAACCAATCATGTTCGGCCGTGTCATCGATGCCATCTCCGACAAGCGCGAGGTTTTCTCAACGCTGATGCTCTGGGCCGGGCTCGGGGCATTCAACATTCTCGCCTATGTGCTCGTCGCTCGTGGCGCTGATCGGCTGGCGCATGCCCGCCGTGCCGGAGTGCTTTGCGAGTCCTTCGAACGCGTCATCACCATGCCGCTGTCGTGGCATCAGGTGCGGGGAACGTCCAACGCCCTGCACACGATGCTTCGTGCGGTAGAAACGCTGTTCAGCCTCTGGCTTGAATTCATGCGCACGCATCTGACCACAGCCGTGGCGCTGCTGCTGCTGATCCCCACCGCCGTTTCGCTTGACCTGCGCATGTCGCTGGTGCTGCTGGTGCTCGGTACGCTGTACCTCATCATCGGCCGCGTCGTCATGCACAAGACCAAGGACGGGCAGGCCAAGGTGGAACGTCACTATCACGAGGTGTTCTCGCATGTGACGGACTCGGTCAACAACGTTGCTGTGCTGCAGAGCTACAATCGCTTCAACGAGGAAGCCCAGCGGCTGCGCAAGCATGTCGGCGATCTGATCCAGGCACAGTATCCGGTGCTCGACTGGTGGGCGCTTGCAAGCGCGCTCAACCGCCTTGCCTCGACGATCTCGATGATGGTCGTGCTGATGATCGGTGCCTTGCTGGTTTCCCGCGGCGAGCTGCGCATCGGCGATATCGTTGCCTTCATCGGCTTTGCGACGCTGCTGATCAGCCGTCTCGACCAGATCTCGCAGTTCGCCAACCAGATCTTCGACTCCCGCGCCAAGCTGGAAGCCTTCTATGAACTGGAAGACTCCGTGGCTGACCGCAAGGAGCCGGAAGGCCTGCGCGACATGAACAACATCACCGGCCACATCCGCTTCGAGGATGTCAGCTTCGAGTTCCCGAATTCGGGGCAGGGCCTGCAGGACGTTTCCTTTGAGGTCCAGGCCGGTCAGACGGTTGCCATCGTCGGCCCGACCGGTGCTGGCAAGACCACGCTGATCAATATGCTCCAGCGTGTTCACACGCCGCAGGAAGGCCGCATCCTGATCGACGGTATCGACGTCAAGACTGTCACCAAGAAGTCGCTGCGTCAGTCGATCGCGACGGTGTTCCAGGATGCCGGCCTGTTCAACCGGTCGATCGAGGAGAACATCCGCATCGGCCGCGAGGAAGCGACCTACGCCGAGGTTCATGCCGCAGCCGAAGCCGCTGCCGCGCAGGATTTCATCCTGTCGAAGAGCGAAGGCTACGACACCAAGGTTGGTGAGCGTGGCGGCCAGCTCTCCGGCGGTGAACGCCAGCGTATCGCGATTGCCCGCGCCATCCTCAAGAACGCGCCGATCCTGGTGCTCGACGAGGCAACCAGCGCGCTCGATGTCGAGACGGAATCGCGGGTCAAGGAAGCCATCGACGGCGTTCGTCAGGGCCGGACCACCTTCATCATCGCGCACCGGCTCACCACCGTTCGCGATGCCGACCTGGTCCTCTTCATGGACAAGGGACGGATCGTGGAGATGGGTGGCTTCGCCGAACTGTCGGCCACCAACGGCCGCTTCGCCAGCCTGCTTCGCGCCGGCGGCCTGCTGACCGACGAGGACGTGCGCGCCCTCAGCCACGTCTCGCAGGCTGCTGCCGCGGCCTGATTGGTCGGATAGAACTATGGGAGGTCGTCCTGCGGCGACCTCCCGCATTGCCCGGACGCTCGGACCGGGCTAATTAGTTCCCATGAGTGAAACGAGCGCGCGGCCCGGCCGCTTCATCGATCTTGCCAATCCAACCCGCTTCTTGGCGCTTGCCGACCGGCTCGTGCCCTGGCTGGCGGGTCTTTCGATTCTTCTGCTGGCGTTCGGCCTCTATCTGGGCTTCGCGGCGCCCGAGGATTACCAGCAGGGCACCACCGTCCGCATCATGTATATCCACGTGCCTTTCGCCTGGATCGCGATGATGTGCTACTCGCTGATGGCGTTGGCTGCACTCGGCACGCTGGTCTGGCGCCATCCGCTAGCCGACGTCTCGCTCAAGGCCGCTGCACCCATTGGCGCGGCCTTTACCGCGCTGGCGCTGATCACCGGCTCCATCTGGGGCAAGCCGATGTGGGGCACCTGGTGGGTGTGGGACGCGCGTCTGACCTCGGTCTTCATCCTGTTCCTGATGTATCTCGGCATCATCGCGCTGACTCGCGCTTTAGATGACCCCGCACGATCGGCGCGCGCCGCCGCCATCATCACGCTGGTCGGCTTCATCAACATCCCGATCATCAAATTCTCGGTCGACTGGTGGAACACGCTGCATCAGCCGGCGTCGGTTTTCCGCCTCGGCGGCCCGACCATCCATCCGAGCCTGCTCTGGCCGCTGATGATCATGGCGCTCGGCTTCACGGTGCTGTTCTTCACGCTGCACCTGATGGCGATGCGCACCGAGATCATGCGCCGCCGCGTAACCGCGATGCGCTACATCGCAGCGCGCCGCGCCGACCGGAAACCTGCCTGAATTTCAGTCTGGGTTGTGCGTCCTTCGAGGCTCGCTGCGCTCGCACCTCAGGATGAGGGAGGTTGGTGCTATGATGATGATTAGGAAGGCCGGCGCTATTCTTCGCTCAGATTCCGCTGCCATCCTACCGGATGAGCCAGCTTTTCAGAAATTGGTCTGAAACGCACCGACCTCCCTCATCCTGAGGTGCGAGCGTAGCGAGCCTCGAAGGACGCACCCCGATCAGATAGCTAAAACGCCTTGAACGTCAGCGTCGTCAGCGAGCGCACGATGCCCGGTACGTTGGCGACGTTCTCGTTGATGAATTTGCCGATATCGACATCGTCCTCGATATAGATTTTCATCAGCAGATCGTAGTCGCCGCTGGTCGAATAGAGTTCGGAAGCCACCTCGCGCTCGTAAAGCTGGTCGGCCACGGCATAGGTCTGGCCGGGCGTGCATTGCAGCTGGACGAATACGGTTTGCATGGAACCTCCGGATACTTCGTATGATGGGGCAATGCCCGCGAGCCTTCTTTACACGCCGAGCAGGGTCCGCACCAGCCTGTGGTCAGGATCGGCAAGCCCATCGATGACATCGAAATGATGCTTGCCGGCGTCTTCCACGCTCGACACGCTAACGTCGAAACCACTCCAGAGATTTTCCAGAAGCGCATTCTGCCGCCGGAATTCCGGGCGCTCGGCCGAGCCGACCCAGCAGGTGATGTCGATGCCGTCGAGCGGTTCGAGTAGGGCAGCACTTTCCGCCCGCGCTTCGGCAAGGTCCAGGCGCTGGGTCTCGTTCATCTTGGTTTTCATCAGCGGCCGCAGATCATGCAGGCCGGAAATCGATACCGTCTTCTTGAGCCGCGCAAGCACGTCGGCGCCGAGCGGAGAGGTCGAGGTGTTCATGCGGCTGACCAGATGGCCACCGGCGGAATGTCCGGTGAGATGGATCGGCCCTGCCACTTCGCTTGCCGCCGCAGTTATCGCCGCACCGACCTGCCTCGTGATGTCGGATATCCGCGCTTCGGGGCATAGCACATAGGACGGCATTGCCAGCGCAAAACCATGGGCAAGCGTCCCTTGCGCGAGGTGCGACCAGGCCGATTTGTCGAACGACATCCAGTAACCGCCATGGACGAAGACGACGAGCCCCTTGGGCGTGCCCTCCGGCAGGAACAGGTCGAAACGGTTGCGTAGATGCGGGCCGTAGGAAATGTCTTCGCGCAGGCGGTTTGCCGCGCGCAGATCATCACGGAATGCCGACGCCATCACCTGCCATTTGCCGGGAAACGCACTGGCGTCGGGGATGTAAGCGCCGTTGGAATAGGCGTCGCTCCAGTCCGTGATCGAATTTGCCGACATTCCCTGCCTCGCTGCGCTGGCGCCTTCAGCGGCGCACCATCCCGTTATTGACCATCTTGCCCGACCGTCCCGCAAGAGCGGAAACCTGCCGGCTTGTTGATCTAGCCAGAAGCAGCTTCTGCGAACCACCGATTAATTTCAAGCATGAAATTTCATGCTTGAAATTATCGGGACAGGGTGCCATCCTCTCATGGTCAATCGGAGTTGGTGCTGATGAAGATCGCCTGTCTCGGGGGAGGGCCAGCCGGCCTCTACTTCGCAATCAGCATGAAGTTGCGCGATCCGGATTCCGAGGTCGTCGTCATCGAGCGCAACAAGCCGGACGACACCTTCGGCTGGGGTGTCGTGCTTTCCGACGAGACCTTGACCAACCTCGCCGCCAACGACCCCGTCAGTGCCGCCGCCATCCGCTCGCATTTCGCTTATTGGGACGACATCGCCGTCCATTTCAAGGGCACGAAAACCGTCTCGACCGGCCACGGCTTCTGCGGCATCGGCCGCAAGCAGCTTCTGATGCTGCTCCAGGAGCGGGCGCGCGAACTCGGCGTTGAGCTGCGCTTCCAGGCCAATGTCGAAAGCGTCGCTGCCTATGCCGCCGAATACGATCTCGTCGTCGCTGCCGACGGCCTGAACTCAAAGGCGCGAAGCGAATTCGCCGCCGAGTTCGAGCCGGATATTGACGTGCGCGCCTGCAAATTCGTCTGGCTCGGCACGCATCAGAAATTCGGCGATGCCTTCACCTTCATCTTCGAGGAGACCGAGCACGGCTGGGTCTGGGCGCACGCCTACCAGTTCGACAACGACACCGCGACCTTCATCGTCGAATGCAGCGCCGAGACCTGGGAAAAGTTCGGCTTCGGCGAGATGAGCCAGCAGGAGAGCATCGAGGTTTGCCAGCGCATCTTTGCAAAGCATCTCGACGGTCACGTGCTGATGACCAACGCGAACCATATTCGCGGTTCGGCCTGGCTAAGTTTCCCGCGCGTCCTGTGCAAGCGCTGGTCCTACAAGAACATCGCGCTGTTGGGCGATGCGGCGGCGACCGCGCATTTCTCGATCGGATCGGGAACCAAGCTGGCGCTTGAAAGCGCTGCCGCCCTTGCCGAATTGGTGCACACGGAAAAGACGCTCGAGCAGGCTTTCGCGCGCTACGAGGACGAGCGCCGCATCCAGGTGCTGCGCCTGCAGTCGGCAGCGCGCAACTCGCTGGAATGGTTCGAGGAGGTCGAGCGTTATTTCGATCTCGATCCCGTCCAGTTCAACTATTCGCTGCTGACCCGCTCGCAGCGCATTAGCCACGAAAACCTGCGCCTGCGCGACAAAGCCTGGCTGGAAAGTGCCGAAGGCTGGTTCCAGGAAACGGCCGGCGCGCCGCAAGGCACGCGCCGTGCGCCGATGTTCGCGCCGTTCAAGTTGCGCGACATGGAGCTGAAAAACCGCGTCGTCGTCTCGCCGATGGCGCAGTACAAGGCTGTCGACGGCACGCCGACCGACTGGCATCTGGTGCATTACGGCGAGCGCGCCAAGGGCGGGGCAGGGCTGCTCTATATAGAGATGACCTGCGTCAGCGCCGAAGGCCGCATCACGCCCGGCTGCCCCGGCTTCTACGCGCCCGAGCACGAGGTCGCGTGGAAGCGCATCGTTGATTTCGTGCATGCCGAGACCGAAGCGAAGATCTGCGCCCAGATCGGCCACTCCGGCCGCAAGGGTTCCACTCGCGTCGGCTGGGAAGGCACCGACAAGCCGTTGAAGGACGGCAACTGGCCGCTGATGTCGGTTTCGGAATTGCCTTGGTCTTCGGAAAACCAGACGCCGAAGACCATGACGCGCGCCGACATGGATCTTGTCCGCGACCAGTTCGTGGCCGCGGCCGAAATGGCAGACCGCTGCGGCTTCGACATGCTCGAAATCCACGCAGCACACGGCTATCTGCTGTCATCCTTCATCACGCCGGTGACCAACAACCGCACCGACGAATATGGCGGCTCGCTGGAAAACCGGATGCGCTATCCGCTGGAAATCTATCACGCCGTCCGCGAAGTCTGGCCGCGCGAAAAGCCGATCTCTGTGCGCATCTCGGCCAATGACTGGGTCGGCGAAAAGGGCGTGACGCCGCAGGAAGCCGTTGAGGTCGCAAAAATGTTCCAGCAGGCTGGCGTCGACATCTGCGACGTATCCGCCGGCCAGACAACCGAGCTTGCCCGCCCGGTCTATGGCCGCATGTTCCAGACGCCGTTCTCCGACCGCATCCGCAACGAAACCGGCATGGCGACCATGGCTGTCGGCAACATCTACGAGCCCGACCACGTCAACTCGATCCTGCTTGCCGGCCGTGCCGATCTCGTCTGCCTCGCCCGCCCGCATCTGACCGATCCCTATTGGACACTGCGCGCCGCCGCCTCGCTCGGCGACACCGTCGAGGCCTGGCCCGACCCCTATCAGCCCGGTGGCGACCAGATTCGCCGCCTGGCCGAACGCGCCGCCGAGATGGCGGCACAGGATCGCGCCGTATGACCGACCTCACGGGAAAGCGCGCATTGGTGACGGGTGGCGGCTCGGGAATGGGCGCTACGATCGCCCGGGCGCTTGCCGATGCCGGCGCAACGGTCGTGATATCCGGTCGCCGCATGGAGCCGCTTGCCGATGTCGCGGCATCATCGCAACGCATCGTCGCCATGACCGCCGATGTAACCGACGAGGCGTCCGTGAAGGCACTGTTCGAGCGCATCGCCCGTGAAGTCGGCGAACTGGACATCGTCGTCGCCAATGCCGGTGCCGCCGAAAGCGCGCCCTTCCACCGCACCAGCCTCGATCTGTGGCGGCAGATGCTGGACGTCAATTTGACCAGCGTTTTCCTGACCTTCCAGCAGGCGCTTGCCGGCATGATGAAGCGCAGGGAGGGTCGGCTGATCGCAATCGCCTCGACCTCCAGCCTGAAGGGCTACCCCTATGTTTCGGCCTATAGCGCCGCCAAGCATGGCGTCCTCGGGTTGACGCGCTCGCTCGCGCTGGAACTCGCTGACACCGGCATCACCGTCAACGCCGTCTGCCCCGGCTTCACGCTGACGCCGATGCTCGAACGCTCGATCGAGACCATCGTCGAAAAGACCGGTAAGGGCCGCGACGAGGCCATTGCCACGCTGACGAAGACCAATCCGCAGCGCCGTTTCGTGTTGCCGGAAGAGGTGGCGCAGAGCGTGCTTTATCTCTGCGGGCCGCATTCGGCCTCGGTAACGGGGCAGGCCCTGTCCATTTCGGGAGGCGAAGTATGAGCATGCCGCAACCGGACGAAGCGCCCGATATGGCGAGGCAGCGCCTGCGCGTCTGGCTGAGACTGCTCAAGGCGACCAGGCTGGTCGAGGCCACCGTGCGCGAGAACCTGCGCGTTGAATTCGATACGACCTTGCCGCGCTTCGATGTGCTGGCAGCGCTCTATCGTTTCGAGTACGGCTTGAAGATGAGCGAGCTTTCGGCCGCCCTTCGCGTGTCCAACGGCAATGTCACTGGCATCATCGAGCGCCTGGTGACCGACGGGCTGGTGCTGCGCGTGCCGGTGGCCGGTGACAAGCGCGCGACGCTGGTTCGGCTGACCAAGAAGGGCAACGAAGAGTTTTCGAAAATGGCGGCGGCGCATGCGACGTGGGTCAGCGCCATTCTGGAAGAGCTGCCACCGGAAGCCTGCGAGCAGATGATCGGCCATCTCGATACCATCGGCAATTCGCCGAAACTGACAGCAAAGGTGAATGGCGATGACTGATATGGCGGGCTACGTCGCGAAACATTTCCGCTGGCGCGTCGAGGACGGCGTCGCCGTCATCACGCTCGACCGGCCGGAGCGCAAGAACCCGCTGACCTTCGACAGCTATGCCGAACTGCGCGATGCGTTCCGCGCGCTCGCCTATGCCGACGACATCAAGGCCGTGGTTTTCGGCTCCAATGGCGGCAATTTCTGCTCGGGCGGCGATGTCCACGAGATCATCGGCCCGCTGCTCGACATGGACATGAAGGGCCTGCTGCGCTTCACCCGCATGACCGGCGACCTGATCAAGGCGATGGTCAATTGCGGCAAGCCGATCATCGCGGCCGTCGACGGCGTCTGTGTCGGCGCCGGCGCCATCATTGCCATGGCTTCCGACATTCGCCTAGCCACGCCGGAAGCCAAGACGGCGTTCCTGTTCACCCGCGTCGGCCTTGCCGGCTGCGACATGGGCGCCTGCGCGATCCTGCCCCGCATCATCGGGCAGGGCCGTGCATCGGAACTGCTCTACACCGGCCGCGCCATGAGTGCGGAGGAAGGCGAGCGCTGGGGCTTTTACAACCGCATCGTCGAGCCTGCATCGCTCGACGCCGAGGCTCTGGCATTGGCGAAACGCCTCGCGGATGGCCCGAATTTCGGTCACATGATGACCAAGACCATGCTCAATCAGGAATGGTCGATGTCGATCGAGCAGGCGATCGAGGCCGAAGCGCAGGCGCAGGCGATCTGCATGCAGACACTGGACTTCAAGCGCGCCTACGACGCCTTCGTCGCGCACCAGAAACCCGTTTTCCAGGGCGATTGAGATGCCGGATCGCAGCTTTCTCGACTGGCCGTTTTTCGAAGACCGTCACCGGGCGCTGGCTGATGCGCTCGAGGCGTGGGCCGCCGCCAACATCAGGCATGGCGACCACGGCGATGTCGATGCCGCCTGCCGCGAACTGGTGGCAAAACTGGGCGAAGGCGGCTGGCTGACCCACTCGGCCGTCGATCCGGAAAACGCCGAAAGCGGGCTCGATGTCCGCAGCCTCTGCATCATCCGCGAGACGTTGGCTCGTCACGATGGGCTTGCCGATTTCTCCTTCGCCATGCAGGGGCTCGGCACCGGAGCGATCTCGCTGTTCGGCACGCCCGGGCAGAAACGCGAATGGCTGACGAAAACCCGCGCCGGCAAGGCGCTGTCGGCCTTTGCGCTTAGCGAGCCGAAATCCGGCTCCGACGTCGCCAATCTCGATCTCGCCGCGCGCGAGGATGGCGACTCTTACGCGCTCGACGGCGAAAAAACCTGGATCTCCAACGGCGGCATCGCCGATGTCTATACGGTGTTCGCCCGCACCGGTGAGGGGGCGGGCGCCAAGGGCATTTCGGCGTTTATCGTGCCTGCCGATACGCCCGGTCTGTCGATTGCCGAGCGGCTGGAAGTGATCGCGCCGCATCCGCTGGCGCGGCTGTCCTTCCAGAACTGCCGCGTACCGAAGTCCGCCATGCTCGGCAGACCGGGGGAGGGGTTCCGCATCGCCATGTCGGTGCTCGACGTGTTCCGCTCGACGGTCGCTGCCGCCGCACTCGGCTTTGCCCGCAGGGCACTGGATGAATCGATCGCGCGTTCGACCTCGCGCGAATTGTTCGGTGCGCCGATGTCCGAATTGCAGATGGTGCAGGGTCACATCGCCGACATGGCGCTCGACATCGATGCGTCAGCCCTTCTCGTCTACCGCGCCGCATGGCTGAAGGATTCCGGCGCTGCCCGCGTCAGCCGCGAAGCGGCAATGGCCAAGCTCTATGCCACCGACCGCGCCCAGAGCGTGATCGACAAGGCCGTGCAGATCCATGGCGGCGATGGCGTGCGCAAGGGCAGTGTCGTCGAAAGCCTCTACCGCGAAATTCGGGCGCTGCGCATCTATGAGGGCGCCTCGGACGTGCAGAAAATCATAATAGCCAGGCAAACACTGGCGAGGGGATAATATCAAATGCTGGGACCATCGGCGCATACCGACACTTTCACACGTGACAACCTGCCGCCCGATGATGAGTGGCCGGATCTATTGCTCGACGGCTTCGACTATCCGGAGGTGCTGAATGCCGGTGTCGAATTCACCGATGCGATGGTCGCCAAGGGTTTTGGCGACAATACCGCGCTGATCGGCAATGGCCGCCGTCGCACCTACAAGGAACTGACCGACTGGTCGAACCGCATCGCCCATGCGCTGGTCGAGAATTACGGCGTAAAGCCCGGAAATCGTGTGCTGATCCGCTCGGCCAACAACCCGGCCATGGTCGCCTGCTGGCTCGCCGCCACCAAGGCAGGTGCCGTCGTCGTCAACACCATGCCGATGCTGCGCGCCGGCGAACTCGGCCAGATCATCGACAAGGCCGAGGTCGAGTTTGCGCTCTGCGACACGCGCATCAAGGACGAACTCGTCGCCTGCGGCAAGGACAGCCGCTTCCTGAAAAAGGTCATCGGCTTCGACGGCACCGCCAATCATGATGCCGAGCTCGACCGCATCGCGCTCGACAAGCCGGTGAAATTCTCAGCCGTGCCGACGGGCCGCGACGATGTCGCGCTGCTCGGCTTCACCTCGGGCACGACCGGCGAACCCAAGGCGACGATGCATTTCCATCGCGACCTGCTGATCATCGCCGACGCCTATGCCAAGGAAGTCCTGGATGTGCAGCCGGACGACGTCTTCGTCGGTTCCCCGCCACTCGCATTCACATTCGGCCTTGGTGGATTGGCGATCTTCCCGCTGCGTTTCGGCGCTGCCGCAACCTTGCTCGAACAGGCGACGCCGCCGAAGATGATCGAGATCATCGAGACCTACAAGGCGACGATCAGCTTCACCGCGCCGACCGCCTACCGCGTCATGCTGGCGGCGATGGAGGAGGGCGCCGATCTGAGCTCTCTGCGCATTGCGGTTTCCGCCGGCGAAACGCTGCCCGCGCCAATTTACGACGCCTGGATGAAGAAGACCGGCAAGCCGATGCTCGACGGCATAGGCGCGACCGAGATGCTGCACATCTTCATTTCCAACCGCCTCGGCGATTCCGCGCCCGGCTCCACCGGCAAGCCGGTCGGCGGCTATCAGGCGAAGATCGTCGATGACGAGATGAACGAGATGCCGCGCGGCGAGATCGGCAGGCTTGCGGTGCGCGGGCCGACCGGTTGCCGCTATCTCGCCGACAAGCGGCAGGCGAAATATGTCCGCGATGGCTGGAACCTGACCGGCGATTCTTTCTACCAGGACGAGGCCGGCTATTTCCATTTCGCCGCCCGCTCCGACGACATGATCATCTCGGCCGGCTACAACATCGCGGGGCCGGAAGTGGAGGCAGCGCTCCTCAGCCACGATTTCGTCTCCGAATGCGCGGTCGTCGGTGCCGATGACGAGGAGCGCGGCCAGATCGTGCAGGCGCATATCGTGTTGGCGGCTGATGTGCCGGCGGATGCCGCGACGATCAAGGCGTTGCAGGATCATGTCAAGCAGGTGATCGCGCCTTACAAATATCCGCGCTCGGTCAAGTTCGTCGACGCCCTTCCCAAGACGGCGACAGGCAAGATCCAGCGCTTTGCACTGCGCGGCAGGACCGTCAACTGAGCGGAAGAGGAGTAGGTGCCATCACCGATCAGCTTCCCTTTCGTCAACGGCTCTCGTGGCTCGAAAGACGCAAAAGCCTGTTGATTTCTGTGCCTGTCTGAGGCTGGTTGTTTAGAGATGCCGGAAATAAGGGTTAAACCCGTTGCCCGGCGAATATCGGCAAAGGAGGATTGCCGAAAACGGGGCGCAGTTCGTTTCAAGCTGGGAGGCTTGTCGGGATTGGCGCTCTTCTGTAGGACCGGACCAGGGCTGGAAAATGGGCGGCGGGCATGTCTTCAAGGCGTGACGTCGGGTTGACCGGCCGGTTCATATTCCCGGTTTGGCGCATCAAAGTGTCAAGACGGCAAGTCTCATACGCAACATTCGGAGGAAACTATCATGAAACGTATCACCAAACGGCTTCTGGCAACCGCCATGGTCAGCACCGCCATTCTGGCAGGCGCAGCATCGGCCCATGCCGATGTGAAGATCGGCTTTCTCGGCGGCTTCACCGGCCCGATCGAAAGCATGCTGCCGCCGATCTTCGAGGCGGCCAAGCTGGCGGTCAAGGATGTGAACGACCAGGGCGGCATTCTCGACGGGCAGAAGCTCGAGATCATCTCCGGCGACTCGACCTGCGCCGACGCCACGGCTGCATCGAACGCCGCCGACCGCATGGTCAATTCCGAGAAGGTGACGGCTCTCGTCGGCCCGCTCTGCTCGGGCGAGACCATCGCTGCCGCCAACAATGCTGCCATTCCCGGCGGCGTGCTGCTGATTTCGCCGGCTGCCACGTCTCCGGCGCTGACCACGCTCGACGACAAGGATCTGGTGTTCCGCACCACCTCGTCCGACGCTTACAGCGGCGAAGTGCTGGCCAAGATCCTGAAGGACAAGGGCACCGACAACATCGCCATCACCTATGTCAACAACGACTACGGCAAGGGTTTTGCCGACGCGCTGGAAGGCGCGTTCAAGACGCTCGGCGGCACCGTCTCGGCCAAGGAAGCGCATGAAGACGGCAAGGCCGACTACCGCGCCGAAGTCGGCTCGCTGGCGGCTTCCGGCGCGGACACGCTGGTCGTGCTCGCCTATGTCGACGGCTCCGGCTCGACCATCATCCGCCAGGCTCTCGAAGGCGGCGACTTCTCCAAGTTCGCCGGCGGCGACGGCATGGTCAGCGACGCGCTGGTCAAGAATGTCGGCGAAGGCAAGGTCGACGGCATGGTCGCGACCCGCATCGGCAACTCGGTCAGCCCCGGCACGGAAGTCTATGCCAAGATCGCCAAGGATGCCGGCCTCGACCCGAACGCCAATTTCGGCGCGCAGTCCTATGACGCTGCCTTCCTGATCTCGCTGGCGATCCAGAAGCTCGGCAAGGATTCGCGCGAAGGCTTGAGCGCAGCGCTGCGCGAAGTCTCCTCGGCTCCAGGCGAGGTGATCCTTCCCGGCGAATGGGAGAAGGCCAAGAAGCTGATCGCCGAAGGCAAGGACATCAACTATGAAGGCGCTGCCGGCAGCCACGAGTTCGACAAGAACGGCGACGTGCCGGGCAATGTCATCGAGATGGTCGTCGACGGCAAGGGCTTCAAGGAAGCGGCCAAGTAAGCCTTTCGAGGCGCGAGGTCCGGGCTCGCCCGGACCTCCTTTAAAAAATCGATGCGCGAGACTGCCGGCTATGGGGATAGCGGGGGAACGGTCTCGACGGCGTCCAAGAATGAAAAATGTAGTCTAGTGGGGGTGGCGTGAGCTCGCTCATCGAAGTCAGGAACGTCAGCAAACGCTTTGGCGGTGTGCTGGCCGTCGATAATTGTTCGCTCAAGGTCGAGCGCGGCACGATCACCGGCCTGATCGGCCCCAACGGCGCCGGCAAGACCACCATGTTCAACATGGTGGCGGGTGCGTTCGCGCCGACCTCCGGCTCGATCTGGCTGGACGGCAAGGACGTGACCGGCATGCCGGCGCACGAACTGTTCGAGCACGGCCTGTCGCGCACATTCCAGATCGCACAGGAATTCTCGCATCTCACATCACTGGAAAACCTGATGGTGGTGACTGCCGGCAAATCCGGCGAGTCCTTCTTCGATGCCTGTTTCCGGCGCGGCAAGGTGGTGCGCGACGAACTGGAAACCCGGCGCAAGGCGGAGGAAATCCTGCAGGTCCTGCGGCTCACCCATGTCAAGAACGAGAGCGCCGGCAATCTTTCCGGCGGCCAGAAGAAGCTTCTGGAACTTGGCCGCGTAATGATGGCCGACCCGCAGGTGGTGCTGCTCGATGAGGTGGCTGCCGGCGTCAACCGCACGCTGCTCAACGATCTGGCCTCCGTGGTCGAGACGCTCAACCGCGACAAGGGGCTGACCTTCTTCGTCATCGAGCACGACATGGACCTGATCGCGCGGCTTTGCGATCCCGTCATCGTCATGGCGGCTGGCTCCGTCATGGTGCAGGGGCCGATGGCCGAAATCCGCAAGAACCCGGAGGTCATCGAGGCCTATTTCGGTGGCGCGCCGGTGGGGGATGCCGCATGAGCATTCTGAAGATGACGGATGTCCACGCCGGCTATGGCGGGGCGAATATCCTGAACGGCGTCAATATGGAGATCGGCGCCAACGAGATCGGCGTCATCGTCGGCCCCAATGGTGCAGGCAAATCGACGTCACTCAAGGCCCTTTTCGGCCTCCTGACCATTTCGGAAGGCAGCGTGATCTTCGACGGCAAGGACGTGACCAACGCAAAGCCCGAAAATCTCGTGCGCGGCGGCCTGTCCTTCGTGCCGCAGGAGTTCAACGTCTTTCCGGCGATGACGGTGCGCGAAAACCTCGAAATGGGCGCTTATGTCCGCAAGGACGATTACCGCCATCTCATCGAAAAGATGTTCGAATACTTCCCGCCTTTGCGCGACAAGCAGAAGCAGCCGGCAGGCGAGCTTTCCGGCGGCCAGCGCCAGATGGTGGCGATAGGTCGGGCGCTGATGATGGAGCCCAAGCTGCTTTTGCTCGACGAGCCGACGGCCGGTCTTTCGCCCCGCTACATGGGCGAGATTTTCGAGCGCGTCATCGCCATAAATGCTTCGGGCGTCGGTATCCTGATGGTCGAACAGAACGCGCGCCAGGCGCTCGCCATTGCGCACAAGGGTTTTGTGCTCGCAGGCGGCAGGAATTCTTTCACCGACACGGGGCAGGCGCTGCTCGACAATCCGGAAGTGGCCGAAAGCTTCCTCGGCGGGGGAGCAAAACACTGATGGAACAGGTTGGTTTTCTCTCCGCCATGCCGATCAACGAGATCGTCTTCTTCATCAACAAGGTCGTGATCGCGGGGCTGATCATCGGCTCGGTCTACGCGCTTGGCGCGGTCGGGCTGACGCTGGTCTGGGGCATATTGCGCTTCGCCAACTTCGCCCATGGCGACCTGATGACGCTCGGCGCCTTCATTGCTTTTGTGCTGACCATGGCCATGCCCGGTCTGGGCGCGGCGGTCGGCCTGCCCACCGCCTTCGTCGTCATGCCGATCGCCATGGCGATCACAGCGCTCATAACCATCGGCCTCGACAAGGCCTTTTATCAGCCACTGCGCAAGACCAACCCCAAGCCGATCACGCTGGTCATCGCCTCCTTCGGCGTCATGCTGATGCTGCAGGGGCTCATCCGCCTCATCTGGGGCACCGCACCGCGCAACATGTATGTCACGCCAAAGGAAATCTACCGCATTCCCTTTGCCGGCAAGGACATCATCGTCACCGAACCGCAGCTTCTGCTGATCGTCTTCACGGTCGTCGCCATTGTCGCGCTACACCTGTTCCTGACGCGCTCGCGCACCGGCAAGGCCATGCGCGCCATGTCCGACAATGCCGATCTGGCGCGCATTTCGGGCATCAGCACGGACAAGGTGGTGCGCACGACATGGATCATCGCCGGCAGCCTGGCTGCCGCAGCCGGCACGCTTCTTGCCATGGATGTCAGCCTGAAGCCTGATCTCAGTTTCAACATCCTCATCCCGATCGTGGCCGCCATGATCGTCGGCGGCATCGGCCAGCCTTACGGCGCAATCAGCGGCGGGCTGCTGGTCGGCTTCACGGAAACGGTGGCGGTGTTCAACTGGTCGATCCTGCTGCGGCCGTTGAAACCGCATCTGCCTGACTGGATCGAACTCCCGGCAAGCATCGCCTTCGTGCCGACCGAGTACAAGATCGTCGTGCCCTTCGTCATTCTCGTCGCGGTGCTGATCTGGCGGCCCAACGGCATCTTCAAGGGAAAGGTGCTGTGATGAAGTCGATCGATCTGCGCACCATCACCCTGCTGGGCGGCCTTGCCGTCATCGTCGCGCTCGTCTTCATCTGGCAGGGCAATGCCTATGGCCTGCGCATGCTGGTCGAGGCGAGTTGCCTGGCGATCGTCGCCCTCGGCCTCAACATACAGTGGGGCTATGCCGGTCTGTTCAACGCCGGCGTCATGGGCTTCATCGCCATTGCCGCCTTCGGCACGATGCTGATCTCCTATCCGCTCAATCCGGTCTTCTGGCAGTCGGAAGCACCGGGCCTGCTTGGGCGCATGGGGCTGATCATCGTCATCGGCGGGGCCATCACCTTCCTGCTCAGCCGGTCGAACCGCTACGGCGTGCCGAAGAAGCTGCGCACCGTTCTGACGATCATCGCTGCCGCCACCACCTATCTGATGGCCGAAAGCGCGCTGGAACCGGCGGCTGCGATCATCGAGCAGAATTCCGGCTTCGTCGGCGGTTTCGGCCTGCCGGTATGGCTGGGCTGGCTGGTTGGCGGTCTGTTTGCCGCCGTGCTTGCATGGTTTATCGGCCGCATCACGCTCGGCCTGCGTTCCGACTACCTGGCAATCGCTACGCTCGGCATTGCCGAGATCGTCAGGGCATTCCTGAAAAATGCCGACTGGCTGACCCGCGGCACGCTCACCGTCTCGCCGCTGCCGTCGCCTGTGCCGACTGCCACCGAGATCGGCTTCATTGCCGCGCGCTCGGCCTATCTTTGCGTTACGGCTGCGATGATCGTCGTCATCTTCGTGCTGCTGCAGCGCGGCTGGGCCTCGCCTTGGGGCCGCATGATGCGCGCCATTCGCGACAACGAACTCGCCGCCGAAGCCGTCGGCAAGGATGTGAACCGGCGCAGGCTGGAGATGTTCGTGCTCGGCAATTTCATCGTCGGCATCGGCGGCGCGGCACTCGTCACCTTCGGCGGCATCTTCGATCCGAGCGGCTTCTCGCCCATCAACCACACCTTCCTGGTGCTGATCATGGTCGTGCTTGGCGGCTCGGGAAACAATCTCGGCGCGATCTTCGGTGCTCTTCTGGTCTACATCATCTGGACTATGTCCGAGCCGGCAGCACTCTTCCTGTTCCAGCATGGCGCGAACCTCATCCAGCAACTGTTCGATATCGCGCCGCCTGCCGACCTGCCGACGCGAGCGCTTCAGATGCGGGTTTTCGTCATCGGCCTGACGATCATTCTGGTGCTGCGTTTTGCGCCGAAAGGGCTTCTCCCCGAAAAAGTCACAAAATACGAGTGAGTGCTGGCGGGCCGGACCCGCACGCACCGAATTTCCGGATTGGCAGCGCCGCATATGGCGCTGCGGCGCGCGGCGTTTGACGACATTTGATCGTTTCGCAAAGGCGTGCCTGCCGTGGCCATCACCTCCGTAACCACTTCCCACCACAATCGTACTCTGTCTGATCTCTGGAACACGTTGCCGATGCTCTATGGCATCTCGGCTTTCGCAATCTTTCTGGCGACAAGGCTGGCTTTGACCATCTTTACCGGCTTCGACAATGTGCCTGTGTCGTCCTGGCCCTACATCTTCCTGCGCGGCCTGTGGTTCGATCTGGCGACGCTCGGCTTTATCCTCATCCCGTTCCTGTTTGCAGCAGCCGTAATACCGGAGAAATGGCGGCACACCCGGTTTCACGCCTATTTCGGGCGCTTCATTGCATGGTTGCTGATAGCCGTGCTTCTGTTCACCGCGATCGGTGAATTCTTCTTCTGGCTGGAGTTCTCCAACCGCTTCAACTTCATTGCGCTGGATTACCTGATCTACACCCAGGAAGTGATCGGAAACATCCAGCAGTCCTATCCGGTCAAGACGCTGGTGGCCGCCATCGGCTTGCTGGCCGCAGGTGCTGTCTGGCTGATGCGCGGCTGGTTCCGGCAGATCGAGATCGGCGAGTACACCAGGAAAACCCGCGTCATCCTTGCCGCTCTCATGGTGCTGTGGCCGGCCTCGGCCTACACTTTCGCCAATCTCGACCAGATGTATGCCTCGGCCAACAACTACGCCAACGAACTGTCCGGCAACGGGCTTTTCAGCCTCGTGGCAGCCTTTCGCCGTAATGAGCTCGACTACGACCGCTTCTATGCGACCATCCCCGATGGTCAGGCAAAGGCGATCCTGAAAGATCTCGGCGTGAAGAAGTCAGGCCCGGCGTCGGAAGCGGCATTGGCCAACGATGCCTCGGGACCCATGCCCAACTTCCTGCTGAAGCGTCCGAAAAACATCGTCATGATCACGGTCGAGAGCCTTTCGGGCGAATATGTCGGCGCGCTCGGTGACAAGCGTGGCTGGACGCCAAACATGGATCGCATTGCCGGCCAGGGGCTGCTTTTCGACCGCATGTTCGCCACCGGAACGCGCACCGTGCGCGGCCTCGAAGCGACGACGCTCGGCACCCCGCCGGTGCCGGGGCAGGCGATCGTGCGCCGTCCCAACAACGAGCATCTGACGACGGTCGGCGGCATTCTCGCGCATGACGGCTATGCCTCTACCTTCGCCTATGGCGGTTACAGCTATTTCGACAATATGGCCGCCTATTATTCCGGCAACGACTATGCCGTCTTCGACCGCACCGAATTTCCTGCCGAGACCATCCCGGCGGCGAACGTCTGGGGCGTCGCCGACGAGGCGCTGTTCTCCAATGTCGACGCCATGCTGTCGAAGCCTGAGGCGGCGGACAAGCCGTTCTTCGTGCAGATCATGACCACCACCAATCACCGGCCCTACACCTATCCGGACGGGCGCATCGACGTGCCGTCGCCGGGCGGGCATGAAGGCGGCGTCAAATATACCGACTATGCGATCGGCCATTTCATCGACGAAGCATCGAAGAAGCCGTGGTTCAAGGACACGATGTTCGTCATCATCGCCGACCATTGCGCTTCGGTGGCCGGAAAGGTCGAGCTTCCCGTCGAGAGCTATCACATCCCGATGATCTTCTACGGTCCCGGCATCGTGAAACCCGGTCATTTCACCGACAACATCAGCCAGATCGACGTGCCGCCGACCCTGCTCGACGTACTCGGCAAGCCGGGCGAATCCTATTTCTATGGCCGCTCGGCGCGTGAGTTGAAAGCCGATCCGCAAGGCGTGTTCATCAGTAACTATCAATCGCTGGGCTACTACAAGAACAACAGGCTGACAGTGCTCAAGCCGGGCAAAGTGGTCGAGAGCTTTACGGTTGATCCGATCACGTTCGAGACGACGCCGGGGCCGGTCGATGCGACGCTGGAGAAGGAAGCTATCGCTTATTATCAAACGGCTTCGCGCGCGTTCAAGACGGGTGAACTGACTGCGCCGTGGTACGCCAAGACCAACTGACGCGCACCGCCGTCACCGCATGAAAAAGGCCGGAAGCCACGTTCTTCCGGCCTTTTCGCATTCTGGCGCAAAGCTCTCGGAAATTGCAGACATTTATTGATTGCCCGCTGTCGGCTATTGGTTTGCCCATTCGTCTTTAGGGAAGGAGACCCCAATGCAATATGCCATCCTGTGCTACAATTCCGAAGATGTCGTCGGTTCCTGGACCAAGGAGGAAGACGACAAGGTGATGGCCGATCTCGCGGTAGTGCAGGAAAAGCTTGCCAAAGCCGGCAAACTTGGCCCGGTCGCACGCCTGATGCCGACCACTGCCGCAACGACCCTGCGCAAGACCCGCGACGAGCCCTTCGTCATCGACGGACCCTTTGCCGAGACCAAGGAACAGTTTCTTGGCTTCTATGTCGTCGATTGCGCATCGCTCGACGAGGCCGTCGAGGTGGCGCGCGAACTGGCCGTCGCTAATCCCGGCACGGGCTCCTATGAAATCCGCCCCATTTCCATTTTCAGACCTGGACCGACACCCGCATGACCGACCCCCACTGGATAGAAGCGGCATTGACGGCGGCCCGCCCGCAGGCGGTGGGTGCGTTGCTGCGCTATTTTCGCGACCTGGATACGGCTGAAGAGGCTTTTCAGGAAGCCTGCCTGCGCGCCCTGAAAACCTGGCCGAAGAACGGCCCGCCGCGCGATCCCGCCGCATGGCTTATCTTCGTCGGGCGCAACACCGGCATCGATGCCGCGCGGCGTAGAGCCAAGCAGCAGCCGCTGCCGCCTGAAGAACTGGTGTCGGATCTGGAAGACGCCGAGACCCATATGGCTGAGCGGCTGGATGGGGCGGATTACCGCGACGACATCCTGCGGCTTCTGTTCATCTGCTGCCATCCCGATTTGCCGGCTGCACAGCAGATCGCGCTCGCGCTGCGCATCGTCTCGGGCCTCTCGGTCAAGCAGATCGCCAAGGCCTTTCTGGTCGGCGAAAGCGCGATGGAACAGCGTATCACCCGCGCCAAGGGCCGCATCCAGGGTGCCGACGTGCCGTTCGAGACACCCGGCGCCATAGAGCGCTCCGAACGGCTGGCGGCCGTCGCGGCGATGGTCTACCTGATCTTCAATGAGGGCTATTCCGCCGGTCCCGGCAAAGCGCATGCCCGCGCACCGCTTTGCGACGAGGCGATCCGGCTGGCGCGGCTGCTGCTCAGGCTTTTCCAGACCGAGCCCGAGATCATGGGACTGACGGCACTGCTTCTTTTGCAGCATGCACGCACAGCCGCCCGTTTCGATGACAACGGCGAGATCGTGCTGCTCGAAGATCAGGACCGAAGCCTCTGGAATCGCAAGATGATCGACGAGGGTCTGGCCCTGATCGACAAGGCGATGCGGCACCGTCGCGTCGGGCCTTATCTGGTGCAGGCCGCCATTGCCGCGCTGCATGCCCGCGCTGCTCGGCCTGAGGATACCGACTGGGCCGAAATCGACCTGCTCTATGCGACGCTCGAGCGCTTGCAGCCATCGCCGGTCGTCACGCTCAACCGCGCCGTTGCCGTTTCGAAAGTAAAAGGCCCTGCCGCTGCGCTTGAAATGATCGAGCCGCTGGAAGAGCGGCTGTCCGGTTATTTCCATTTCCATGGCCTGAAAGGCGGCCTGCTGATGCAGCTTGGCCGCAACGAAGAGGCCCGCGTCGCCTTCGACTGCGCGATCGCGCGGGCCAACACCGCCGCCGAAGCCGCGCATATCAGAATGCATATCGATCGCCTGATGAAAGACGCGACCCCGCGCGCCGGCAAACGGGCCTGAGCCTTCGGTCAAATCGCGAGAACGCCCGTGCACTATTTCGGCTTCGAGGCCTTCGCGTAGGCGTCGGCGAAATAGGTCAGGAACACATCCAGCATGCCGTTCTCATGCGGCTTTTCCTTGGCTTCCCATGTCGCAACGAATGTGTCCCAGGCGCGGCTCTTCCTGGAAGCGAAGGCGGATGCGGGCACTTTCTTCTCGATCGCCTCGGGCGACAAATCCTCGAGCAGCCGCGACAGCGCCGTCTGCATCGCGGCAAAGGTCGCGAATTCGTGGGTCTTGAGATCGCGAAACGCCTCGTCGATGCTGTGCTTGGCGTCGAGATAGCCGGCCCGGCGCCGGGTGAACATGATTTCCAGCATTTCCTCGGGACGCGGCACGAATTTCAGCGGGTTGTTGTCGACCGCGCCGATCATCGTGCGGCTGTTGCTGCGGGCAAGCACCTTGGCGGATGCGCGCGCCTTCAGGAGCAAAGCGAGTTCCTCCACTGCCGTGCGCAGCACCAGCCCGATTTCGGCGGCGACATCCGAGGGGTCGCGCTGCATGAAAATATCCGGCGAGACGCCGGCGCCAACAGCTATCGCCCGCAACAGCGCTTCCGCACTGCCGGACTGCGCCGCACCCATGGGAGCGTGGGCCGGTGAGGACGGTGGCGTAGCCTGCGGCTGAAATGGCTCCGGTGCCGCTTGCGCTGACGGTCGTGCTGGCGCGGCGGCAGCTTCGCCTTCGAATGAAAACGAAAAGTCATCCAGTGGCCGGGCAGGCGCTCCGTGGACGGGCTCGGCCCTTGCCGGCTGGACCGAGCGCGATGGGGTCCCCGGTGCGTCGGTTCCCCAGACATTTTCCGGCCCCCACGGCGCTTGCGACGGTTGAACGCCGGCGTCGGCGGTGATGGAAACCGAAACGAGATAGTGGCCGATCTGGAGCCGGTCGCCATTGTTCAGCTGATAAGGGCTTTTGACGCGCTGGGTCGCCCCGTTGACGAAGGTTCCGTTGCGCGAGACATCATGCAGCCAATAGCTGCCGTTCTCATACCGGACCTCGCAGTGCCGGCCGGAAATGAACATGTTCGGATCCGGCAGCACCCAATCGCAATTTTCCCGCCCGATTTCGAAGCCGCGATCATGCGACCGGAATCGTGTGGGCCCGCCGGTCGGCAGTTCGGTCAGGTTCTCGATCGTCAGGTTGATCGTCATCAGGAAAAGTCCGTCGCGAGTGGCCAGCGGCTTGGGGCGCGCGATCCCGATAGCTAACGTCACAGTCTAACCGCCGCGACAGATGGATGGCAATTGCGACGGCCCGGTGTCTATCGCCCTTGTCGGTCCCATACGGGGGAAAGCGTCATGGATTTTTGGGCGACAAAGGGTGGAGGCAAACCCGTTTTATACATCTTAAGGTGGAATATAATCAGGCTATATTTATACAACAAATGCTCTATGGAAAGTTGACAGCGATATTCCGTAATTTTATTCTTGCAACGATTTCCTTCCACGAAGGAGAATTCCGATGAATGGAAAGTATTTAGCCGCCGTCTTGTTCGGCGCGGTATCGCTTGCTGCTCCGTCTGCTTTCGCGGACTCGCAGGTGAAAGCCAACGAGATTATTGATTTCTTCGCGAAATCCGCCAATCAGGGCGCAACGCGTGGCATCTGCATTGGCACGACCGCCGAATGCGAGCAGAGCAAGCCCAAGCCTGCCGGCTTCGACATGCTCATCAATTTCGAGCTCAATTCAACGCAGTTCACCAGCCAGGCCCAGCAAAACCTGAAGGAGTTCGCCAAGGCGCTTTCCGACAGGCGCTTGTCGACGGCGCACTTCGTCGTCGAGGGTCATACGGATGCGCGGGGAACGGACGAGTATAATTTCGGCCTGTCGGAGCGGCGCGCGCAGGCCGTGACCGCCTTCCTCCTGAAGAACGGAATTGCCGGAGACCGGGTAACCGCGGTCGGCATGGGCAAGACCAAGCCGCGCACCGCCGATCCGATGGACGCGATCAACCGGCGCGTGGAACTGAGACTGCAGGTTCAGTAGCGCGCGAATAATTGACGTCGAAGAAGGGGATGCGCCGGCGCATCCCCATTTCTGTTTTCGATCTATCGGCGCTCACAGGGTCGTTTCGATCGTCTCCACCACTTTCTGCATCGCCTCGCGATAGCGCACGAACTCCGGCGAGGTCCTGACCACGGTCTGCGCCACTGTCGGGCCGTCGGTTGTCGCGCGCACGGCCCTTCCGGTCATCTTCTTTTCGGCCCATGCAACGACGTAAGCCGCGTTCTTGCCGGTCAGGAACGGGTTCGCGCTGATGACCTGACTGCCGAGGATGGCGGCAAGTGACGCATCGCCCGACGCGGCCAGCACGATATGGGCGCCTTCCGGTCCGAGGAAATGCGCGAGGTAGAGCCGGCCGGCGGTGATGCCATGGCCATGCGAGCGCAACCGCGCCTCATTTTCCCGCGCCAGATGCTCGACCATTTCACGCGAGATGGTCGGGTCGAAGCGCAGCGCGAGCAGGGCCGAGCTGGACATCGACTGGAACAGGTCGGGCCGATAGGTCCGCATCATGCGGATCCATGTCGAGTTGATGAACTGGCCGAGCCCGGTCGCCGAGGATCGCGAATTCTTCGCCCTGGCGTTGCCCGCACTTTCAACATGGATGATGCGGTTCACCAGAATCTCGACCGCCGCACCATCGGGATCGGTGGAGGGCGTTGCCTGCGCGACTGCAGTCTCCAGCGGGTTTATGGGAACGCCGTTCATGTAGAGTTCGAAGTGAAGATGCGGGCCGGTGGAAAGGCCGGTCGTACCGACAAAGCCGATGGTGTCGCCGGCCTTGACCGCGAGCCCCGGCTGCACCCCATTCTCGAACCGGCTCAGATGGGCATAGGCAGTGGTTTTCCCGTTGCCATGCGCGATGCGTATGACATTGCCGTAGCCCTTGCCGTCGCCCGCATATTCGATCGTGCCGTCGAAGGCTGCCATTACCGGTGTTCCGATCGGCGCCTTCCAGTCCACCCCCTTGTGCAACAGAACCCGCCCGAGGATCGGATGCCGGCGTGGCCCGAAGGTCGAGGTCAGGACGCCGTTGACCGGGTTGACCATGCCGTTGGTGGTAGTGACGCTGTGGGTCGCATCCTTTTCGGTCATGCAGGAAAAATCCGCACCCGGAGCCGGCTGGTAGACGAAGCATTCCAGATTCCGGTCCGGTCCGCGGATGGCGGCGTAGAGCACGCGGCCGGTGTTGCGGCCCGTATCGCGGCCGGATTTGGCGAAAATGATGACCAGCCTGTCGTCCTTCGTTGTCATCGCCTGCAGGTCGAAGGATCGCGACATCAGCATGATCGCTTCGCCGGTAACGCCGCTCGGCACCTGGTTGCGTGTCGCCGTGCTGTAGACCGCGTCGAGCAGGCGGTAGCTGAGGTTCTGTGCTTCCGGCGTGACGGTCTGCGAATAGCTGGACAGGTCTTCGTCTATCCACGGGTCTGCTCCAGCGACGAACTGGCCGTCATCGCCCAGCGCGATGGTTCCGATGTATTTTTCCGGCGCATTCACCGAAAGCTGGGCGAGGCCGTATCTGCCTTGACGGGCGTCAGGCCGAAAGCCGCGCAAACCGACGATGTAGCGATCGCCAAGCATATCCACCCCGATGATCGTCTTGGCGGCCTCGGCGGCCTTTTTGGCGTCGTCGGCGCTGAAGCCATATTCGGCGATGATGCTTTCCAGCGAGCGCTCGCCCTTGATCGAGACGGTGAAGTCTTCCGTCGTGCGGAAACGGTCGGCCTCGCGATTGACGAGGCCGACGGTTGTGGTGTCCTCGATCGCCGTCGGCTTGATCGCCGGAAGCGCTTCCTTCGGCTGCCCCGCCGTCTCGCTCCAGCCGGCATCGGCATCGGCCCCGTCTTCGCCGATCATGCCGCCCGGCTCCGACGAGGGGGTGGCCTGCATATCTTCAGCTGGAACTTCTTCGTCCGTGGCTATCGAGCCGTCTTCTTCGAGGTCATCCTGGCCTGCGACAGGCACAAGCACCTCGTCGGATGCTTCATCGCCGCCGGCGGCGTCCGGTGTTGCTGCCGCATCGTCGTTCGTGGTTTCCTCCACCGGCGCAGTGTTTGTCTGGTCCGGCAGTGCCGAAAGGTCGGTCGGCGGCTGGTTACGTCCGCTCTGCGATTGGAAGAAGGCGAAATCCTCGGGACTGGACGGCAGCGCCATGATGCGCTGGCTGGAAGAAAGCATCGTGTCCGACAGAACCTGCACCGTCTCGGGGATTTGGGGCTGGTTGAGGTCCGGCGGCACCGGAAGTTCATGCAGCTTCTGAGACGCGCCGCCGCCCGCCGAGCCGAGCCGGATGATCAGCGGGTCGCCGGCCAGATCGACGATCGCATTGACGAAAACCGGACGTTGCGGCTTCTCGGGAGCCGCGGCCTGCGGTCTTGTCTCGGTTGTTTCGATTGCCTGCGGCCGCCAGTAGCCGGAAAGGAAGTAGGTGCCGGCAGAGACCGCAAGAACGAGCCCAGCCGAGACGGCAAGCGCGATCTGGCGGCGCAGCGTGCGCTTGCGCTCTACCTCCTGCTGCTTCCGCTTCTTGCGGAAGCTGTCGTCCAACTGGTGCATCGGAAATGGGCCTGGATGCCGCTGACGAAGAATACGCCACAAGTGATGACGACAAAACAGCCGCCGGAAAAGCTTAGTGACATTGCTAGATTACAATGAATGGAGGTGTTGTGATGAGATCAACATCACAGATGCCCAAGTTATTTTGCGCGTTGTTTGTATTCAGTTCGCCTCGGGATCTTTCAGGAAAAAAGTCCAGCGAGACATTTCCTTGGTGTCGACCAGCCTGAAGCGGGCGGATTGGTAGCCGCGCTGCCAGCAGGAATCGGTGCCCTGAATGGAAAAGCGCCGGGTGCCGATGCACATGTCGTGACCTTCATAGTCGCCGGTCAGGATCGGCTGGCCAAAGACGTCGGTGGCATAGACATAGACGTAGCGGCCGGTGAGTTCCTCCTTGATCACGTCGACGCAACGATTGGCGCCAATGGTCCACCACCCTTCGGTGCCGAAAGTGCCGCTGGTTTCCTTGGCGACAGAGACGTTGATCGCGTCGATCGTCTGGTTGCAGATGGCGAACTGGGCATGAGCAGCACCGGCAAACCCGGCATAGAAGATGGCGAAAGCGGGCAGGGCGCACCCTTTCCAAAAAGCATTGGCCAACAGGGCGGAAGCGGAGTTCCTCATGGGTTCGACATCGCCAACCTTCGAAGTGCAGTTGATACAGACTATTTTGCAAGCCGTCGATTACTACGGATTTGGTACTGCCGGGGACGCTCGAAACCCGCTTTTACAATAGAATCCCACGCGCTTTTGCGCTATCCAAAAGAACTGGATTGAATCCGCGAACAATTGGACTCCTGGAAACATGACACGGGAACGTTCCTTGTTTCGACGGGCGAAAATTTGCTTCGCCATACTTGTCGTATTTCTCGTGCAGATTTTTGCGAGCGCGGCTCAGGCTGAGCGCCGTGCAGCCATCGTGGTCGGCAACGGCGAGTACAAATTCGCACCCCTGACCAATCCGAAGAATGACGCCAAGCTGATTGCCTCTACGCTGACCGAACTCGGTTTCGACGTCCTGCTTTTCTACGACGTGAACAAGGCGGCGGGGAAGGACTTGCAGGATGCGATCCGCAAGCATCTTGTGGGAGCCGATATGGCGGTGCTGTACTATGCCGGGCATGCCGTGCAGTATAAAGGCCAGAACCTGCTTCTGCCGGTCGACGTGCGCACCGGCTCGGTCAAGCAGGTCGTTGACGACGCGATTGCGCTCAACACGCTCATCGACATCGTCAAGGACGATCCGGTCGGCATAAAGCTCATCATCCTCGATGCCTGCCGCACCAACCCGGTCGCGACAGAGGAGGGGTTGCAACAGGGCCTGGCAAACACCGAGTCCGGTACCGGGCAGGTACTGATTGCCTTTGCGACCAGCGCCGGCGAGGTCGCCTATGACGGCACCGGCGTCAACAGCCCGTATTCATCCGCACTGGCCAATGCGTTCCTGCAGCCCAATCTCGACATCTACGACACCTTCCGCACCGTGCGCGGCGACGTGCGCATGGCGACCGGCGGATCGCAGATCCCCTGGATCACAGGCTCCATCGAAACGAAATTCATTTTTAGGACAGGCGATGCGAGTGCGGCCCAGGAGCCGGCAGCGCCGCAAGCGGGCAGCGAACTGACCGTCGATGAGGTGCTCTGGGCCTTCATTCGCGAAAGCCCGGACCCGGAAGATTTCGCCCGCTTCGCCAGCGTGTTTCCAAACAGCAAATACGCACCGGAAGCCAAAAGCCGCAGCAGCGTCAAGGTCGCGGAATTGAACCAGCGCGGCCTCTACATAAACGGCGCGCTGGCTTCCACGGCGATTTCCGCCCCGCCGCCGGCAGACGCCAACACCGAGGCCGCCGGCGAGGAATTCGTCTTCCAGCAGGCGGGTGAGCGCGCGGTAAGCGAGACGTTCCGTGTCTGGCCGCGCAAGCTGCCGGACACGGCGCATGGCATGAAGGCGATGGTATCGGATTGCGATCTCTACGCCGCCGATCCCAACGATCCACAACGCGCGGTTCCCGGCGTGACCAACGGCATGGTCAATGTCCGCGACGGCCTGCGGGCCTGCGCCTTCGCACTCGCTGCCGATCTGACCAACCCGCGCCTGCAGTTCCAGCTCGGCCGCGTGCTCGAGATCGCGGGCCGCTATGACTGGGCCGAGCATTTCTACGCCCTGGCCGGCCGCCAGCAATACAGCGCGGCACTCGTCAATCTTGGCTATTTGGCCCGCGTCGGCCTGGGCCGCGAGGTCGATTACGATCGCGCGCTCGATTTTTACATGCAGGCGTCGGCACTCGGAAATCTGCGGGCACGCACCAATGTCGGCTCGGCCTATATCAAGGGGCAGGGCGTGCCGAAAAATCCCGAAGAGGGCATCCTCTGGTACCGGCTTGCCGCATCGAGCGGCTGGACGAACGCCATCACCGCATTGGGCGATTCCTACAATCGAGGCGTCGGTGTCGGAAAAGACCCCGTTGAAGCGGCAAAGCTCTATGCGGCGGCATCCGATGCCGGGCAGATCGACGCCATGGCCAATCTCGGCCGGGCCTATGTCGGTGGCTCGGGCGTCGACAAGGATGTCCGGCGCGGCCTCGACCTGATGCTGCGCGCGACCGACATGGGCAATCAATACGCCCCATATTTCGCGGCGCGCGTCTTCCTCAAGGGCGACGATGGCGTGCCGGTCGACTCCGTGCGCGCGCTGAGCTTGCTGGAACTCTCGGCCCGACGCGGCTTCGAGGACGCCTATCTCGACCTCGCCAAAGGCTATCGGGATGGAAGCCTCTCCGGCGGAAAACCTGATCTGCGCCTTGCCTATTTCAATGCAGCACTGGCGGTGCGCTTCAAGGCCGACAACGCCGAGGAGATCAAGAACGCGATAGGCGACCGCCTGAAAGCGGACGCACGCAAGAAGATCGATGCGGATGTCGAGTTGTTCATCCAGCAGAACGGAAAGTAGTGGCGAGCTTCGCCGGAATGAAAAGTTTGGTTGTCATCGCAGTTGGTTAGGGTCTTTTTCTTGCGCCGTTGGTTCGATCATATCCGCACGACCATCCCCTGGCTGAGCCATGGCAATGCCGCTTCGCCAGCGGATCTGCCTGCCGCTGACGGGCAGGAAGGAATTCGCTATGTGCTGGTCGATGGGGAGAAGGAGGCCAGGCCGCGCATCCTGATATCGCTGCTTGGAGATACGCCGCCCAACATTGCGGAAATCCTCGACGCCGTCGCGGCCGCCTGTCGCGAGGCGCAGGAATTTCCGGTGATCGTCATGTCGGAGCTGCGCCCGGATCTCATAGCCGTCACGGCCGCCCCGATCGAGTTCATGCCCTCGCGCCGTCACCTTCGGCTGTTGCGGGATGACGAGTACCAGCGCTATGTGCGGCGGCGGTGGGCTCTCATCATGGCCAAGTGGAATTTTGCCAGCGAGATCGAGCTTTCCCTGACCTTCGACGAATTCCTGGCAACGCAGATGGCCGCGCCGGCGCAAGATATTGCCGAAACGAATGCTTCACCTAGACCCGTGCAAGAGCGGCATGAAGCGGCGCGTCGGCTCGAACCGAAAACACAAGCTGCTCGATAAGACGGGCCGCCTCGTGGCCGCCGTTGATAAATTCGAGGCGGGCAGAGCGGCGGCGCAATTCTTCGCGAAAATCCTGCGACAGCGCGATATCGATCGTCTGTGACACGCGGCCGAGTTCGGACGCGCGCAGGCGCAGCCCGACATGGGTGGAGTGGGCATAGGTCGCGCGCAGATGCTGGTCGTCCATTTCCGGCGCTTCATTCGGAACGAAGATCGCCGGGATGCCGCCGAAGACGCATTCGTGAAAGCTGTTGTAGCTCGCATTGGTGATCATCAGATCGATCGCGCTCAGGCAATCCGAGAGCGGATAGAGGATGCGGCGCACGATACCTGGTATCTCGTCGCCGATGGGAGGGGCGAGCGGATGGTTGATCCGCACCACCTGAATGTCCCGGCGGATCAGGTCCTTGATGATCAGCTCCGGCAAATCCTCGAAATCGAAATTGCGTTGCGAACCAAGCTGAATGGCGACGGTGAAGCGCTTGTGGTCGACGCCTAGCCGTGCCGCCGCGTCGGCGCGGCAAAGGCCGGAGCCGGGATCGTTGAGAAGGATCGGAGAGACGGCGGCGACCTGACCGGGCATGTCCGTGGTCGGCCCCCGGTCTTCGTCCTGCGCATATTCGCCCGGCTCGATAATCATGTCGAAGCAGGATTGAAGGTGGGCCGACAGCGCCTGGCCGCGAACCCACAAAGCGCGCCGCACCCAGACCCAGGAAAGGTCGGGCCGCGCCGACGCGACGTTGACGAGACCGGGAAAGGGATAGGTGCCATCGAAGACGACCGCCGCAATGTCCATGCTTTCGATCGCGGCGAGCAACTCCTGCGCGTAGGCGATGTTCCAGCTGTCGTCCGTGACGCCCACTTTCACCGCCCAGGGAATGTAGTCCACCGCGTGGCCGCGCATCGCGATCAATGCCGATCCCGCTGAGCGGGTGAAGAATATGGGCTCGATGTCCGGCGACATGCGTTCGGCAATCGCCATCAGCCGGGTGATGTGCCCAAGGCCGATGCCGTTGGTCGCGACGAACAGGACACGTTTTTTCGATGCATGGCGCGGGGCTCCCGCCGGCTGCTCGGGTACTGACGCACTTGCGGCCGTCTGGCGCCTGAGCTTGGCTATCCGCGCGGCGTTCAGCGCAGGCAAGCTTGGCAGTTCAAGGTCGTCATAGAGTTCGGCCATGCGTGCCGGATAGGTTTCTATCGAAAATCGCTCCGCAGCCACTTTTCGAGCCAGCGCCGATTGTTCTGCGTAGGACGCCGGCGATGAAATCAGCCGATCGATTTCCGCCGCGACATCCCTGACGTCGGTATATATCGCGCCTTCCCCGAATAGATCGGCGTGGCAGGGGTCGATAATCGTCACCAGTCCGCTTGCCATGGCCTCGGTAATGCCGAGCCCAAATGCCTCGACCCAGCGGCGGCTGTGAAAATAAACATAGAAGTCGAGCCGGCTAAGGAATTCACAAACACCGTCATCCGCATAGGGAAGGATGTTCCAGTTGGCTCCGATCCAGGGTCGGATCGCTTCGGGAACACCGCCCAGCACTTCGATCGACAGATGCTTCGCATCCGGATAGGCAGCCAGAAGATCGTCCTGCGTGTCCGGCCATTTGAGCGGATCGGCACGGGAGTGACGGCCCAGTACTGCGCTGCGTTCGGGCGGCGGTCTGCGGCGATCCTGCCAGTCCGCCATGTCGATCATGTTCCACAGGTCGTGGCGCAGCAGCCGGGGTTTTTCTCCGACCAGTTTCTCAAACTGTTGGCGAACCTTGGGGCCGACCGGCGCGAACGACACCGGAGCGCCGAACAGCCGCTCGAGATTGCGCTGCACGATCGCTGTCTCATACTGAGGCGCCCATGCACCGTCGAAGGGCGGGTGATGGGCAATGCAGACGACATGGCGCGGGCGAATGTTCACCGAAGCGGCAGGCATGTGCTCGAAGACCTGCGGATGATGGGCAAAAAGAACGTCGCAGGTGACGATTTCCTCGCCCGTCAGCCAGGGCACGCCCAGCTCGTCGATCAGCTTTGCCGTGCGCCTTTCGAAGCCGCCGATGAGAGGGCCGCGCCTGCCGACAAACGGAATGAAGGCGCAACTCAGTCCGAACCGATGCGCAGCTTTCAGTTCCGCCCGCAAGGCGGAGGACGTTCCTCCGGGGAACCTGGGGTCGGCGGCATGGACGATGTCAAAATGCATGAACCGGACTTGCCAGCATTGTTGTCGGTGTCTTGAGCGGGCAGTTCAAGGGTATGCCGCTCTGCGGGGTGCTGGGGATTTCGGGCGCGGTGCCTTGGGTATGTTCCGCATCGTCACAGGCTTGGCAACGACCGCTCTGCTCATCTTGGCTTTCGCCCTGGGCACGTAGCAACTGCGCGGATGGTTCTTGATGAAGCTGCGATAGGCTGCCGACGTGTTCTGCTTCAGGGCGGCATGCCAGGCGAGTTTTTCCGCGAGATTGAACGGCACCGGATTGCAGGTATCGACCCTGGAAACCGGGGTGGGTGCCGCCATGCGCTGAAACGGCACACACGCCGCAAGCAACACCGATCCAAGAACAGAAAAGCGCTTGAGCATGTGCCAACGCCCCCTCTTCAATTAGAAGACAAGTAGAACTCTGCAAGACAAGTGCGTCAAATCAATTGATCTTCGGTCGATTGTAAAGTTTCGGAAGAAAACTGATATACCCATTTCGAATAAAGGGCGGATGCAAATCGAGGTAATATAAACGCTTGGTTGCCGAATATAGATGGCTGCACCATGGGGTGTGGGACAACCGCGCGCGGTTATTCGGTCACGAGAAAATAGCCGAAGTCGACGCCGAAGCTTCCGTTCATGCCGTCGATCTTTCGCGCGAGTTTGGGAAACAGGTCGGCTGCTCGCGAGACCGTCCTTCCCGCCGGCAGACCGAGGTCCTGATCGCTGGCAAGCGCGATGACCATTTCAGGAGACACATCCCGAAGCCGCGCGCTCTGGAATTTCAGCTCGAAGGTCTCCTTGTCGCCTTCGGTGACCTTGGTGGCGAAGCTGCCCATGTTGTAGACGAAGCCGTCGCTATCGACCAACAGAAGGTCGAGATTTCTCGTTCCCTTCTTGCCGACGGTGGCGACAAGATTTTCACCGGGCTTCAGCCTGTCGGCAAGCAAGGTAAGCGACGGGCTGTCCTTTGCCGTTGGCTGGACGGCATTCAGAAACTCGGTCACGGCGCACTGCGCATCCGTTATCAACTGCCCGTTGACCTCCGGCTCCTTGGTGCTTTTCTGCTTCAGCGTGTTGTAGAGCCGCTCGAATGGCTCTTTCGTCAGACCGAAACCCTTAATGTCGATCGACTGATCCGAGACCGTGGTAACGGCTGCGAAGAAACAGCGGCCGCCATCGTAGTTTCGCAGCCATGAGACGCTCTGCTCGGCGGTTTCCACCATGTCGAGTGCTGCTTCCTTCGTTTCGGTCGGCGTGCGCTGGGGCAATGTCGGCTCAGCCTCTGCCGGCTGGCCTTGCGGCGGGGTGGCCGGTCCGGTTTCGGGCGGCGTCGCAGCACCGGGCTCGGTGCTCGGCTCGCTTTCAGTTGGAGTCGGAGTAATAGCGACCGGAGGCGAGGCGGGCGTAGACTCAGCCGGCTTTTCCTCGGGCGTGGTCTTTGCCTCCTCTTGCGGCTTTGGCTCGACATTCTGCGGCGGCGTTTTCGACTCTGCTTCCTTCAATATGTCATCGAGGCTGGGCCCCGCCGGCTGCTTTTCCGGTTCCTGTTTCACGACAATTTGCGGCACAGATGGCTGGCTCGTGGTTTCGCTTGTCGTGGACTGCCCGAACAGCCCGAGATAATAGGCGCCTCCCGCACCGCCTGCCAGAAGCAGCACCAGCAGGCCGCCTACCAGGGCAGTTCTGGACGCTCTTGGCGCGGTGCTGCTGCCGGCCAGGTTCAGACGGCCGGTGGCGTGCGCTGGGGCAGATGACGGTGGCGGCCCCAAGCCGGATGATGCGATAGGCCCTTCCAACGCGGCTGCGTGCCGGCCAAGCGAGCCGGAAGAGGGCGCAGAGTTTCCAAAAGGCGAATGCGAGCCCAGCGTATCGGGCGGCTGCGTGGCTGCCTCCGCTGATCCACCGCCGGTTGATGCCGGCTTGGCCGATCCGATCCTCGCCGAGCGAAGCCAAGCTGCCACCTGTTCGGCGTTGTCGGGCCGGTCGTTCTCCTCCGGTTGCAGCATCGCCTGCACGAGTGGCCGCAGGCCGGCATCGATATCCGTCAGGTCAGGAACCGTGCGGCGCTTGTCGATAACTTCGACGTGGGAGCCGCCCATATCGAGCGGCGCACCGCGAAGGGCGGCGGCAATCACCAGGCCGAGGCTGTAGAGGTCCGATCGCGCCGTGACTTCAAGGTTCTTGATGCCCAGTTGCTCGGGCGAGACGAAATTGTATTTGCCGGCGAAATTGCCGCCGATCAGCGTGCCGCCGCCGACATTGGCCGAGCGTGCGATGCCGAAGTCGATGATCTTGGGCTGACTGACGTCGCCATGCTGCAGGATGATATTGTCGGGCGAAAGATCGCGGTGGATCACGCCAGCCTTATGGGCCAGCGCCAGCCCGTCCGCCACCCGGATGAACAGCAGCCGTGCCTCGTTCGCATCCAGCGGGCTGATGGCGATGCGTTCGGCCAACGATTGCCCGTCGACGAATTCCATCGCCAGATAGGGCCGTCCAAGACGAGGATCGCGCGAGAAGGAATAGTAGCGCACGATGGTTTCATGATGCAGGCGGCCAAGAATGGTCGCCTCCTTCTTGAACAGCGCGAATATCGCCTCATCGTCTGCAAGTTCGGGCAGGATGGTCTTGATCGCGACCGGCTCGCCCGTCTGGATATTATGCCCGCGATAGACCTCGCCCATCCCGCCCGAGGCGATGCGGGCGTCGATCTCATAGGTGTCGTTCAGCTGCGTGCCCGGCTCAAGGGTCGTTCTGTTGACGGCGATGCGGGTTTTTCCATCCGAAGTCATGGCAACTCACATCTGGCTCGGCCATTCGCCCGGTCGCCCGCGCGTGATATTGGCCGGAGAATTGCGGAACTGGACAACGACGACGGTGACATTGTCGACCGCGCCGCGGTCGAGCGTCAACCTGAGAAGGATGGCGCAGGCTTCGCGTGCGCTATGACGGCTGAGCACCCGCCGCATCTCGTCGTCGGAAACATGGGCGGTCAGGCCGTCGCTGCAGATCAGGAACTTGTCCTGCGCGCGGATTCTTCCATAGGTGAAATCAAGTGTCGGGTTGTCGAACGTGCCGATGGCGCGGGTAATCACGTTGCGCCGTGGCGATACCGCCGCCTCCTCGGGCGTAAGCAGGCCGCGGTCGAGAAGGTCCTGCACTTCGGTGTGATCGCGCGACAGCTGCGACAGGTTTCCGTCGCGCAGCATGTAGATGCGGCTGTCGCCGGCCCAAAGGCAGGCATATTGATGCTCGAAGGTCAGAAGTGCCGCCAGCGTCGAGCCGATCATGCCGGCATTGCGCCGCAAGGCGATTTCCCGGATTTCGCGATTGGCCGTCGTCACCCGGTCTTCGAAGCGTGCGCGCAGATCCCGTGCGGAGCTTGGAACGCCGATCGACTTCAGGTTCTCGACGATGCTGTTGCTGGCAAGCTCGCCCCCGTCATGCCCACCCATGCCGTCGGCCACCGCAAACAGGCCGCTGTCGGACTGGACCAGAAAGCGGTCCTCGTTAAGCTCGCGAATGCAGCCGGTGTGGGTGGCGCCGTCGCTGTCGATGTCGAAGACATGCTTCATCATGACGGTTCCTAAAAGCCGGCGGGGCAGTTGAAATCGCGAAGCGCCGGCAAAAACAACGGGTTGTAGGAAGATCCGGTTCGTATGCTGTAGGAAACTTCGCGGCCGCCGACGACGAACCGCACCACCAGGTCGTCGCCTTCCTGGGCGATGGAGCCAGTGTCGATCAGGCGCATCAGCGCCCAGGGGCCGTTCTTGTCGATACTCGAATCCCGCCCGGCTATTTCGGGGAAGATGCTGAGCTTGGCGCTGCTCGAGGCGTCGTCTCCGGGCCATGCAATCGTCTGCGGCGTATTTCCGGCCATCGAGGTCTGGATGACGATCTGGTTGACCACCAGCAGCGCTTCTGCGTCCTTGGAGATGGTGTGCGGGGCAATCGTCACCTTCACGGCAGGTGTCGGGCTGCCATCGGCAAAGAAGGCGTTGCGGATTTCGGCAGCGCGCTGGAACTGGCGAAGCGTATCGCTGGAGAGCTCGCGCCCAAGCCGCGTGTCCTTCTGCCAGTCCCAGGCATCGCCGGTGATGTTTGCCAGCGGCGCTAGATGCTCGTCGAAGAACTTGTCCATCAGGCCATTGGGACCGAACAGCTGCGTGAATTCACCGATCTGGACGTCGCCATCGGCGTCGCGGGCGAAGGGATATTTGCCGGAGACGATCCGTTGGCACGACTTGGTGATATTGGCCGCAAGCGCCTGGTTGAGCTGGGATTTCGAACTGCTGGCCTCCGCGCCCTCGAACTCCTCGACGACTTCCGAGATCATCGTGGCGAAAGGCTTGGGAAGGCGCGACATGGTCCCGCGCAGATTGACGACCTGCAGCCGCAGCTTCTCGTTCGCCGGTCCCGATTGCGATGGATAGTCGGTTATGACCTTCAGGCTCTCCCGGACTTCGCCGAGGTTTTTCAGAAGGATGTCGACCGGGCGGCTGCCGGGGGTTCCCTCGATCCAGTTCTGGTAAAGCCTGAAATAGGCCTCGATATTGGCGCCGGGATTGGCCGCGCCCGCAGCACTGCCTGCGGCTTCGCCGGCTCTCAGCTGCGACTTCCGATGAATGAGCCCGATGCGGGCAAGGCCGTCGATCTGTGCGCTGTCCATGTCGAGGCTGCCGTCGCCCCGGCTGAGCGCTGTCTCGTTGCCGACGGTTTCAAGCAGCTTGAGCAGCGGCGACGTCTCGGACGATGCCGCTGCCAGAACGCCATAGTCGGGCTGATCCTGCGTGATGGACTTCAGCTTGAGATTGGACAGCACCTTTTCCCACGCTTCGATGAAGTCCTTGCTGTAGCGGTCGACGAGTTCGGGGCCGAGCGCTTCGAGCCCGCTGACCTGCTCGGCATTCTGCCCGGCATCGCCCATGACCCATTGCTCGGCGGCGAGCCGGTCGGCCACGCTTGCGAGCTGCATGAGGAAGAATTTGTGGAAACCGGCATTGGTGTAGAGGCCGGGGATATTCAACTGGTCGAGCTGGGTGCCGTCGCGCGTCTCAAACACCTTGGCGGCATCTTCCCCGCTCAGGAGCGGCAGGTCGCGCAAGCCCTTGGCATAGGCCGAGGAACTCATGACGAGCCCGGCGCGATCCGCGAGCTTCATGCCGGCGAGCGATTGCTGCGCCTGCGCGATCAGCTTGCCGTCGAGTTCGATTGCCGGCACATGCGACCGCCCGAGTTCCAGCATGTCGCGCAGGTCGGTGGAAAGCTCCTGTCGGGCGGCTTCGTTGCCGGCGCCGGGCAGGAGGTTGGCTTCCCAATCCCGCGCCATCCAGCCAGTGATAAAGTCGTCCTCGACGCCGGGTGCCTTGCCACCGAGCATCAGATAGGTCTTCAGCGCCGGATAGGCGACCGTCGGTTGGTTGATGCTTGCAGCCAGTTGCTGTTCCGTCCGCAGGACGAGGCGCGGGCGCAGCATACGTTCCAGTGCGTTGCGATAGGTCTCTTCCGTTGCAGATGACAACGTCTCGCGCTGCGTCAGGCCAAACGTCTCGCTCACCGGCGTCGGCTCGTTGCGATGCGCATAACCCGCCGGCATCTCGCGCAACTGGTTGAGCAGGGCAGCAATTGCGGAGAGGTCCGCTCCCGTGACCGGTTCGGACGCCGGCATGTCCTGTCTGGTCAGTTCCTGGCCGGCGTCCGCGCTGTAGGACTCGATGGAATTTCCGGCCGCCGTGATCAGCGATTTGTTGGCTGCAAAGCTCCAGCCCAGAGTGCCGAGAACCAATGCCGAAACGCCGGCAATTGCCGCCATGCCGCCATAGCGCAGCATGGCGCTGCGTCGGGCAATGCCCTTGTCGAGAGAGCCCCATCCTGCCTCGGCAAATATCAAATCCTGCAGCAGATCGTGGATGAAAAAACTCTTGCCGCGTCCGGAGAGATTTTCGCTCGCCTGCCTGACCGCAAGGTTCCTGCCCATCGCGCCGATAAGCTGGTCGATCGGCGTGCCTTCCTGCGTGCCCGAGGAGAAATAGAAGCCGCGCAGGCTGGCGCTGCTTTCAGGCCGTGCCGGGTCGAATATCTGGTTGAGGAAGTCGGCGACGCGATCCCGTAACGCGCCGACCTGCGCCGGAAAGCCGAAGATGGCGATGCGCGCGGTCGCGTCCGGTTCTTCCTGCAGGCGATCCGGAAGCTCCTCCGTAAGGCGGCTGACCAGCGCGTCGAACTCGACCGGAACTTGCGATACGAGATTTTGCTTCCGCTTCTCGGTCTGGAAGGTCGCGCCCCACACCTTGCGACGGCGCGCTTCGGTGAAGCTGCCAAAATACTCGCGAAAGCCTTCGATCAGGTCGGCCTTGGTGAAGAGAGCATAGACCGGGAAATCGACCTTCAACTCCTGAAGAAGCTCGAACAGGCGCTTTCGGATGGCGTTGGCGTGAGAAGCCAGCTCCCATTCCGGCAAGGTCAGCAAATCCTCCACGCTGATGGCGACAATGACGCCATTGATCGGCTGTTTCGTCCGGTTTGCCTTGAGCAGCGAAAGGAACGACAGCCAGCTTTTCTTGTCGGTCTCGGCGTCGGATTCGTGGGTCGTGTAACGGCCCGCAGTATCGATCAGCACGGCGTCGTCGGTGAACCAGAAGTCGCAATTGCGGGTGCCGCCGACGCCCTCGACGGGTGCCGCCCCTTCTTTTTCGGCGAGCGGAAATTTCAGTCCCGAATTGACCAGCGCGGTGGTCTTGCCTGCGCCGGGCGGCCCGATGACGACATACCACGGCATTTCGTAGAGGAACGAGCTTTTGCCGCTCGCGCGTTTGAGCACCTCGATGGCATCGGCCATCCGCTTGGCGAGCAGCGGGCCGTCGCTGCCTTGATCGTCATTCGAAAGAAGCGCCGCCTCGATGGCCTTCTGTGCGCCGCGCGCCCTCAATGCGCGGACGGCGTAAGCGCCGGCGACCAGAACGGTCGCGGCCGCTATCACGCCGGTCCGAATCCAAACTGAATCGAGTGGTTGCGAGCCGTTGAACGTTATCAGCGGGCCGGCAAACCAGACGACCAGCCCGAAGCAAACGAGGCCCAGCAGGGCGAGAAGTGCCCCGAGCCAGGCGAATATCGGTTGCTTGCGGTCCATGCGTTCCTACTGCAGCGTTTCTTCCTTCGGGATCATGATTTCCACGCGCCGGTTCGCCGCGCGCCCTTCCTGCGTGCCGTTGTCTGCGATCGGTTCGAGATCGCCCTTACCGTCGACCTTGATCCGCGCCGCGTCGGACAGCGATTTTGCCAGCACGGCCTGCACGGATGCGGCGCGCGCCAGCGACAGGTCGTGGTTCGACTTGTATCGGCTCGAAACCTTGGGCTTCACATTGTCGGTGTGGCCGATGACGCTGATCGGGCCGGGCTCCTTGTCCAGCGCCTCGGCGATCTTCTTGCCGATCGGCTCGAATTCCTTCCTGGCGTCGACTTTGCCGGAAGCAAACAGCACGGCGTTGCTGACGCTCACCACGATCTGGTCGCCTGATGGCTCGACCGTCATCGTGCCGGCGGCGATCTCGTCGGCCAGCGCTGTACGAACACGCTGCAGCTGCGTGCTTTCCTGCGGCGGCGGTGGCGTGTAGGCAACAGCCTCGACCCGATCGATCTTTATCGCGGTCGTTGGGCTCAATCCCGCAAGCCGCGTCTCCAGCGCATCGGCCTCGTTGCCGATCAGGAAGCGCAAAAGGAAAAACGCACCGACAAGAATGGCGCCGGCAAAGCTTGCGATTGCCCACAGCGGCGCGCGCGGACCAAAGGTTGCCCGGCCCAACGCCATGCCCCGCCAGCGCGGCGAAATCTCCTCGTCGGGCAGCGCCTTGATCTGCCGCATCCTCTGGTGAAGGTTGCCGGTCACGCGCTGCAACAGCGCGCTTCCGCCCGGTGTGCCGCGATACTGGCCCTGAAAGCCGAGCAGCAGGCAGGCGTGCATCAGTTCAAGCAGATCGTATCGCTGCGCGGGGTCGGCGAGCGCCTTGTCCAGTTCCTCGAAGAACCCGATGCTGGCGGAGCGGACCTGGAAGAATTTCACCAGCAGGCTGTGCAGCGTCCAGGCATCGCGATCGACACCCGGCAGGTTCTGCACGACTTCGTCGGCAGTGCCGCACAGCACATATTTGGCGACCGATGCCTCTTCCTGCGCAACGCCCGCCTCAGTGGCCTTCTGCTCGAACTCGGTCAACAGCCGGGAAAGCTGGTTCATCAGCGGCGCCAGCTGGATTTCGGTGCTGTGCAGGCGCAGCCTGCCGAGCAGGATCAGCAAGGATGCCGCCGCCGCAATCAGCGGATTGGACGATGGAAATTTTATGCCGCTTGCTGCATTCAGCGCGACGTCGAGAGCAAAGCGCGGGGCCGCCTGTTCGGGCTGTCGCACACCCGTTTCAGGAGTGGCGATGGGGAATGCGGGGCTGAGTATCGTGCCGGTGACCGGCGGCCGTGCCGAAGCTTGCAGACCCGGTGCCGGAGGTGCGGCGTCGCGAAAATCACGCCTCGACACTCCGCCCGGGGAGGGGGCGATGACGGTTTTTCCTTCTCTTCCGAACGGATCATTCTTTCCGCTCATCTTCGGCTTTCCATGATGGCCTTAAGATCTGGATGATCCTCCATAAATATTCGGTCATCGCCAACGGCCCGAACAAATTCTGGTCACAAGCAACAATACTTGTCGAGGTGAAAATAGGCGTAGGCTGAACCCATTCTTATCTTTGCCGGGTTGCGCGGTAACAGGCGGGATCATCTATTGATGATCCAAGGGCTTGCATCAGATTTTCGCGAGACCGGTGGTAAATCCGGCCAGCGACAACTGAAAGATGATGTCGCCGCCCGTGTAGGAACTGACGCCGACATTCAGCAGGGTTCCCTGCTTCAATCCGTCGATCATTCCGGCATCGAGCGGGATGACCGCGTAGCTGCCGCGCTGGTCGGCGGTGACGATCGGATAGGTCGTCTGTGTTTTCTCGTCGATCCAGACCTTGACGCCATTGGTCAGCAGCAAGCCGTGCGGCAGGTTCAACCGCATCGTGTAGGGCGCACCTTTGTCTTTCCTGAAGATGGAAACGGCAAGCAGGCGCTTGCCAGTCTGCTTCTCCCTCAATAGTTGCCCGAGCGTGCATGAAAGGTTCTTTGATGCGGCATCGCCCTGACAGCTTATCCGCCAGCCTGGCTGCGGCTTTTCATCGGCGGTGGGCTTGGCTTGCGTCTTCGTCTGCGCCGTCGCGAAAGACAGGCTTGCGCAAATGCAAAGGACGGCAGCGGCGCCGATTGCCGCAAACCTGCTTGCCCGGATTCGCGCCAAATCTTGTCCCCCTCGCAATTGAACGCCGCCGCAATGGCTTAGAACTTCGCCTTGATGCCGATCTTGCCGGCCAGCGACTGGCTGTCGGATGAGAACTTGGTCTTCAACTCGCCGCTGAGCGTCGTCGTCTTGGAGAGCTGGAGGTTGAGGCCGCTCGACAGGGCTACGGAAAAATCAGCATCGTCGAACTCGAAGTCCAGGCCGGCGATGCTTCCGGTGTTGCGGTAGCCGATGCGCTGCTGCAGCTCCAGCCGGGCATAGGGGCTGATCGCCATGCCGTTGTCGAGGGCGAAGTCGCCATAGAAACCGGGCTCGAATTTGAGCGCGCCGAAGGACACTTTCGACTTGCCGAACTCATTGCCCTGGCTGTCGGTGAAAGCGTCACCTTCGAACGTTGCCCAGAGCGCGCCGCCGCGAAGATCGAACTTCCATTTGTCGCCAAGCGGGAAGATATGCCCGACCGAGCCGGTGAGGGCATAGCCGACCGTGTCATAGTTGCCCGTCGAGGCGAGGATGTCGTTGTTGATATCCGTCTGGCCGATGAAGGTGGTGGCCGAAACCAGCCCGTAGCTCATGCCGGTGCGGAACAGGCCATAGGTGCCGATCATTCCGCTCTTGTTGTCGGCGTTGCCGATGCTCCCCAACCCTTGAATGGAATCCATCGTCACGTCGGACGAGGCGTAGCCGCCGAAGAGGCCGACATTCAGCCCGTAGGTCTGGTCGAAGCCGTAATATTTCGCCAAGTCCAGTTCGACGCTGCCGGCAAGGGAAAAGTCGTGCGCGGTGAACGGCGGGCCCTGAAGGCTGTTGGTGCCGTCGGACACGGTGAAGCCGTCATGGCTCACTGCCGCGAATTGCCCGGACGCATAGACGCCGAAGCCCGGCGCTGCATCCGAACGGCCGGAGCCTTTCGGAAAATCGAGCGCAAAGGCGAGCGCGTCATCAGTGATCTGCTCGATGGCCGCGGTCACCGTTTCGATCGGCTGCGAGTCGATCGCAACGCGCGTTGCCTGCGGCGAAACCAGATCCGAGGGCAGCGCGCGCAGATAGATGCCGCCATTGCTGCCTGTGATCACGTCATAGGCAAACAGCGAGCCGGGCGTGTTCGGTATTCCCCCAACCAGAAAGATCGGCGAAGGCGCGCCAGCGGTGGGCACGACCTCTCCGGCCACCGGCGCAATCGGGATGATGCTGACGCCGGTGAAGACCGGCGTGCCCAGGAGATTGACGAGAACGGTGTTTGTACCGCTCGCCTGGAATTGCCCGGCCGGGATGAAGCGGTCGCCCAGCCCGTCCCGCTGATTGATGTCGATGCCCAGCGTCGCCCCGTTGAGCGTCAGATTGCCGACACTGAAGCGGTCCGTCGGGTCGTTGTTGATCATGGATATGGTGGAGTTGGTCGCCGACACATTGCCCGTGCCGGTCACCAGCGCTGCCAGAGCGGCCCCGTCGACTGGTGCGAGCAAACTGACATCGCCTGCGACATACAGGGTCGAACCGTTCAGCAGCGCCAGATTGCCGATTGTCTGTACGCTGTCCCTGAAACCGATGCTGGAACCGCTTAGAGTAAGGCTCGAAAATCCATCGAAGTTCTGGCTTCGGAAAGTGTTTCCGCTGGCGCGCGCAAGGTCGGTACCAGTGATCGTTCCGACAACGTTTGTGCCCTGGAACAGCACCCCGTCGCGAAGATTGAGATTTGTCCCGGCATTCTCAATCGTCAGCGTATCGCTGGAGATGCCGGTAATGTCGCCGCCGATCGTGCCGCCGCTGAGATTGACCGTTTCGCCCTGCACGCCACCGGCAATGGTTCCGCCGCTGATCGTGACGACATCGGTTCCTGCGCCGCCGATCACCGAGCCGTTTATCGCGCCGCCTGAAACGTTGACGGCATCGTCGCCGTCGCCGCCAAGAACATCGCCGCCGACCGTGCCGCCGCTTACCGTCATCGTGTCGTTTCCGGCATTGCCATCGACCGACCCGGTGAGCGTCCCGCCGCTCATATTGAATGTGTCGTCACCGGCGCCGAGATCGACGGAGGTGGCATCCAGGGCGCCGATTTGTGCCGTGCCTGAGACGGTCACATTGTCGGTGCCATTGCCGGCAACAACGCCACCGGTGATCGAGCCGCCCGAGATTGCAAACGTGTTGTTGCCTGTGCCTTCGCCGCCGTCGCCGAAAACGGTTCCGCCGATCGTCCCACCGGAAATGTTTAGCGTGTCGTTCCCGTCATTGCCGTAAATGTCGCCTCCGACGGAGCCACCGCTGACGGTGATGCGGTCATCGCCGCTTTCGCCATTGATGAAAGTCGTCACCGTGCCGCCGCGTACGGTCACGATGTCGTTGCCTTCGCCGGCAGTTATGTGCTCGCCGATGATCGCCGTGCCCGATATGTCGATCGTATCGACGCCTTCATTGCCGGCGACGAAGGTGCCGACGCTGCCGCCCGATATCGTGATTGAATCATTGCCGGCATTGCCGCTGACTGAGCCGGCCAACGTGCCGCCGGTCATTCGGAAAATGTCGTTGCCGTCTTCGAGGCCAACGGAATCCGGGCCATCGCCCGCCACGCCGATTTGAGCGTCGCCGGAGACGACAACCGTGTCATCGCCGCCGCCGGCGAATACGCTGCCGACGATCGTGCCGCCTGAGACGGTTATGGCATCGTTTCCGATGGATTCCGCGTCGTCGCCGAAGACCGACCCACCGACCAGTCCTCCGGAGACGTCTATCGTGTCGTCGCCTGCGCCGCCGAAGACGCCGCCGTCTGTGGCGACTGCGGCCTCGCCGAATACAACGCCTTCGACCTCGCCGCCTGAGACGGTTATCTTGTCGTTGCCGGCATCGCCAAACACACTGCCCCCGACCGTGCCGTCGGAAACGGTTATGGTGTCAACACCGTCGTCGCCAAAGACGTTGCCGTCGACCGTGCCGCCGGACACCTCTATCGTGTCGTCACCATCATCGCCGAAGACGCTGCTCTCAACCACTCCGCCGGACACGGTTATGGTGTCGTCGCCAGTGTCACCAAAAATACTGCCTTGGACCGTGCCGCCGGATACGGTGATTGTATCGTTGCCGGTCGCTTCCGCATCGTCGCCGAAGATCGAACCGCTGACCGTGCCGCCTGAAACCTCTATAATGTCGTCGTCGTCACCGCCAAAGATGCTGCCGTCTACCGCTCCGGCGGAAACGGTTATGGTGTCAACGTCAGCGTTGCCGAAGATGTCGCCGTTCACCGTGCCGCCCGAAACGTCTATCGTGTCGTTTCCCGATCCGGCAAAGATGCTGCCGCCAAATGTACCGGCTCCGATGGTGATGATGTCGTCACCTGCGCCGGTCTGAAGCTGGATGATCGGGGCGTCTCCCGCTTCGGTGTCCCTACCGATGAAGCTTCCGCCCTTCATGCTGAAATTGTCGGTGCCGGCACCCATGTCGATCGAAAAGTCCGAAAACGGCTCGCCTTCGCTGTTGTCGTCCTGCTGGATGTCCACGTCGCCGGTCACCGTGAAGGTGTCGTTGCCGGCGCCGTCATATTCCGTGCCCAGCTGCCTGAGCAGAAACGTCGGATAGTCGGTGGTGATGGTTTCGGTCTCGGCATCGTCGCAAACGACGGCGATCGAATTGATCGGACCGTCGGCAGGTTGCCGGGTGGCTTCGCACGCCTGGGCGCTGGAAGGGTAGATCGTATAGCCTATGGCAAGCGCTAAAATGGAAACGCCGGCGAGGTGAGCGGCTCTTGTGTCCCTGGTCATTGGCCCATCCCGGCCGGCCCGACACGCGGAGCGGCCACACTGAAAATGGATTCTTTGAACGCTCCCGGGCTTATCTATTTTTTGTTAGGCTTATGGTCGAAATGCTAGGCGAGCATCTCATTGCTTACAACACCTCATCCGCAGGTAGAGAAGATAATCGATTTAATGTTGCAATAAAGACACGAACAATTCTAGGTTGCTTCGTGTCAAAATCTCTTTGAAAATTGATGCTTTACAGTAATCATTCATCATCTTTGACGGACATTTAGCCGGCGGATACCTCAATTGGCCGATGCTGAGCATCGGTTCAGTACCAAATTCGGGAGTTGAGCATTTTGACGCCGGGGATAACCTTCCCACGAGTAGAGGTGGTGAAAGGTCGCCTGTTGCATTTCTGGCTGACCGATGCCGGTCAATGCAAATTGTTTCTGTAGAAAATCGAACGATTTAGTGCCATCATCTTCAAGCAGCGGAAGTTACGCTGTTTTGAAGGAATTAACTGCAGAGACATCAAAGCGGTTATTGATATGAAACCTTCCAGGAAATTCTTGGTCTTGCTGTCTTTCCTGGCGCTTTGCCTTGTGATTCCGCTTCCGGTGTTCGCTGCCGCGGAAAACCAGAACACGCCCGCACAGCCCAAGCGTCTCGCTATCGTCATCGGCAATTCGAACTATCAAAGCGACCGCTATGAGGACCTGCCCAACGCGGCCAACGACGCCACCAAACTCTCGGAAAGCCTGCGTCGGCTGAATTTTGAAGTCGTGGTCGGAACCGATGAAACATCGGACCAATTCGAAAAGATTTTCGAACGCTTCGACGGCAAGCTGGACGGCTACACCGCCGTCCTGATCTTCTATGCCGGTCACGGCGTGCAGGTCGATGGCCAGAACTTTCTGCTGCCGGTGGATTCGCTCAATCCGACCGACGTCGGCAACCTGACGGCCAAGGCGGTGAAACTGAACGACGTGATTGCGCGCTTCGCCAGCCGCGACCGGCCGACATTCATATTCCTCGACGCTTGCCGCAACACCCCGCTGGGGCTGGATTCGGCCGGCGTCGGCCGCGGTCTTGCGCAGGTCGAAGTCGGCGAGAACACCTTCATCGCCTTTGCGACCCAACCCGGCAATGTCACCGTCGATGGCGCTGGCCAGAACAGCCCGTTCACCAAGGCCCTGCTTGAAAACATCGAGTTTCCGGGCCTCAGCATTTCCGACATGATGATCCGGGTGCGCAACGCGACGGAAGCGAGCACGCTCGGCAACCAGGTGCCCTGGGACCAGTCGAACCTGCGCGAGCAGTTCTACTTCACCGAGTTGCAGGTCATCGACCCGCAGGAACTCGGCGCGACCCTCAACAGGATCCTCCAGATTCCGAGCGCCAAGGCAAAGCTGATGACCCAGCTGGCATCGGCCGACAGCGACCTGCAAAGCACGGTCCTGCTTCTGGGCCGGCAATTGCCTGAAATTGTCCGTTCTGCCGATCCTGCCAGCCAGAACGATGCCGGCCAGCAGCAGATGGCGAGCCTGGCTCCGGCGGATTTGGAAAAGAACGTGGCGTCCGCCCTGGGATCGGTCGTATCGGGCAGCGACCAGACCGGCAGTGACATTGCAAACCCGCACGCTTCCGACGTCAGCCGCCGCGTGCAGGCCGAACTGTCGAGGCTCGGTTGCTATCGAAAGCCGATCGATGGCGTCTGGGGGCAGGGCTCCCAGAAAGCGCTTTCCGATTACTACCGGCAGACAAAGCAGGCGAATGCAGTGCCCGAACCCAATCTCGATCTTCTCGGCGACCTGTTCCTTCGCTCCGGCCGGGTCTGCCGGCAGCCGGTCGCGGCACCGAAGCCGGTGAAGACCGCCACCATGGACCGCGCTCGCGACGGCACGAAAGCCAGCCGGTCTTCGGGGCGTGCGCCCCAGCGCGAAAAGGTTCAGCGGCAGCAGAAGGCCAGGCCCGCAGCGCCGCCACCGGATATCGGCGCGGGCATCGGCATTGGCGGCATTTTTTGACGAATTGATTTCGAATGGCAGCGGGGCTGTGTGACATGCTTCATATCGGAGGTCGGGTGCGATTTCGTATGTCAGACGTGTCGTCGGCATGGTGCGGTCAGACGCGGTTCGCCGAATTCGCCGCCGCCATGCCTTTGCCGCAGATAGCGGCTGACGCTCACGGCAGGCTCTAGAAAGGCGCACCCAAAAATGCCCGAAGCCACTGTCGTTCGAACACCGCTCGGCGGGGACAAGCTGATCTTCACCTATCTCGTCGGGCGCGACGAGGTCAGCCGCTGCTTTGCCTTCACGGTCGGTTTCGTCAGCAAGGACCCCGATATCGATCCCCTGAAGATGCTCGGCGGAGTCTTGTCCGTTGAGGGCGAATCCGGCGGCCCGAAACGCTGGTTCAGCGGCATCGTCTCGGAATTCCGGCTCACCCGCATCGAGGATCGCCTTGCGCATTATGAAGCCACGGTGCGACCGTGGCTCTGGTTCCTCGGCCATACATTCGACTGCCGCATTTTCCAGGGCTTGAGCGTTGTCGAGATAGCCGAGAAGATTTTTGCCAAGCATGCGCCGGGAAAGTTCGAGAAGCGGCTGCAGGGGTCCTATCCGGCGCGCGAATACTGCGTGCAATACGACGAGAGCGACCTGGATTTCGTGCAGCGCCTGCTCGAGCACGAAGGCATCATGTATTTCTTCGAATACGCCGACGGCGACCACACGCTGATCCTTGTCGACGCGATGAGCAAGCTGAAGCCGGCGCCCGGCGCCGAAACGGTTCCCTACCACTTCGAGGGCGAGGCGACGCGCCGCGACGTGGAATACATAACCGAGTGGATCCCCGGCCGCTCGGTCTTGCCCGGAACCTATGCGCATACCGACTACGACTTCACCAAGCCGTCTGCCGACCTGAAGACGAAATCGGCGCAGCCCTTTTCCCATGAAAGGGCGAAGGGCGAGCACTATCGCCAGCCTGGCGCTCATCTGGAACTCGGCCGTGGCGACGCGATAGCCGCGATCCGGCGCGAGGAGCTTCAGGCGGCGCATCAGCGCATTGCCGCAGCCGGCACGGTTCGCGGCCTGTTTTCAGGATCCACGTTCAAGCTCGACGGCTTTCCGCGCAAGGACCAGAACCAGGAATATGTCGTATTGCGCGCCGACTACAGCATGTACGACCCGAGTTATCATTCCGGCACCGACAGCAAGGGCGAGAGCTACCAGGTCGTGATGGAGGTGGCGCCAACCGCGGTGACCTATCGTCCGCCCCGCATAACCCCGCGCCCGATCATGCGCGGTCCGCAGACCGCGACGGTTGTCGGGCCCAAGGGCGAGGAAATCTTCACCGACAAATATGCCCGCGTAAAAGTCCAGTTCCATTGGGACCGCGAAGGCAAGAAGGACCAGAACAGCTCCTGCTTCGTGCGCGTTTCGCAGAGCTGGGGCGGCGGCGGCTGGGGCTTCATCCAGATACCGCGCATCGGCCAGGAGGTGATCGTCGATTTCCTCGAAGGCGATCCCGACCTCCCGGTCATAACCGGCAGGGTCTACAACGCCAACGAGATGCCGCCCTACGGGCTTCCCGGCAATGCGACGCAATCCGGCTTGAAGACCAACTCGTCGCCTGGCGGCGGCGGCTACAACGAGATGATGTTCGAGGACAAGGCCGGCTCCGAATTGGTCAATTTCCAGGCCCAGAAGGACCACAAGCTGCTGGTCAAGAACGATCGCAATAAGCTGGTACAGCACGATCAGTCAGACCGCATCGACAACAATGCCAAGCACTCAGTTGGCGTCAATCTCGACGAGGACGTCGGCAAGAACAAGACGACCAAGGTCGGCGTCGACCGCAAGGTGGACATCGGCTCCAACGACACCGAGACCGTCGGCATCAATCGCTCGCTCACCGTGGGCGCTGACGAGAAGATCCACGTCAAGGCGAACTCGACCGAAAACATCGATTCCAACCACACCCAGACCGTCGGCGCGATCCAGACCGTCACGATCAAGGCGGCGCGCATCGATTCCGTCATGGCCACCGAGACGCGCAGCGTGGCGCTCGCCCAGACCAATACGATTGGCGCGACGCGGAGCATGACGGTGAAGGCGGCGCAAAGTCACGACATCGGCGCCACCGACGATTGGAAGGTCAAATCCAACCAGACAGTCGATATCGGCGGCGACCAGACCTTCAAGGTCAAGGGCCAGCACAGCACCAACGTCAGCAAGGGCAGGGACGCCAAGATCAAGGAAGACGATATAGCCGAGATAAGTGGCTCACGCGTAGTCAAGGTCAAAAAAGGCAGTGCGGTCGAGATCACTGAAGATGGGCTGATCAAGATCGGCAAGGATTTGATCATCGAAGCTGGTGACTCCATCATCATCAAATGCGGCTCTGCAGCGATCGGCCTAAAGAAAGACGGAACGATCTCGATAGAGGGCAAGGACATTACGACAACCGCTTCCGGCAAGATCAACGGCAAGGCCTCAAGCGAGATCACCTGGAAGGGCAGCAAGATCAATCACAACTGACAGGATGTGGCGATGACCGACGTTCTGGAACGTATAGAAGGCGTAGTTATTGGCGTGTTCCTCGGTTTCGATGGGGAGGCACCACTTGTCGTCTTTCCCGGCAATCCGGAAGAGACGGCAATTCCGGCGCGCAGCCTCACCGAACTTACCTCGACAATGATCGGTACCGAAGTGGCGCTGCTCTTCCAGGAAGGTGATCCAGGCCGACCGCTGATCGTCGGTCGAATCGTGGAACCGTTGCGCAGATCATCGGCGCCTCATGTCGTGCGCGACGGCGAGACGGTCAGGATCGTCGCTGAAGAACGCATCGAACTTCGCTGCGGCAAGGCGACTATCATCATGGAGAAAGACGGTCACATCACCATTCGCGGTACCTATCTGACCAGCCAAGCCAGCGCCGCCAACCGCATTCGCGGCGGCTCGATCAACCTGAACTGATGCCGGCCCCGATCCTCAAAGAGATCGTCCGCCAGCATGCTGAACAGGCGGCATTCCTGTGGACGGTTTATGACCGTGCGTTGCTGTATCCGGATGAAAACCCGGAAATGGATGAGGTGCGCCTTGCCCGACTGGTGGAACGGCTGGAAGCGCATTTGGATGGGTTGAGGGTGGCCGGCGAGGAGGGGTTAAGGATAGCAGGCGAACGCTACCAAGAGTACCCGGAAGCAGGAGAGCTATTTGTCATCCGGATGCTTCAGCCCAGGGCTAAATCTATGCGCATTGAGAATCTTAATTTGGTGCAGGTTCGCGAGTATCTCGCCGCTAACAAGCCCTAGTTGTCGAAACGATATCCCGCCCAGGTCTCGCCATCATAGCGAATGGTGATCTTGTCTCCGAAACTAACCAAATATTTGTCATCCGCCACGACGCCGTAGCTGATGACCGTTGATTTTATCAGCTCAAGTCCGTCTTCCTTGTACACATAGACGCCCACAGTACTGCCGGCTATGTAGATGTTTTTCTTGAAATAACAAAGCCCGTGAAGGTCAGCTTCTGTAAGCCGTAAGTCCTCCCACTCTTCGTCGCTGCCCCGAAAAAGCGTGCCTGCCTCGCCGCAGACCCAGATTGTTGAGTCAGGCAATGCGAGCACTGAAGTCAGGCGACGGTTGGTCGGTAGTTCGAGGCGCTGCCATGTGGGCGCGACATAGCGCCAGAGGGAGCCTCTATTGCCGCAAGCATAGAGAGTTCCGTTGGCAGCGCGTACCACTCCGAAAAGCTTTTGACCGAGCGGTTCCGAAACTGCGGTCCAATCCGCGCCGTTCCATAGGTAAACGATTCCAGCGTCGCCGACGGCATATACCTCTTGGTCTGAAACACCCCAGACATATGTGATTGCACGTTCTGATACCGTGCGAGAGACCAAGCCGGCGTTGCTTTGTTGGTGCACTTCGCCAGTGTCATCCGAGATATGGAGGACGCCAGCGGGACTTCTCCAGAAGCTCGTGAGCCAAGAGTGTATTTCCGAAATCACGGTGAGCGTTAAGCTCTGCGGTGTTTCGCGCAAACCGGAAATTCGAATTATCCGTGACCAGTAGTCCTCCGAGTCCGTTTGAACGAGAAGCGTGAGAACAGAGTTTTCATATTCGGGAGACGCGCAGTCGCAACTGGGAATGAACTTGGGCATAGATCACCTCTAGCTTACCGGGGCGCCACTGGGTACGGCGGGGGCGGGGTACGACTTGTGAGGGATTTTCACGGGCGTATCATCCGTCATCCCCAACTCCTCCTTGAAATAGTCGTCGCAAGCAGTTCTCAAGCATCCTACCGCAGGATGCTCTTCGCCATTCGGACCATCGTTGATCTGAGGATCAAGGGCGTCCTTCATTGCGTCGAGATTATCTTCCCGCGCATCCTTGTAAGTTGGCTGCCAGGACGCGTCGTTCTTTTTCTTTGCCACCCAATCGCGCTTCGATTGCCGCTGCGTGGCCGACTTTTCGCCGTGCTGTGTCTCGCGCTTGCTGGCGTCCTTTAGACAAACGCAGGGGGCCTTGTTTATGTCATATTTTGCTTTCGGCCCAGCCGTGGGTATCGGAGGCCCATCGCGTCCCTCAGTGAAGCAGGCGGTTTGGACAATGTGGTCGGATTGCTCGAATGTATCCTTGTTTGTTTTGCCAAGGCGGTCTTCCGGCTCACAAGGGCTGTCCTCGTGCCGATGAAGCCGAAGATTGAGAGCACCTAAAATCTCAGCACACGACGCGGTTGCCGGGTTGACCCCTGCAATATGTGGCCATGGAGGGGCATTGGGTGGGTCAGACGCGTGATTGTTGGTGGCAAGATCGCTCATGCGGATAACCGGCTCGCCGTCGAATTTCACGTCTGGTGACCACGATTTGAAGAATTCCTTGCCGGTGTTCTTTGAGGTGACGACACCCTTCTTGGCAGCGCAGCCAGCTTCCGTACCGCTGGTTTTGGTCAAGTCCGACTTGTTCTTGATGTTGACCGTCTTGCCGCCGATCGTGACCGTCCCGGTTCCTTGTTCTGTGTCGGAGGCAAAGCCGAAACTGGGATAGGGGATCGGAACACCGGGTGGAGTGGCTGGATTTTCAGGCGGCGTGAAGCACACATCAGGAAGAGCCGCTATTGTCTTGGCCCCGACGGCTTTGCCCGAAATCTCGAGGCCATTTGCGAAAACGCCAGACATCAGGCAGCTCTTGCCAGGAAAACCGCCGCTCCGCAGGCGCCTGAGTCATTCGAAGCATCAACGAGGACAGGGTTGCCCGCAGCGTAACCCTTCAATGCCGCTGTATGTGCAATCCCCAGCATGACCGGTACAACCGCCGCGCCAACATTCCCCAGAGATTCGCTTGGCGACCAAATGTCCTGGAACTCGTTGCGGACCCGCTGGACGCGCAATACTGCAAGGGCGTTCTGCTTGAACCAATATTGCTCTCCAATCAGGTCGGAGATGCGATATCCGATAGCACCGAGATCTGTCTGCTGCAGTGCTGCCTTGTAGGCTTCGGCAAGACCATCGCCACGCAAGGGCAGGTCTTGTTTGTTGTAGATTGACGCCGTTTCCCGGGAAAGCCCTAGTCCCCCAAGCCTAAAACCACCGCTCGTACTACGCGAGCATAAAACGGCGGCTGCCGCTTCTCCAGGTATGAACCCGTTCGGATTGCTCTGATTGAGCAGTCTGGACTGTCCAACATAATGAGAAACCGTGTTCGTGGTCAGGTAACTGTCCACTCCCGCGATCATGACATAAGGCGTCTCGCCCGAGGCGAGGAGCTTCCGCGCCTGGTCGAGCGCTACATGTCCGGAAGGACGGCCGTGCGCCACGATACGCGATGGCGCATGCGGCTCGACTTCGACGATCTCGGCTATGCTGCGCAGCAGGCGTGAAGCATCAAGCACCGGACGTCCTGGCCGATCTTCCTCGGCCAGGCACAGAATCAATGCCGTCTGGCCACGCGCCTCAGGAACTTTTTCAAAAGCCTCACAAATCGCGCCCGCCGCCATATGCGCGAGACGTTTCTCTCCAATCCAGTTACGCGGCAGCGGCACGGGTGCTCCGATCAGCCACTCTCCGGCGGGGCCGATAAAGCGCGTTTCCTGGAAACCGTCCAGCCGCGCCCGCATCGCGGCACATGAGGACGGCGCATCGAGGCCGACTGCGGTCACCATGCCAATCGAGACGATATCGAGGGAAGCGCTCAAGCGTCTTCCTCCTTCTGTGCCCCTGCCTGCGCGCGAATGTAACGGCGCCCCATCGCACGCGCTCTCAGCATCGATTCCGTGGGTGGGCCAACCCAACATTCCGAAAAATCAAGAATGGTGCGGTGAATGCGCTGCGATACTCTCCAGATCAGGGAGAAACGCCGGTTGTCCGGATCGAACAGGATTGTGTCGGGATAGACATTGCCCTCGAAAGATTTGGCGCGTCCCTTGAACAGCGTCATCGGCAGCGCCGTCGGCGGCAGGCGAAAGCTTACGCGCCCCTCTGGCGTCAGATTGACCAGTTGCACCTCTTCGCCGCCGCGCGGCATGTCGATCTGCTGGTCGGCCGGCGCCATCTGATAATAGCGATCATCGAAATCCGGCGGCAGGAACGGGAAGATGTTGTCGATCCAGTTCTGATCGTAGGTGCCGCCATATTCGATGCGGCCGGGCCAGCCGCGCCCCATCGGGCCGAAACTCATCGGCGAGTAATCGCCAAAGGGCGAGCGGATCTCCTCGCCGACAGCCTGGGTGTTGGGCAGTCGAAGCCCTGGAATGAAACGCTGGTTTTTCGTCTGCGCCCAGCCGATGCCGACGGGGTTGCGCAGATAGGCCCCTGGAAGCTGTTCTTCGGGATTGAGCCTGTCGACGCCGCCCCAGGCATTGTCATAGGTGATCGGCATCTTGAGGAAAGGCCGTGGCGCGGTGGAGGTAAATACAGCGCCGATCGCGCGCCATTCGCGGTGGCCGACGACCTCGAACAGCTTCGACCAGTTCCCGACCTTGATGCCCACCGGCACGCGCTCGGCAGGACGCCCGCCCGGAGCATAGGCGCAGCCATTGGCAACCACGTCGCATCGCGGTTTGCGGAAGGCGAAATCGGTTTCCCACAGAGTGGCCGAATAACCGGGCTCGCCGGTCTGCGTATCGGCCATGACCAGCGGCACCTGTTCGGCCGACTTGCGCACCGGGCCGCCGGGTGTGCTGGGAAAGTCGAATGTACCCTTCACCACGACGACGATGTATTCGTGTCCGGCCTTGTCCATCCCCATCGTGAATTCGTGTGGATAGCCCTTCTGGTTCCATACCTGCATCAGCCCGCCTCCCGGCATTCGACCAGCAGATAATCGAGTGCCGCGCGCGGGCCCTCGGGGTCGACGTCGATGAGGTCTGACGACGGCGTCCAGAATGCCATGCGCCGAACCGGCTCGCCTTCAGCAGTCGCCGCCGGGAAGGGCAGGGTCGCCAGATTTGCCGCGAGCGCATTGGCATCGATTTCGCCGCTTCGTGCCAGGTCTCCGATTTCTTCGAGTGCCTCGAACCAGTCTTCGGCGGCAATCGTCATGCCGGTGATAGCTTCCGGCACGGCTGCTGCAAGCGTCAGCGGAAAGCGACGGCCGATGCGGTCAGTGCTCGGCATCACGACCCCGGCCATCGGCCCGAAGGCGTCCGGGCCAAGCAGAAACCGCAACGGCGGATGCGGCGGCTCGAAGTGCCTTGCCAGATGCCGGGATAGCCAGCGATCCCAGGGCTGAACGAAGCCGCTCGCGAGCCCTCCGGTAACGAAGTCGCCGGCGGTCGGCAGCTTGCCGAAATAGCCCGGAAGGATCAGATCTTCGTCGGGCATGTGAACCTCGCGAACATCTGAAGATTGTAGGGATTCTCGACACTTGCCGCCTTGAGCTCGAAGTCGGCGTAAAAGCCGTGGGTGGTGAGCCGAAGCTTGTAGGCTTCCGGCAGGCCCGTCGGGCTGAACTGGCCGCCGCGCAGCATTCTCAGCCACGCCCAGGCGCCGGTTTCGCTCACCATGATTTCGGGTGAACCGTCCATCGGCTGGAAGGCGAGCGTGATGACGCCGGTGCCGTCCTTGCCCGGCCACGTCATCGGCTGCGGGCGCGTGGCGTTGTTGAAGTAGATCAGGCTCTGCCCGTCGACATTCAGCGTCACGCGCATCACCGTCGGCGACAGGTCCTTGGGCTCCAGCGTAAAATTCATCACCGGCCCTGTGCCGCCGGGAAACAGGTCGTCGCGGATATGCCGGGCCTGCTCGAAAGCGGCAAGCGCGGAGGCATCGAGACCGAAGTCGGCACGCCACTTCCACGGCTTGGCGGTGGTGTCGACATAGCTGACGAGATGCGTGTTGATGAAGGCGTCGATCAGCCCGCCAGGGGCGAACAGGCGCTGGAAGTCGGCAACATTGACGTCGATCGTGCTCGCGGGGTCGAACGGGTAGCGGTTGGTGAGCGCTGCCTGGCAGAAAGGCATGACGTCGGCGCGCCAGATGGCGTTGAGCTCGGACGTCACTGCCTTTTCGGTCAGGCCGGTGGTGTCGCTGGCGATGCCGGACAGCCATTCGTCGACGGGTGGCGGCAGTATCATCGCCTGCTTGGCCACTGCACCGGTCAACTCGGCAAGCCCGCCCTGCTTCTTGACGGCATCCTGCGGGTTGGGACTGGCGGTGATGGTCTGCAGCACGTTGGACAGTGCCGTCATCGCCGCGGTCGCCGCATCCAGTGCCGGCGGCTTGCCATCCACTTCGGCGACCGCGCCCTTCAGCGGCTTGAAATGCTCGGCCACCGGCGCGCCGGTTATGTCGACCTTGGACGATGCACCGAGGCTCGGCAGCAGCTTTGCGCCGCTGGAGGCGAGCTTGCCGATCTTCCCCAACTTGGAGAGGATTTTCGATGCACCTTTAGGCGGAACCGCCGGGCCGCCATCATCCTCGGGCCGGTTGAGCTCGGTCTCGCGCACGACCGCGTTGAGCAGGCGGCGCAGGGCGGAATCGGCGCTGGAAAGATCCTTGAGATTGTCGTTGGCGGTCTGGAGATCAGGCAGCGGCGAAAGCCGGATGTCGCGCAGCAGGCCGTCCCATTTGGCGATGAAATCCTCATAATAGAGCTTGAGAATATCCTCCGAGAGTGCGGCCACCGAGGTTTCGGAGTTTTCGGTGCAGCCGCCGGCAAACACCGCTCGGTCGAGTGCGGCCTGTGCTGCCGTATCCTGCAGCCGGTCCAACACCACATCGTGGAAGCCGGCATAGGTGAAGACGCCGGGCAGGCCGATGCGCAGCGTCTTGTCCGAACGGCGGGTGAACACCTTGGCGCCGTTGGGGCCGGCAAAGTTGGCCGGTATCCAGTCCTTCAGCGACGTGACGGCCGGATCGGCCAGCAGTGCGTTGTAGGCGCGCTGCGGCAGCGAGATCGAGCAGATGCTCTTCAGCGATTCACCCACCAGCGCGTCGTCGGGCTTGATGTAGCTGTCCTGGGTTGCCATGGCGGCGATCGCCGCGACCTGGTGGTCGGCAGCGGGTTGGTTGGGGAAGGGCGGTATGGGCGCGAATTTCGGCAGCTGCTCCACCCACCATTGCTGCGCGAAGTCGGTATCCATCTGCGCCAGGCCGGTCATCATGCGGTAGGTCTTCAGCGCCCCGAGCTGGAATTCCGGATCGCGGATTTGCCGCCACATCGTCGCCTCGAGCAACGCCACCATGCGCGGTTCGAGGATGTTCTGCAGCGTGTGATCATAGGCGTCGGTCTGAGCGCGTGTGAGTTCGACCGCTGCTGTCGGTCCGATCAGTTCCTGCACACCGCCGGGCACTTCGGTTCGCGCATCGGCAACCCGGTTCACTGCCGTGAGCGCGTCGTTCAGATCGAGAGGGTCCACAGGTGCCGGCTGCGTCGCAATCTGGGTCAACAGCGGTTGCAGCCCTTCAAGCTGGTTTGCCTGAGCGGCAATCGCCACGCTGTTGTTGCGATAGGAGAAGATGGAGAAGGCCCCGGCGATCAGCACGGCTGCCGTGGCAGCGGCCGCTGCTCCGCGCCATATCCAGGCGCGCCGCCGTATGGCCGCCGGATCGAATATACCGAGCCCGGCCTCCTTGAAGATCACTTCGGTCAGCAGGTTCTTCAGGAAAAAACTGCGTCGGTCGATACGCTGAGCTTGCGCCATTCTCGGCGCAGGCAGGCCAAACGAGGATGTCAGCGCTGCCGTCAGCCGGTCGATCGGCGCGCCTTCCTGGGTGGCCGAGGTAAAGTAGATGCCGCGCAGCCAGGCGCTGTCCTCGTAGCGGCTTTCGCCAAAGATGGTCTCGACAAGCACGCGGATCGGCTCCGACAGGCTTTCCACCTGTGCCGGAAAGCGGAATATCTCGGCACGTGTGGCGAGGCTTTCCTCGCTTTCCATGCGCGGGATCATGCGGCGTTCGAGCTCGGTCGAAAGCGCCGAGAGTTCCTTGGCCACCTCGTTGCCATCGACGCGCACGCCCGGCGCGAAGGTCGCACCCCACACCTGCTCACGGTCGGCGGTCGACATGCCGCCGAAGAAGGCCTCGAAACCCTTGATGAGATCGGCCTTGGTCAGCATCAGATAGACCGGCAGGCGGATTTGCAGCCGCTCCTGCAACTCCATCAGCCGCTTGCGTAGCTTGCGTCCATGCGCCTTCAGCGCCGCATCGTCCTCCGAGAGCGCATCGACCGAAAGCGCCAGTATGACGCCGTTCAGCGCGCGCTGCCCGCGATGCTTTTTCAGGAGATCGAGGAAGCCGAGCCATTCGGTGGCATCGACATCGGGCTGGCTTTCCTGCTGGACATAGCGTCCGGCGGTGTCGATCAGCACCGAGTTCTCGGCAAAGAACCAGTCGCAATTGCGCGTGCCGCCAACGCCCTGCAGATCGTCGGTCAGGTCGATCGGGAAGTTCAGCCCGGATTGGCGCAGCGCCGTGGTCTTGCCGGTCGCGGGCGGCCCGATGATGACATACCACGGCATTTCGCGCAGGAACTTTCGCCCGCCGAGCTTGCGCCGCTTCAGCTCGTTCATGATGTCCTGGAATTTCGCGCCGACCGCAGCGACGCTTTGGTCTCCGGCGCTGAGCGGTTTTTCCACGGGCGCGGCGATCTCGGCCACGAACAGGCGGTTGGCCCGGATGGCGCGGCGCTGCGCGAGGATGAGCCAGACGAGCCACAGGATCACCAGCAGCGCGATCAAAGCCATCCGCACGGTCTCGGACGCGAAAGGCGCGCTGTCGCCGATGCTGACGATCGGGCCGAAAACCCAGATCAGCAGCGACAGCAGCGACAGGCCGATCAGGGTCCAGAGCCAACGGGAGGTGAGGACAGCCCAGAGGAGGCGCAATATGAACATGCTACATCCTCTTCTCGATCAGCACTTCGACGCGCCGGTTCGCCGCGCGGCCGGCGCGCGTCTTGTTGTCGGCAACGGGTTTGGTCGCGGCGCGGCCCTCGGCGCGGATGCGTTCGCGCGGCACGCCGTTCTCGATCAGAATGTTGGCGATCGTCACGGCGCGCGCCTCGGACAGGCGCTGGTTCGTCGAAAGCGGATTGCTCGACTGGAGCGGCACGCTGTCGGTATGGCCGACGACGAGGATATCGCCGACCAGTTCCTGATTGTCCTGGATCACGCGGGCGAGCGAGGCGATCAGCGGCTCGAACCCGTCGGTGAGCTGCGCGCGGGACGACTGGAACACTTCCGGGTTGGTGCTCTGGATGATGAGCGTGGTCAGCGAAACATTTTCGCGCCCCTTCAGCGCCTGAGCCAGATTGGCGGGTGCTGCCGCCTGGAATTCCGGCAGCAGCCCGACACCGACCGGCTCGGCGGCGGGTGCTGGTTGTTCGCGCGGCGCCCGCACGATTGCCGCGCGCTCGAAAGGAGGCAGGGCATCGACAAGCGTGGTGAGCTTTTCGGCTTCACCGCTCAATCGCATCGAAAGCCCGATATGCATCGCTGTGGCAAGCACCACCGCGATTGCCCCCAGCACCCAGATCGGCACGATGAAGCGCGACGGTTCGTCCGCCGCGATCACGCCTCTCCAGTGCGGCGAAAGCGGCGCGGTCTCGGCATCCGCGTTGCGCAGGAAGCGCGCGGCCGATGCGCGCACGGCGCTGATCGAGCGGTCGCCGGCACGGCCCGGCACGCGATACTTGCCGCGAAAGCCGAGCGACAGGCATTGATATTGCAATTCAAGCAGTTCGCGGTCGCGGTTGGGATGGCGCTCGAGCTCTTCCAGCCGCGCAAAGAACTGCGTGCCGGCATCGACATCGCCGCGCAGCATCACGACGAGCGGCTGGCGCGGCCAGGCACTGGCGCCGCCCCAGGGGGTGTTGAGCGCAAGATCGTCGAGCAGTGCGGCGACAGACCATGCTGCGGCATCCGCCCGCGCCAGCGAGGAGCCGCCGGCAATTGCCGCGTCGCGCGCCGTCACGAGTTCTTCCAGCAGCCGCGTGCGCAACGCCTCCGGGTTTTCCGGCGGCAGCGCGTTTTCCATTTCAGGCGCGAATTCCAGCAGTGGCGCGAACGCGTTGATGAGCGCATTGGGATGCGCCCTTGTCCGCTTCAGCGGCGCGCCGGGCGGTGGAACCGGGTATTGTCGCACGGGCGGCGGTGCCGCGACAAGGCGGATGCGGGTGCGATCGCGATCGTCAGAGAGGCCGAATGGATCGTCCCTGCTCATCGCCTCACCTGTTCACCGAATAGCAGTCGACCTGCGGCTCGCTTGGCAGCACGCCGGAAACGCCGATGACGAAGCCCGGCGCGTCGAGAAGCGAGGCCCAGTGTTCGCTGCGCTGGTCGAGTTCCAGGCAAAGCCGGTCGCCGTCATAGGGAATTTCGCGCGGCTGCGAATGCAGGGGTTTGAGCGGGATACCCGGCAGGCGCGATTTCCACAGCGCCTCGAATTCGTCGGCCGAACCCACCGTCACCTGATTGACGAAAATCTTGCGCAACTGCTCGTCCGACAGTTCCGAACCCACCCGCACCACGATGCGGCTGGCGGTCAGCACTTTCGGATTGTCGATGCGGATCTTCCAGACGTTGGTCGCGTGCCGCATGACTGGCAAGGCCCGCGACTTCGGCTCGACATAACGCAGGCTGAGGATGAGCGAGCGCAGCGTATCGGCAAGCGCGGAGAAGGCGGGGCCGGGCGCCATATGATCGTAGATCGGCAGTTCGGTCAGCCGCCGCGAGCCCGAACCATAGGTCGCCATGCGTCCGGCCAGCCCGGCGAGTTCCAGAAACAGCTCGGCCGGGTGAAAAAGCTCCTGCGCCAGCATATGCGCGAGCCGAGGCCGCGCCTCGTTGGCGAGGTTGAGCACCAGCAAATTCTCGACACTGCGTCCCGGCCCGCCAAGCACCATCTTGCCATGCGCGTCGGCGATGCGGTCGAGACCGGTGATGACTTCCTGAAGCAGTTGCGAATACCAGGGCACCGCGTCGGTCACCAATGCAGGCGGCAGGAAATTTTCGACCAGCGATATCCCGCCATCGGCGCGCAGACCCTGTATTTCGGCGACCGGCATCGCCGTATAGCCGCCGACTGCCGAGGTCGGGGCGAGCAGCAGCGATTGCGGCCGGGCGATCTCGACTTCCTCGGCATCCGCACCGCCATGCACGGCATCGCGCACCCACTCGATACGCCCGCGATAGCGCGCGCCGGTGGGTTCTGCATGGGCAGGATCGAAGCTCGCCCCGCCCGGCGGTTCCAGCGGCAGGGCAAGCAGAACCGCGCCTGCGCCCGTTTCGGGCGTGATTGCCAGCGGCGTCGGCGCGTCCATCGTCTCGGGAATGGCGAAGGGCGTGCCGTCGGGCAGTATCCCGCGCGCCGACAGGATCGCGATCCGCCCGGCCTCCAGCATCGACTCGTCAAGCGTCAACGACCGGAAGCCGTATGTCTGCAGCCTGCCGGCTTGCAACGCGCCACGCAGCATGTCCTCGGTGTGGCGGTCCTGCTGCTGGAAGTGCTGCGTCCGAAGAAACAGACCCTCGGACCAAAGCACCCTGTTGGAATCGCTCATGCGTTCTCTCCGTCAGCCGAGCGACAGGCCGCCCGGGCCGAGCGTCACATTCTTGGTTACCTTGGATTTCGGATTGACCGGCGACGAGGCGCGCCAGTTGCGGCCGTCCGGTTCTCGCACAAGGGCGACGACGCCCATGTAAGGCGCTTCCGGCTCGAAGCCGATTGTCTTGGAAGTGCTTGCGCCGGGAGCAACCGCAATCCGGTCTAGCCCGACGAGATCGGCACCAAGGGCAGCAGACGGATCGCCCTGCAGGGCGAAATAGTCGGCCGAGTTGAACGCTCCGAGGCTCTTCAGCCGCAGGATCAGCACGGTGACCGGGCGGTCGGTGCCGTCAGGCCCTTTGTTCATGCCCGCTTCGCCCTTCAGGGCGACGGTGACCATGGCTGGTTTGGGTGCGCCGACGCAGGCTGAAAGGCCTGTCGCGCCAATTGCGATGAGAAAACCGCGTCGGTGGATCATGCACTACTCCTGTTCGTAAGCGTTGCGGAAATCGGCGCCGATCTCGCCCATGAAACGCGTCTCGGCGTTCGTGGCGATCTCGCGGTGGCGTTGCAGGTAGAGGTCCCAGAGCTTGGCGCGGCGTCCGCCGGCCAGAAGCACGTCCGCCTTCGAATGCGATTTGAGTTCGGCCTCGATGGTGGCCGGATCGAAGCGGTCGATCATGTGCCGCAGCGCGCCCTGAATGCCGCGCCAGGCGCTGACGTGGTGATGGGCGAGATCGCGCACGGCATCCTTGATCGCGGCATCGGCGGGCAGAAATCCCGGGCTGCTTTCGGCGACCAGGGTTTCCAGCGCGTCTTCCACGGTCGGCAGGAATTTGAGCGGGTTGACGCCGGACGCCTGCACCACGGTCTGGGCGATACGGGCATTGCCCTTTTCCTCGGCGCGCTTGCGCAGAAGCTGCATCAGCCCGTCCATCATCAGCCGGTATTCGCGGCCGAACTCTTCCATCTCGGCAATGGCGTCATTCGTCGGCAGTGCGGCAGCGTTCAGCCCCATGCCGCGCAGGAAAGCGTCGCGAAGCGCGCTGTCGGATGGAGTAGCCGCCGGCTTCTGGGCTGGTGCGGGCCTGGGCGCTGGCTGCCGCTCGGCCGGTGTGCTCTGCGGCTCAAGCCTCGTTCCCGAAACCGGCCCTCCGAAAAACGAACTGTTTCCGTCGAAACCGTCGCCCTTTTCCTCTTCGGGTTTCGGCGTCGCGACAGGATCCATGCTGAACGGGTCGTCGAAAGCCGGCGAAGACCGCAGCCTGACTTCCGAACGTTCCGACGCATGGTATGCGCCCGGCTCTGGATGCTCGAACGGGTTCGGCAGATCGGCCGGCCTTTGCCGCTTAGGCTCTTCCTCCACGCGGGCGGAAAAGAAGTCATCGCGGTCGATGGCCACCGGCGCCCGCGAGACGCCTGCGGGGGAGGCGAAGGGAGAAGGCTGGGCCGTGGCTGCATCCTGAAGGTCGACACGCAGCACATAATCACCCAGCCGAAGGCGCATGCCATGGCGCAAGGCTGTCGAATTGCCGGCACCCAGCGGGCCGTGGGCGTCGTCGACGAAAAGACCGCTGCTCGACGTGTCGGTCACGGTATAGCCGTCCGGGCCGCTCGCAATCGTGCAATGGGCGCGCGAAACGAACATGTCGGGATCGTCCAGGCGCCAGTCCGCCTCGGCACTGCGGCCGATCACCAGTTCGCCGTCCTGCAGGCTGGCCTGGCGCATTGCCTGGGGCCGCGGTCCTTGCTCAAGTGTGAGAATGAGGCTCATGCCGCCTCCGCCATTTCCGGCCGCCAGCCGACAGCGACCCGCATCAGCAGGTCTTCGGCGTCAGCGCGCTCGCTCTTTTGCGGCAGCCATGTGGTGCGCGCGAGCCGCGCCGTTCCGAGCTTGGCCGCGGGGATTTCCTGGCGGGCGAGAACGATGCGCACATCGACATCGAGCACGTCGCCGACCAGTTCGCGAACGGCCGTCCGCAGAAGCTCCAGCCGTTTGCCGCCGGGCAGGAACGCCTCGTAATCCGCCAATGCGACCGGTCCGACGCGAAGCTCGATACGGCTTTGCCGCTGGAATATCCGTGGCCCGATTGTCGCCCCACGGCAGAGAGCGGCATAGGCGCTGCCAAGCCGGGTCTGCAACTTGGCAGGAACAGCGGTCCAGACGCCGACGAATTCCTTGAGCTGGACCGATACGTTAAGCGCCTCGGCCAGGAACCGCGTCAGGCGCTCCGGACCTTCCACCTGATGGGCAAGGGCAGGGGCCTGGCGCAGCTTGACCGCATAGAGTTCCGAAGATTTTGGCCCCAACATGCCGGGGAGACCGATGCCGGACAGCGTCTCCAGCATGGAACGCACGCGGCCGCCGACCTTGCGCTCGACCTGTACCGCGGGATGCGCATCCGCCCACGCCCGGTAGAACAGCGCGATCATCCGGTGCTGCAGGATGTTGGCGAAATCGACGAAGGTCGTGTCGCTGGTTTCGCGCGCCGCAGCACCCGCGAACCAGCGCTGCGACAGCCGGTCGAGCACCCAGCGCGTCAGGTGGATCGGCAGCGGGCCTTCCGGCCCCATCAATCCCAGATTGGCGACCGTGACGCGTGCCGGGGAATTGTCCACCGGCTGGCGAACCGCCACCACATCGCTCAACGCAAAATCGAGGCGCACATGCTGGCCGAGCCGCGCCGGTTCATGATCCGGCCTGCCGGAGTGACCGAACAACCGGCCATCGCCCTCAAGCTGCCGCAGCAGTTCGAAGAAATCGTAGGTCTCATCGGGGGGCGTGATCGTGCCTAGATCAGGCAGCGACTGCCGGGCGTCATCGGCCATGGCACATCCTCCTGTTTCCGGGTCAGCCGTGTGCGGGTGCGCACGAATGCGTTGATCGCGGCATGGCGGGCGAATAGCTGGGAAAGCAGTGCCGAAAGCAGCAGCGCGCTTTGTCCCGCCAGCACGGATTGATCGATATGAAGCGTCACCTCCGTGCCGCGGCCGAAGCACATCGGCCCGTCGATCGGTAGCCGCTCGACCACGGGGCGCGTTTCGACGCGGGTGATCGAGCGCACATGCCGCGCCAGTCCCGGATCGCCGCGATCGGCATAGAGATCGAGCAAAGCGTGCAGCGGCTCGGCGCCACGGCCTTCTTCGGCAAGACTGAGGAAGTTGAGCGAAAGCTGCGCGACCAGCCGCCACGCCAGATCGTCTGCACGGGATTCGCCCGCCGCACCTGCCGGCAGTGTGGCGGGAATGGCGGCGCGCGGCGGACGCATCGAGCCGAGAAGCTTCACCGCCTCGACCGGATCGCCGCTTTCAAGCGTGAGCGTCGGAGTGTCGTCAAGGATCGGCAGGTCGCGGTTGGTGCACAGTGCCGCGATATCGACGCGCTTCAGCGGCCGGCCCGGCTCGGTGCCGGCAGGCCGCGAAATCGCCAGGAATACATCGTCGCCGGCGTAGGAGGTGCGGGTCTGGCCCTGGCGTCTTTCGTCTTCGGTCGCGCGTCGCGGACGCCGCTCGGTCGAGTAGACCCAGCCGCTGCCACGGTTCTGTCCCAGGCTGAACAGCGCCGGGATGTCCGCGTCAGGGCCCTCGACATCGGCATCCTCGACCCGGATCGGGCGGTATATCTCGAAATCGCGCGGCCGCGTGCGGTCGGCGTGCAGCACCTGCCGCGTGCGGCGCTTGTCGAGCTCGATCACATTGCACTCGCGCTCGAAGAGATTGATGATCGGTGTCGCGAAAAGCTCGAAATCTCCGGGCGTCAGATCGGCAAGTTCCGGCACCGGCCGCCGCAGCAGGAAAATGACTTCAAGCCCGGCCTCGCATTGCCGCACGACGCGTTGCAGCCCGTCAATGCGCGCGAAATGGAACCGCTCGGGCATGACGAAATATTCCCGCAGCAGCCGATAACCCTCGAAGGTCGGGCGCGTGCGCGGCATCAGCGCCTCGTCATCGCGAATGCCGATCATTTCCAACGCCGGCAAGGGCGAGGGCCGGTGGTCCCGGCCTTCAGGGCGGGCCGCGACGCCAACGCAGCTGCCGAACAGCGTATCGAAGAGAAGCGGCGCTTTCGTGCGTTCGGAAAAGTAGAGGTCGAGCCGGTCGAGCGCGAGTTCGGCGAGCTTGCCCTTGCCTGTGCGCGCAAAGGTCAGCCGCAGTGCTGCTTCGCCGCCGACGCCGTTGACCGGCGCGATGCCAGCCGCCGCCAGCGCGCTTCGATCCTGAATATAGCCGATCGAGGTGATCGCCAGCGGCCACAGCGTCACATCCTGCGCGGTCGTGTAGGTGCAGCGCGTCGACAGGCCGGGTTGCAAGCCCGATACCAGCCGCGTGCCGCGTTTCACGACATGGCCGGCGAGCATGGTCTGGACCTGCTGGCCCGGCTTCAGCACCACGATCGCTGTCGCAGGCGTTGAGGCAACCAGATCGGGATACAGCACCTCGAGCACGCTGCGGGAAAACCGCGCGCGCTCCGCATCGACCTTCAGCCTGGTGCGTGCCGCGAGAAAGGCGACACCATCAAGCAGCCGTTCCACATAAGGGTCGGGGCAGGGCACCGTATCGAGCGACAGGTTGCGGGCAACAGCCGGATGCATGTCCGCGAACTCGGTTGCGAGCGCGCGGATGTGGGTCAGTTCCTCCTCGTAATATTCCAGGAAGACCCTGTCCATTGTCAGACATCCTTCAAATCGGTCCGTGCCGAGCCATTGTCGAGGTCGATCATTGTTCGCAGGCGCATCCGTTCGGGCGTCGGCGACATCATCAGCACCGCGTCGATTTCGATGGAGAGCCCCACGCTCTTGTCGCCGCTGTTGACGGTGACCTTCGTTGCGCTTTCCTTCAGCCGCGGCTCGAATGCCGCAAGCACGCTGCGGATTTCCCGCGCCAGCGCCTCACGGTCGAAATCTCGGGCGGAACGGCCCGAAAAGGACGGCACGCCGTAATTGACCACGCTGCGCCGCACTTCGGGAAAGTCGTCCAGCGACGGCGGATCGTCGCCGAGCTGGTCGCCCTCGAAAGCGGTGAGCAGCGGCGTTGCCTCGAAGCGCTCGGTGTTGAACAGCGCCTCGATGTCGCGCCGCACCGCCTCGCGCAGAACCTCCGCCGAAACCACGATGCCGCGGGTTTCCAGTTCCATGCGCCGCTGGTTCTGGAAGATCAGGCGATGCAGGCTGCGCTTCTGGTCCTTCGTCAGCGCGGCGTCCGCCTCGATCGTCCGCGCTCCGCCTTCGAGCAGAACATCAACCCGATCCGATCCGATCTCGGTCCGAACGGCTTGCTGAAGCCCGTCGATGTCGGAGTTCACGCCCGGCAAATCATTGACGAGGCGGTCCCAAAGTGAAGGTTGGACCGCCTCGCGTCTTGCCTGAGTAGGGCTGCTGCTCTTGCTCATCTCGCTACCGGAAAGTCGTCGTGGAGATCAAACGCCGACACTGACGTCCATTTCGGCCGAGTGCTTGCCTTCCTCGTATTCGAACTTGATCTTCTTGTAGGCAAAACCGACGATTTCCTCGAGCAGGTCGGGCTCAAGCTCGCTCGGCTTCATGTCGTATGCGATCACCGAGGCATCGGTCAGCGTGATCACCAGATAGTCGCTGCTCTTTTCCTCGATGGTCCGGCGGGCCGAGAATTTCACCTCGTCCAGCTTCTTGTTCTTGAACAGCGCCTGCTTGAGATAGGGCGAGGACTGGTCGTAATGCTTGATGAACTTGATGACGCCGAGGGCCACGCGGCCACGGCGCGATAGCGAGTTGGGATCATGCGGCGCGACCATGCCGTATTCCATCCCGTGTATTTCTATTTCGTCGCTGTGCCCCTCGCGGCCACTGGGGCCTTTGATGTCGGGAACCTTGAGAAAACCATCCAGTTTCATTTCCGTTCTCCATCGTGCTCAAATGATTACTGCTTGACGGAAGGCAGCTCGGAGACGAGCCGGAGCGAGGCGTTGATGCCTTCCAACTGATAGTGCGGGCGTAGATAGAAGCGGGCGGCGTAGTAGCCCGGTCGGCCTTCGACGCTGTCCACCTGCACCTCGGCGGCGGCGAGCGGGCGCTTGGCGCGGGCCTTGTCGTCAGCGAAGGCGGGGTTGGCCAGCACATAGCGGTTGATCCACTCGGTCAGCCATATCTGCATATCGGACCGTTCCTTGAACGAGCCGACCTTGTCGCGCGCGATCGCCTTGAGGTAGTGCGCGAAGCGCGAAACCGGGAACAGATAGGGCAGGTTGGCGCTCAGCCGCTCGTTGGACTGGGCGTCCGGATCGACCAGCCGGCCGGCCCGCGTTTCGTCGTCCTGCAGCGAATGCGCACCGATGAATGAGGCGAGGTCGGTGTTCTTGCGGTGCAGGATCGGCATCAGGCCGAGCTTGGCGAGTTCGGCCTCGCGCCGGTCGTCAATGGCGACCTCGGTCGGGCATTTCATAGCGACCGAGCCGTCGTCAGTGGGGAAGGTGTGCACCGGCAGGTTGATCACCGTGCCGCCGTTTTCCACGCCGCGTATCTGCGTGCCCCAGCCGAAGAGTTTGTGGCTGCGGTTGATGTTGACGCTCATCGGGAAGGCGGCGTTCATCCAGACATATTTGTTGTGGTCCTTCTCGACCTCCTCCTCGAAGGAGAAGCCCTTCACCGGCACCGTCTCTGCGCCATAGGGCAGGCGCGCCAGCACGCGCGGCATGGTCAGCCCGATGTATCGCGAATCCTCGCTCTCGCGCAGCGACTGCCACGACGCATAAGCCGGATTGGAGACGATCATCTGGAGGTCCTGCGGATTGGGCAGTTCCTGCCAGCTGTCCATGCGGAACAGGCGGGGCGAGGCAGCTGCAATGAAAGGCGTATGCGCAGACGCGCAGATGCCCGACAGATTGCGCAGCAGCCCGACATCCTGCGGATGGTTCGAGAACTCGTAGGCCCCCATCAGGTAGGTATAGGGCGCGCCACCGAGCATCGAATATTCTTCGGTGTAGATCTTCTTGAAGATCGGGCTCTGGTCCCACATCTGGCCTTCGTAGTCTTCGAGCGTTTCGGCCAGTTGCTGCTTGGAGATATTCATCACCCGGATCTTCAGTTTCTGATCCGTCTCGGTGTTGTTGATCAGATACCAGAGGCCGCGCCAGGTCCCCTCCATTTCGCGCACTTCCGGCGCGTGGAGGATTTCGTTCATCTGGATCGTCAGCATCTTGTCGATGCCGGCGATGAGCGACTTGATCGACTTGATCGCATTGGACGAGATCGCGGTCGTCTCGGAGCGCGAGCGGGCGGCAAGCGCCAGGTTGCGAACCAGCCCCTGCAGTTTCTCGCTGTCGTCCTTCTTGACGCGAAAATCCTTTTCCAGAAGTTCGCTGAACTCACCCAGGTCTACGGCTTCCGCCTCGGCTGCGCCGTTCGCGGCGACTTTTTCCTGCTCGGCCATGGCTCAGCCCTCCGCCTTGTCGCTGTCGCTCAGCGCCTGTTCGGCGATCTGTCCGAGCAGCGGTTCGTTGTTCAGCATCTGGGCGATGCGTTTTTCAGCGTCGACACGCCCGTCCATGAAGCCCAGAAGCTCCTCGAGCTGGCGCCGCATCTTCAGGATTTCAGCCAGTTGCGGAACCTGCTCGGCGATCTTGTCGGGAGCAAAGTCGCCCATGCTGGTGAAGGTGAGATCGATCGGCAGTTCCTCGTCGCGCTCCTGGCCTTCGGGCTGGGGCAGCTTGTTTGGAACCCGCGCTTTCACCCTGGGTCCGAGCGCTTCCATGAAGCGCTTGAAGCGGTTTGCATCGGTCTCGACGAAGGTGCGGTCCAGAACCGATTTCTGCGCTTCCGGCGTTTGCGATGCGCCGGAAAGATCGGCCATCACACCCATGACCACCGGCAGTTCGACGGTTGTCGGGCTTCCATATGTTTCGACATCATAGGAAATCTGGACGCGGGGCGCCCGATTTCGTTCGATCACCTTGGCTTTGCTTTCGCTCATCGTCGGTCACCTTTCGTCCTTTTGGGCGGTTTTTCTGTTTTCAGGTTCGCCGGCGAGAAGCCGGAATTCCTTGAGGCCGGAGGGGGCGAGGTCCTCCATCAGTTCCACGAAATCCATCGGCACCATCCGCCGGACCCGTCGTGCCAGATGCGGGATCGGGCTCGATGGCTCGGTGCGGTCGTAGAAGGCGACGATGAGATCGAGGCACTTCAGCACGTCTTCTCGCGACGTGAGGCGATCGGGAAAGACGCCCATGGTTCCGGTGCTCGTTGTTCCGTTGTAAATCGGCGCAGCATGCCCGTTGGTGACCGGCTGCTGGATCTCGGGTGCCGCCTCGGCGGGGTTGCTCGCGCCTGTCGCCGTCTGGCCGGTCGCGCCGCGCTCCAGCGTGGCAAGAACGCGCTCGAGGAACTTTTTCAGATCGGCAATGGCGACATTGCCGTCACCCAGGCGTGCATTGAGCGCCACTTCGACGGCATAGAGTGCGGCCACCGCCTCGCGGGCGTTGCCGAGCATCTCCGTCATTTCGGCAGGCGCATTGTCGAACTGCGTCAGGCATCCCTTGCGCACGCGGTCCACGAGCTGGTCGTGCCTGTTGGCAAGCTCGGTCTTCTCCGCGTCGTTCAATCCGGAGGCGGCTTCCTTCAGCATCGCCCGGCCGTCCAGCGTGCCTAGCTCGAGGTCACGGCCCGTAATCGGGCCGAGGCCGCCGCGCGGCTCGAACATCGTCATCCGCCGCAGGTCGCCCAGCGGCCCGTCCTGGTCGTTCTGCAACTGCATGAGGGCGTTGATGCGCCTGAGTGCTGCATCGCGCGGAGGCGCATCCGGCCGCAATTCGGGGTGCATCGTCTCCCAATGAGCGTCGAAGGTGCCGGCAATCAGCGTCAGGCCGTCCTTCAGCCCGGCCAGCCCGTAAAGATTGGTCAGCGCCCGTGTAACAAAGACCAGAAGCCGCAGATCACGTCCCTGCGTGCGCAGTTCTTCTGCCTTCTCAAGTACTGCCGACCAGTCAGGTGGAATTTCTGTTCGTGATGACGGGTTGTTGCGTTCATCGCGCGCCACTTCGATTTGCGGCTGCATGAGACGTTCCAGTTCATGGAAGTCCCTGTTATTGCGCAGACTCTCCCCGGAAGGACTTTCTCCGTCCAGCGGACTCAACCAGGAAGATAAATCAATCATCTTCACCACCATCGGTGGATTCCGTCACCGAACGGAGCCTAGATTTACCACAAATCAGGCAGTTATCCTACAAAGCTTTCAGCATCTTGATTTCATGACTAAGGAAATTTACTTTTCCTATGTTTGCATGAATATGACAAATATCACACTTGCCACAACAGATATGCAATTATGGCTATCGGCTTCAGTTTTGAGGCGTTGATTGGGAAGTCACGATTTTCCCAAAGCTTTGTAAACTCGCACAATCAGGGGAAACGTACTTCTTATTCATGTGATGACGTTTTGAAGAGACGCACAAACGATAGGAACCAGTCGTATCGGAGCCGTCATGCAGCAACGCAAGTCATCGCAAGGTTTCAAGCGCAAGGAATTGGTCGGAAAACTCAATCCGACCTGTGTGCGCGCCTTCAAGGCAGCGGCGGATGCAGCAAAGCTCCGCGGCAATCCTTATGTGGAACTTGTTCACTGGATCGAGCAACTTGTGCTGTCGGACCGGGCGGACGTACAACTCATCCTTGCCGACGCCGGCGTCGATGCGAGCCGCCTGGCCGCCGACATGTCTCGTGCCATCGACAAGCTGCCCTATGGCGCAACCTCGATCGAGGAGTTCTCCGACCACATCTTCCACGCCATCCAGGAGGCCTGGAACCTGGCGTCGATCGAGTTCGGCGCGGATGAGGTTCGCGGCGCCTATGTGATCCTGGCCGCGCTGAAGACACCCGTTCTCGACGGGCTTCTGTCCAAGATCAGCCCGGAGTTCGACAAGATCGATGCCGACGGCGTCATCGCGCGCCTGGACGATGTGGTGTCCGGCTCGCTCGAGGCGGCTGGTCCCGCACCGGTCGCCGAGGCCGCACCTCTTCGGCGCGCGCCGGGGGGCGATTCAGCACTTGCCAAATATTCGACCGACCTGACCGCAAGGGCGCGCGAAGGCAAGCTCGATGCCGTGGTCGGCCGTGATCCCGAGATCCGCCAGATCGTCGACATCCTGATGCGCCGCCGCCAGAACAACCCGATCCTGACTGGCGAGGCCGGCGTCGGCAAGACGGCGGTGGTCGAGGGCTTTGCGCTGCGCATCGCCGAGGGCGACGTGCCGCCGATGCTGCAGAATGTCAGCCTGCGCATGCTCGATATCGGCCTGATGCAGGCCGGCGCCAGCGTCAAGGGCGAGTTCGAGAAACGGCTCAAGGCTGTCATTGACGAAGTACAGTCCTCCGAGACGCCGGTGATCCTGTTCATCGACGAGGCCCACACGCTGATCGGGGCAGGCGGTGCCGCCGGCACCGGCGATGCCGCGAACCTGCTGAAGCCCGCACTGGCGCGCGGCGAGCTGCGTACCATCGCCGCGACCACCTGGGCCGAATACAAGCAGCATATCGAGAAGGATCCGGCGCTGACCCGCCGCTTCCAGACAGTGAAGGTCGACGAGCCGGACGAAGCCGCCGCCATCCTGATGCTGCGCGGCGTTGCCGGCACGCTGGAAAAGCACCATCAGGTGCAGATACTCGACGAGGCGATCGAGACGGCGGTGCAGCTTTCGCATCGCTACATCCCGGCTCGCCAGCTTCCCGACAAGGCGGTGAGCCTGCTCGATACGGCCTGCGCCCGCGTCGCGATCTCGCAGCATTCGCGGCCTGCCGAGGTGGAAGACTTGATGCGCCGCCGGCAGGCGCTGGAGGTGGAAAAAGGCATCATTGGCCGCGAAACTGCGATCGGCATTGATGCCGTCGAAAGGCAGGCCCGCGTCGACACCGGCATCGAGGAAACCGACGCCGCCCTGGCCGCCGCCGAGGCGCGTTGGGAGCGCGAAAAGACCGTCGTCGCCGACATTCTCGAGGTTCGCGCAAAGCTGCGCGGCGAGGGCGTTCCGCTCGACGCCGTCACGACGGGGCAGGAGGCTCCTGCCGAAGAGGAAACGGCAAAGCAGCCCGTCGCCGAACTGGTCGGCGCTGAAGCTCCGGTAGACGGGGAGGACGCTCCGATCGTCGCGGAACTGCCGCCGGAAGCCGCTGCACCGGACAACACCGCCGATCTGGCTCGCCTTAAGGGCCTTATGGCCGAACTCGCCGAGATGCAGGGCGAGACCCCGCTGATCCTGCTCTCCGTCGACCGCAATGCGGTTGCCTCGGTCGTGCAGGACTGGACCGGCATCCCGACCGGGCGGATGCTGACCAGCCAGACCGAGAAGGCGCTGCGTCTGGCCGGCGTGCTGGCCGAGCGCGTCGTTGGGCAGGATCATGCCATGGAGATGATCGCCAAGCGCGTGCAGATCAGCCGCGCCGGCCTCGGAGCGCCGGAAAAGCCGGTCGGCGTCTTCCTGTTGTGCGGCCCCTCCGGCGTCGGCAAGACCGAGACTGCGTTGGCCCTTGCCGAGACACTCTATGGCGGCGAGCAGAACCTCATTTCCATCAACATGTCGGAGTTTCAGGAAGCGCATACCGTCTCGACGCTCAAGGGGGCGCCTCCGGGCTATGTCGGCTACGGCAAGGGTGGCATCCTCACTGAGGCCGTGCGGCGCCGGCCCTATTCGGTGATCCTGCTCGACGAGGTCGAGAAGGCGCATCCGGACGTCCACGAAATCTTCTTCCAGGTCTTCGACAAGGGCATGATGGACGACAGCGAGGGGCGGCGCATCGACTTCCGCAACACGCTGATCCTGCTGACCTCCAATGTCGGCTCGGAAGTCATCATGCATAAGACGGAAGGCGGCCAGAAGCGCGAGGCCATCGAAGACCTCGACGCATCGCTGCGCGCACCGCTGCTGAAAGTCTTTCCGGCGGCATTCCTGGGCCGTGTCGTCACCATTCCCTATTATCCGCTGTCCGGCTCGATGATCGAGGCGATAACCCGTATCCAGTTCGCCAAGATCGCCCGACGGCTGCGCGCCAGCCACGACGCCGAACTGGTCATCGGCGACGGCGTGATGGAAATGATCAAGGCGCGTTGCACCGAGATCGAATCGGGCGGCCGCATGATCGATGCGATCCTGACCAACACGCTTTTGCCAAGCATGAGCCGTGGTGTGCTGAACCGGTCGATCGACGGCGAAAAGCTGGCCAAGGTCACCGTCGGCGCATCCGACGAGGGCTTCACCTACGCGTTCGAATAGCTCTCGGCTTTTCCCGCCGCTCGATAATGATGTGCAATGCACAATCTTTGGCCTTGCCTGTTTCCTGATGCGAAAATAGGCTTCCTCGCCATGCGGTGCGGCTGTAGAAACAGCCGGGATCAAAACAACAAGAGGCGTCAAAGTGAAAAGAGTTCAAACCATCGTCATGGCTGCTGCGGCTTGCCTGGCGGCATCGATTGCCAGTGCGCCGGCCTGGGCGCAGTCCAAGACGCTGACGATTTCCTGGTGGGGCTTCAACGGCGACAAGCTGGATGAGTACATCATCAAGCCGTTCAAGGAGAAATGCGGCTGCGAGATCGTGTTCGAGACCGGCAACAACGCCGACCGTCTCAACAAGATCAAGATCCGTGGCGGCGAGGGCGTCGATGTCGCCTATTTCACCGACGCCTATTCGCAGATCGGCATTGCCGAAGGCCTTTTCCAGCCGGTCGACAAGGCTAAGCTGCCCAATCTCGCAGGCATCTACGACATGGCCAAGGCGCCGCAAGGCGACTTCGGCCCGGCCTACACGATCGGCCGCGTCGGCGTGATCTACGATTCGGCCAAGGTGAAGACGCCGATCACCTCGTGGAATGATCTGTGGAAGGAAGACTTCAAGAGCCAGCTGTCGCTGCCCGGCATCACCACCACCGCCGGCCCGATGGCCGTGATGATTGCCGGCGCCCATGCCGGTGTCGATCCCTTCGCCGACAGCGACGCCGCCTTCAAGGCCGTCGAGGAGCTGAAGCCCAATGTGGTAAAGAACTACAACACCGGTTCCGAACTGGTGAACCTGTTCTCGACCGGCGAGATCAGCGCCGCAGTCGCCCAGGACTTTACCCTCGCGCAGATCCAGGCAGCCGTCCCGACTGCCGTGTGGGCCGATCTGTCAGATGGTGCAATCGCGACGCTTAACACGGTCAACATCCCCAAGGGTGCTGCCAATGTCGATCTGGCGCATGAGTTCATCAACTTCATCCTGTCGCCGGAAGTGCAGCAAAAGACTGCCGAAAACGGCGTCGATGCGCCGGTCGTTACCTCGGTCAAACTGACCCCGGAACAGGCCAAGCTCTGGACCTACGGTGCCGACATGATCGCCTCATTGAAGCCGGTCGACTACGAAAAGCTCAACGCCGCCAAGACCGATTGGGTCGACCGCTGGAACGAAGTCTTCGGCATGTAAGTGCCGGCCCAAGGCGGTCGCATATGAAATTCGACCCCCACTCCGTCTCGGCTTCGCCGAGCCACCTCTCCCCCGATCGACGGGGGAGAGGAAATGCCGTCCGCAAGGCTGGCTCCCTTCCTCTCCCCTTTTGAGGGGGAGAGGTGGCTCGGCGAAGCCGAGACGGAGTGGGGGTTGGCTGCGCCACATACGATTGCCCTGCTCAATATGCTGCACCAAGCCTTTTGCGGCGTTTTGCCCCTTTCTTGGCGGATCAAGGAAGGGTAGCAGACCTTATGCAATCGGTTTTCGAGCCCAAGTGCTGCTCGACAATGACGAAAGAGACCTGACTTCCATGCTGAAACGCTATGCCGGATGGTGGCTCGCCGCGCCCGCGACGCTGGTCGTTCTGGTTTTCCTCGTGCTGCCGGTGATCGCCACCATCGGCACGACATTCGGCGAGACGGCCGGAATCTTCTCGCCTTACACATCCTTCTTCGGCAGCGGTTTCCGCCGCAGCGTCCTGTGGCGCACGCTCGAAATATCGCTGGCCACCACCGCTATTTCGCTGGTCGTCGGTTTCCTCACCGCCTATGTCGTGTCGAAATCACCCGGCAGGCTGAAAAGCCTGCTCATCATCGCCGCGGTCTTTCCGCTGCTCACCGGCGTCGTCGTGCGTTCCTTCGCCTGGCTGATCATCCTCGGCAAGAACGGCATCCTCAACAGCTTCCTGATCGGCATCGGCGTCACCTCCGAGCCGTTCGCGATGCTCTACACCCAAGGCTCGGTCATCGTCGCCATGGTCTACCTCTTCGTGCCGCTGATGATCCTGACGCTGGTCGGTGTTCTCGAAAACATTCCCGAGGATGTCGTGCAGGCTTCCGCCTCGCTGGGTGCGACGCCGGCCGGCACGTTCCGGCAGGTCATCCTGCCCCTGGCTGTGCCCGGCCTGATCGTCGGCGCGGTGTTGGTCTTCACCGGCTCCTTCACCTCCTACGCAACGCCGCAACTGCTCGGCGGCGAGCGCCAGATGGTCATGGGTACGCTGATGTACCAGCGCGCCATGGTCTCCTTCGACTGGGTCGGCGCCTCCACCATCGCCGCGATCATGGTGGTGATAACGGTCACCGTCGTGCTGGCCATGAGCCGCGTTGCGCGGCGTCTCAACCCGATGGCGACATGATGACCACACGCATCAATCCACTGCTCATCCTGTTCACGATCCTGGTCTACATCTTCCTGACCGGGCCGCTGATCATCGTGCTCGGCGCCTCCGTCAGCGACACCACATACCTGACCTTTCCGCCGCAGGGCCTGTCGCTGCGCTGGTTCGAGAACATCTTTGAAATCAGTGCCTTCCGGCGCACCATTGTCACCAGCCTTCAGCTTGCCATTCTGGCCACCGGACTGGCCCTCCTGATCGGCATTCCGGCTGCCTATGCGCTCAACCGCTACCGCATCCAGCTCCCGACATGGCTCTCCACCGTCTTCGTGCTGCCCATTCTGGTGCCGGAAATCGTCCTCGGTTTCTCGCTGCTCAAGTCGGTCGCGGTCGGTGCCAGCGCGCCGATTTTCCTGACGCTGCTTATCGGCCACACGCTGCTGGTGCTGCCCTATTGCGTCCGCGTCATCTCCGCGAGCCTCGCGTCCTTCGATTTCTCGATCGAGGAAGCGGCGATCAGCCTTGGCAGCCGGCCGCTGAAAACCTTCTTTACCATCGTGCTGCCCAATGTCCGCTCGGGCGTGATCGCAGCCTTCATCCTCGCCTTCATCACCTCGATCAACGACGTCTCGACGTCGCTTTTCCTGACCGGCCCCGGCATCTCGACGCTGCCGATCCAGATCCTCGCCCATGTCGAGCAGTTCTTCGACCCGACCATCGCGTCGGTGTCGGTGCTGCTGATGTTCCTCACCGTCGCCGTCATGGCGATCGTCGAGCGCACGCTCGGCCTTACCTTCCTTGCGAAATGAAACCATGACCCAGGCTCTGACCGTACAAAACCTCACCGCCCACTACGGCACGACTAAGGTGCTGGAGGACCTGTCGCTGTCCGTCGGCAGCGGCGAGCTCGTCTCGCTGCTCGGCGCGTCCGGCTGTGGCAAGACGACGACCCTGCGCCTCGTCGCCGGCTTCCTCCAGCCCACCTCCGGCACAATCACGCTCGGCGGCAAGGATCTGACGCGGCTGCCTGCCTACAAGCGCGACATCGGCCTCGTCTTCCAGAACTACGCGCTGTTCCCGCATCTGTCGGTGCTCGACAATGTCGGCTTCGGGCTAAAGCAGCGCGGCGTGGCATCGTCCGAGCGCGAGAAGCGCGCCAAGGCGATGCTGGAGCGCGTCGGGCTTTCCCAGCTCGCAGACCGGCTTCCCGGCGCATTGTCGGGCGGGCAGAAACAGCGCGTCGCACTTGCCCGCGCGCTGGTCATAGAGCCGCCGCTGCTGATGTTCGACGAGCCGTTGTCCAACCTCGACGCCAAGCTGCGCGTCGACATGCGTGTCGAGATACGCCAGCTGCAGCGCGCCAACGGCACCACCTCGGTCTATGTCACGCACGATCAGGAAGAGGCGTTCTCGATCTCCGATCGCGTCGCCATTATGAATGCCGGCCGTATCATGCAGCTCGACACGCCCGAGACGCTCTACCAGCGCCCGGCCAACGCTTTCGTCGCCCGCTTCGTCGGCTTCGAGAATCTCGTGCCGCTGAAGGTCACCAAGCGGGAAGGGGCGAATGTCACCGCGCAGACCCGCGACGGCTCGACGCTCACGCTGTCGCAGGACCGCTTCGGCGTTATCCCCGACGATTTCGTCCTAGCCGCCCGCGCCGATGGGCTTGCCGTCACCACCGATCCCAAGGCGCAAGGCATTCCCGCGACGCTTGGCTTGAGAACCTATCTCGGCCGCGCCTATCAGTACCAAAGCGAAACCGCCGCCGGCACGCTCATCGCCAATGGCGCGCTTTCCACGCCGCAGGAACCCGGCAGCGCTGCCAAGCTGGTGCCGGTGCCGGACCAGTGCTGCGTGCTGAAGCCGGAATAATCTGAGGACGTTTCATGTCTGTCCTCCTCACCAACGCCCTAATCCTCCCTTGCTCCCCGGACATGCCCGTCATCGAGCGCGGCTATGTCCACATCGAGGGCGACGCAATCAAGGCCGTCGGGTCCGGCCCGGCACCGCAAATCCCCGGCGCCGAAATCATCGACGCCGACGGCGACCTGATCATGCCCGGCATGGTCAACCCGCACTGCCACATGGCCATGAGCCTGTTCCGCGGGCTGGGTGAGGACGTCGACGACCGGCTCTACCGCTACATCCTGCCCCTGGAGCGCAAATTCGTGCGACCGGAGGCGGTGCGTGCCGGCACCGCGCTCGCAGCACTCGAACTGATCGAGGGCGGCGTCACCACCGTTGCCGACATGTACTACTTCGAGACCGAGGTTGGCCGTGTGGTCGATCATGCCGGCATTCGCGGCGTGCTCGGCCAGACGCTCGCCGATTTCGATCCGCCCGACCACGAGAGCTTTGACGAAGGTTTTGCCCTTGTCGAGCAACTGGTGGCGGAATTCTCCGGCCACGACCGCATCATTCCCTCCATCGCGCCGCATGCGCCTTATTCCACCGGCGTGGCGGTCATGGAGCGCGTCGCGCGCTGGGCCGACGATCATCCCGGTGTCCCGGTGCAGATGCATCTGGCCGAGACTGATGCCGAGATGGAATGGGCCGCGAAGCTCGGTGGCCTGCGCCCGGTCGAAGCGGTCGAGAAGGCCGGTCTTCTGCGCAAGGGCCTGATCTGCGCGCACTGCCTCTATGTCAACGACAGCGACATGGAAAAGATGGCGCACGCGCAGGTCTGCGTTGCCCACAATGCGCGCTCCAACGGCAAGGCGGGCAGGGGCATCGCGCCGGTCGAGGCGATGCGCAAGGCAGGCATTCCCGTCGGCATCGCCACCGACGGCCCGATGAGCGGCAACACGCTCGACCTGTTTTCGCAGTTCGCCCCGGTTTCGATGTTCCAGAAACTGCTCGGCCACAGCCGCAAGCCGATGCCCTCCGTCGAGGTCATCCGCATGGCGACCATCGAAGGCGCGAAGGTGCTCGGGCTGGACGAGAAAATCGGCTCGCTGGAACCCGGCAAGAAGGCCGATCTCATCCGCGTCGATCTCTCGGCCCCCCGCATGCAGCCGATCTACGACATCTATTCGACGCTGGTCTTCGCCACCATGCCGACCGACGTGCGCGACGTGATGGTGGCCGGCCAATGGCTGATGCGCGACCGCGAAGTGCTGAGCCTTGAGCGCAAGAAGGTGCTGCGCGACGCGCTTCAGGTCGCCAGCGCCTTCAAGGCCGAGATGGCCCGTATTGATGCTGCCGGCTGAGCCGCAGCGAAGCAACGACAGGACAAAGCTGTGAGCAAGAACGACGCTGAAAACCATCTCGACAAGGTGCTCGAAACCATCGACGCCAATATCGACGCCAGCCTTGAGCGGCTGTTCGAATTGATCCGCATTCCCTCCGTCTCGACGGACCCGGCCTACGCTGCCGATTGCCGCCGCGCTGCCGATTGGCTGGCGAAAGAACTCTCCGGCCTTGGCTTCGACGCCTCCGTGCGCGACACCGCGCGCCATCCGATGGTTGTCGGGCATGATCGCTCGGGCGAGGGGCCGCATGTCCTGTTCTACGGCCACTACGACGTGCAGCCGGTCGATCCGCTGTCGCTTTGGAATTCCGACCCGTTCGAGCCGAAGCTGGTACCGCAGCCCAATGGCGACACCCACATCGTCGCGCGCGGCGCTTCCGACGACAAGGGCCAGTTGCTGACCTTCGTCGAGGCATGCCGCGCATGGAAGGCGGTTACCGGCAAGCTGCCGATCCGGGTTTCGACGCTGTTCGAAGGCGAGGAGGAGATTTCGAGCCCGAGCCTCGCGCCCTTCCTCGAAAAGACCGGCGAGGAACTCAAGGCCGATGTCGTGCTGGTCTGCGACACCGACATGTGGGACGCTGAAACCCCGGCCGTCACCACCATGCTGCGCGGCGTGTTGAAGGAAGAGATCGAAATCACCTGCGCCGACCGCGACCTCCATTCCGGCATCTACGGCAACGCCGCCCGCAATGCGCTGCAGGTCCTGTCCGACATCATCTCCAGCCTGCGCACGCCAGACGGCGGCGTCGCCGTCGAAGGCTTTTATGACGGCGTCGAAGAACTGCCGGCAGCCGTGAAGGCGCAGTGGCAGCGCCTGCCTTTCGACGAAAAGGGCTTTCTCGGCGATGTCGGCCTCAGCATCCCCGCCGGCGAAAAGGGCCGTTCGATTCTCGAGCAGGTCTGGGCCCGGCCGACCTGCGAAATCCACGGCATCATCGGCGGCTACACCGACGAAGGTTTTAAGACCGTCATCCCGGCAAGCGCAAAGGCAAAGCTGTCGTTCCGTCTGGTGGCGGGCCAGGACCCCGAGAAAATCCGCGCTGCCTTCCACGCCCATGTCCGGGCGCGCGTGCCGGAAGACTGCAAGGTCGAATTCCTCGACCACGGCGCCAGCCCCGCCACCGTCATGCCGATCAACGGCGCGTTGCTGCAAAAGGCGCTGGGTGCGCTCACAGTGGAATGGGAGCGCGAGGCGGCAATCGCCGGCACCGGCGGCTCGATCCCGATCCTCGGCGAATTCAAGCGCAAGCTCGGCATGGATTCGCTGCTCATCGGCTTCGCCCGCTTCGACAACCGCATCCACAGCCCGAACGAGAAATACGACCTGTCGAGCTATCGCAAGGGCATCAGGTCCTGGGCGCGGATACTGGCAACGTTCGCCGAGCGGGATTGATGCTAAAGAGGTGCGTCCTTCGAGGCTCGCCCATCCAACGCACGACCAACAGACAACGCTGTGCGGGCTCGCACCTCAGGATGAGGGAGGTCGCGCTATTCACCTGCCAGATTCTGCTGATGCTTCGATAGTGTTAGGCGAAGTTCGCCAACGCGCTTGAACGTGAGGATGTCGGCAGGAGGGCCAACACCCACCGCCCTCATCCTGAGGTGCGAGGCCGCAAAACCGTGAAGGTGTGCCACCAACCTCAACGGGCGAGCCTCGAAGGACGCACCCCGAAACCAAACCTCACCACACAACCTTGTGGCTCTGTCCCGTCTGCACGTTGACAAACCCCTGCGGCACCGCATCCGTCGGCGCGACAAGCACCCAGCGCCAGGGCGCGCAGGTCAGCGTCGCAAACTGCAGCCGCTCGGGAAAGCCGGGGAACCAGCGCGGCGAAAACGTCGGCTCATAGAGCCATTCGATCTTCTCCGCTTCTACATAAAGAGCCTGCATCTCGGCATCGAGTGCTTCAGCCGTGCGATTCGTCATCAACCCGCCGACCTCGTAACGCACATCGGCCACCACCTTGCCGCCCGTCACCAGCGCCCAGCCGCCCTGGTTGTCGCGGATGCGATTGACGACTTCCGCCATCGCCGCATCCGACGAGCCGACGACCCAGATATTGTGTTTGTCATGGGCCACCGTGCAGCCGACGGCTGTGTCCGGCGTCTTCGGCCCGCAGCCCAGCCAGAACATCTTTGCCACCTTGCCCTCGCCGGAAAAGCGGTCGACGACGGAGAACTTGGTGATGTTGCGCGCAGTGTCGCGCTGCACCGCGCCATTGGCCACCGGCAGTTCGGTGGTGATGAAATTGTCGTCCCAGTGGAAGGGCCGCAGCAGCGCCGCCTGCATCGTGTCGCGACCAGCCTCTGCCGGAATGGCAAAATCATCCGCCGTCATCTGCCGCTCGATATTGACCGTCTTCGTCGCCCAGTCCGGCCAATCGATAGCCGGCAAATGACCAGTAAAATTCTTTGCCTGCGATACCTGATCGCCATCCGCCCAGACCTCGGCAATCGAAACGGTCGCCGCATCGTCCAGCAGCACCATATCGGCGAACCGCCCCGGCGCGATGCTGCCCACGAAGGGCGTCAGCCGCATGTGCCGTGCCGGATTGATCGACACGCATTGATAGGCGATCTCGGGCGTCAGCCCGCTTTCGATGGCAAGGCGCACATTGTGGTCGGTCGCGCCCATCTTCAGCGTGTCGGAGGCGCTGCGGTCGTCGGTGGCGAAAGCCACCTGGCTCCAGTCGCGCAAGCCGCGCTCCAGAAGCCCGCCGATGATGTCAGGCATGGAATGCGGGCGTATCTCGATGAAAATGCCGCGCCGCAGCTTGTCCCACGCCTCCTGCGGCGTCCACGCTTCGTGGTCGGAGGACAGGCCGGCGGCGGCAAAGGCGTTGATCTCGGGCAGGTCGCGCAGGCCCGCGCCATGGCCCTCGACCACGCCGCGCTGCTCGAAGGTGGCCTGTATCATGCCCCACAGCCGCTCATAGGAAGGGTTCTGCGGGTTCCAGACCGCCGGCCAGTCCATCACCTCGTCCAGCCCGGCGACCATGGCGCTTTGCGCGAGAAAGCCGGCCTGCTCGGCATAGCCGAAATGGCCGCCGCCCCATTCGTAAGCCGTGGGCGGCACGGCTGACCCGGGCAGCGGGAAAATCTTCATCGGCGAACCGGCGAGCCGTGCGGTCAGCCAGAATTCCAGGTTCTTCGGCCCGTTGACGTTGGAGAATTCGTGGCTCGCCTCGCAGGTCCATGTGTTGCCGCGCGGCATGACGAGTGCTGCCTCATGCTCGGGCGTCAGATGCGAGCTTTCGATATGCTTGTGGATTTCGCCGAAGCCGGGAACAGCCGAAAGATGCGTCCGGTCGATCATCTCGCGCGCCGTGCCGGCAAAGGTGCCTGCCGGCCCGACATAGGCGATGCGGCGGCCACGGATCGCAACCTCGCAATCCTCCATCCACGTTCCGGTATGGACATCGAGCAGTCGCCCGACACGCACCACGCGGTCGGCCTCGCGCTTGCCCAGCGCCACCAGTACGAGCTCCTGCCGGATGCGGATTTCATCGGCGGCATTGATCAGCAGGTCGTCGGGAAGGCGGGTGGTCTCGGACAATTTCAAACTCGCTCGATATGTCTGGGTCAAGCATTTCAGCTTGCTTTACCTGACCCGAAAATGGGAAGCGAAGCCATATTCGAATCGACCCTGAAACGAAAGGCCGCGCCCTTATGCCAACCGCTCCCGCCCGCACCGTCGTCATCGACACCGACCCCGGCATAGACGACGCGGTGGCGATCCTGCTTGCGCTGAAATCGGCGGAATTCGACGTCAGGGGCATCACCACGGTGGCCGGCAATATCGGCATCGCCACCACGACGCGCAATGCCGGCCGCATCCTGGCGCTTGAAAGCCGCGCCGATATTCCCGTGGTTTCGGGCGCTGCCGGGCCGCTGTCGCGAAAAGGTTTCGACACCACCGAAATCCACGGCAATGACGGCCTCGGCGGCGTGGCGTTTCCTGAGCCACTGGCACGGGTGGCAGGCAACGATGCGGCGGCATGGCTGGCGAAACTGCTGGACGAGTTGCCCGCCGGTTCGCTCGACATCCTCGCGCTCGGCCCGCTCACCAACATCGCGCGCCTGGTGCAGGATCACCCGGCATCGGCAAAGCGCATCGGCCGCGTCATCGCCATGGGCGGGGCGGTGCATGAGCCCGGCAATATCGGCCCGCGCGCCGAGTTCAACATTGCCGCCGACCCGGAAGCGGCGGAAATCGTCTTCGGTGCCGGCCTGAATTTCACGCTGATCCCGCTCGACGTGACGCGCAAAGTGCGCGCCACGCGCGATTACACCGCAGCCCTTCAGGCCGCCGGCGTGCCGGCTGCAAAGTCCTCCGGCGAACTCATCGATGCCTATTTCCAGTCGACCACCGGCGGCGAAAGCCGTCCGCTGCATGATCCCTGCGTGATGCTTCTGGCGCTGGATGAAAGCCTGTTCGGCTGCGAGACGCTGAAAATCTCGGTCGATACGGGGGCGACGCGCGACGCCGGCGCGCTGACGATCGATGACGAGAAGGGCGCCGCGATTTCCGTCGCTATGAAGGTTGATGGGGAAGGGGGGTTGAAGTTGCTGTTTGAGAGGCTGGTAGGCTGAGCGAGTAATGGGCTAACGGCGCGCTCCCCCTCTCCGTCTCGGCTTCGCCGAGCCACCTCTCCCCCGCTTTGCGGGGGCGAGGAACCTAAGTTCTGTGAGGCCGAGACTTCCCAGGACTTGGGTTCCTCGCCCCATGAAATGGGGAGAGGTGGCTCGGCGAAGCCGAGACGGAGAGGGGACTATTCTTGCGGACGGATAGGGCTACTCTTGCTCAAGAGCGCCACCTCCGCCAACACCCCTACACCCCCGCCAACTCCTGCTCCACCAGCGTCGTCCAGAACCGCACCCCCGCCGGTATCGCCGCATCGTTGAAATCGTACCGGCTGTTATGGTGCAGCGCGCCATCCTCCGCCGGGCCGTTGCCGAGCCAGACATAGGCGCCCGGCACCTCCTGGCTGAACATGGCAAAATCGTCGCCGGCGGTGGAGGGCGGGAACTCGGTCATCACCTTCTCGGCTCCAAGCGCGCTTTGCGCCGCCGCCAGCGCCCGCCGTGTCGCATCGCGGTCGTTCACCACCGGCGGCATCTGGCGGATGTAGCGATAGTCGGCCTCGATGCCGAAAAGCTGCGCCGAACCCTGTGCCAGCGCGCCGATTTCCGCTTCGATCTGGTCGCGCACCGCAGCCGAATAGGCGCGCGAGGTGCCGCCGATTTTCACCGTGTCGGGAATGACGTTCAGCGCCTCGAAGCTGCCGCCCTCGATCGCGCAGGCGCTGACCACTGCCGGCTGCAGCGGGTCGACGCGACGCGCTACGATCGTGTGCAGCGCCGTCAGGAACTGGCCCGCCGCCGTCATCGCGTCGCGGCCGAGATGCGGCTTCGCGCCATGCGTGCCGACACCGCGAAACGTCACGATCCAGCGGTCGGACGAGGCAAGCTGCGGCCCGGCCACCACGGCCATGCTGTCGGTGGCGATGCCGGGCATGTTGTGCAGCCCATAGACAGCATCGACCGGAAACTTCTTGAAGAACCCATCCTCGATCATCGCCTTCGCCCCGCCGCGCCCTTCTTCGGCAGGCTGGAAGACAAAATGCACGGTGCCGGAAAAGCTCTTGCGCCGCGCCAGCTCGCGCGCCGCCCCCAGCAGCATCACCGTGTGGCCGTCATGGCCGCAGGCATGCATCTTGCCGGGCGTGGTCGACTTGTAATCGCGCTCCTCGGCGGTCTCTAGCATGGCCAGCGCATCCATGTCGGCGCGCAGCGCGATCCGCCGCGAGCCGTCGCCAAGCTTCAGCGTGCCGACGACCCCGGTCTTGCCGAGACCTGCATGAACCGCGATGCCGGCCTCGGCCAGCATCTTCTCGACGATGCCGCTGGTGCGGACTTCCTCGAAGCCAAGCTCGGGATTGGCATGGATGTCGCGCCGCAAGGCTGACAGCATCTCGAATTCGGCATGATCGTCTTGGCTGCCCGCTGTCTTCACCGTAAAACTCCGTCCGGCCCGCCTTTGCGAATCCTCGCGGCGCGCAGGGCCAGCTTCGCCGCCCCTTCCTTCTGCAACAGAAAGACCCATTTTGCCACTTGCCCCGCATGAATTCTGGCAGACCGTCTATCCCGCCGGGACTTTCGAAACGAACCCGCAAGACGGCTTCGCGGACCTTTATCCCGCCACGCTGCCCGACGGCCGCCAGATCGCGCTGCCCATCCGGGTGCTGCCCGGCGGCGAGGACAAGGCGGTGGCCTCGCTCATCGTCAACCAGGCGAGCTTTGCCGTGGAGGACGCGCTTGCCGACGCGATGACGGCACTTGCGTCCACCTATGCGCCGGAAGCCGTCATCGGCGTGCCGACCCTCGGCCTGCCGCTGGCCAATGGCGTCGCGCGGCGGCTCGGCCACGCCCGCATGGTCGCCTTGGGAACCTCGCGAAAATTCTGGTACGACGACGCGCTGTCCGAGCCGATGAGCTCGATCACCAGCCCGGCCCATGCCAAGCGCATCTATGTCGATCCGCGCATGCTGCCGCTGCTGCAGGGCAGGCGGGTGGTCGTGGTCGACGATGTGGTGAGTTCCGGCACGTCAATGCTGGCCGTGCTGCGCCTGTTGCGAAAGGCCGGCATCGAGCCGGTGGCAGCAAGCGTCGCCATGCTTCAGGGCAACAACTGGCGCGCCGCCCTTGGCCAGCACGACGCATCCGTCGTCGCGCATATCCACGGCGCGATCGCGTCGCCGCGCCTGAAACGCACGGCGCAAGGCACATGGCTGGCCGAGAAAGCATAGGCTGGAACGCTGGCATCCAGGCGCTTGCGGCGAGCCACATCATTCTTTCGATGCAGCGCATTCGAGGGCTTGATAGATGAGGCGAATGTGCTAAAAGGCGCCACCGAAAGGGAGCGGGTTTTGCCTGACCGGGGCAAAACGGTGCGTTTGCACCAAACCGGCTCTTTCAGCCAAGCGATTGAAATACCTCGCTTTTGGGGAATAGGTTAACGGTAGACCCACGGACTCTGACTCCGTTAGTCCTGGTTCGAATCCAGGTTCCCCAGCCATCCACCAAGCCATTGAAATCATTAAACAAATCGCGACACACCGATGTTACGGTGGTCAATTATTTGGGCGCATGTCGCGTTTATGTCGCGTCGGCGGTTTTGCTGACCGGCGTTAGAAGCGACCGTTCGGCCTGTGCAAGCGCGTCCGAATCGTCGGTGCTTGGGAACAGATGCCCATAGACGTCCATGGTCATCGTGATTGACGAATGGCCTAGCCGCTCCTGCACCATCTTACCCGGCAACTCCAAGCCGCCATCAGCGCGGCGGTTGATGCACCAGCTGGCGTAGAAATGCCGTAGGGCGTGCAGGCCGGTGTACTTGGCCCGCATAATTGGCGCGCCATCTTTGTCCTTTTCACCTGTTGGAACGACAACGCCAGCCGCAATTTCTGCAGGCCACAGGCCGCGTTTGATGATGTTGGCGTGATATTCAATGTTGCCTTTGCTGTTCGGGAACACGAGATCAAGCTTGCCCTTCGGACAGGACAGTTTCCACTCCCGAAGGGTGTTCACAACTAGCGGCGATAGCGGAACACTGCGCTGTCCAGCGTCGGACTTCGGCATTCCAATAGGATCATGGTCCACCCGATACTTCTCAGCGTGATACTTGTCCGCGCGCTGGCGGACATGCAGACGGGCGTCGGCTAGATCGACATCGCTCCAGCGGAGGCCACGAAGTTCCGATGCACGAAGGCCGGTGAAGATGGCCGTGATGAGCAGGGGCCGGTAACGGCCTTGGGTGTTTTCAATGATAAGGCGAACTTCGTCACGCGTTGGAATATCGACGCCATACTGCAGACGGGCCTTCTGTCGCCTCTCGCCTTTACGGACTTTGCCCTTCGTGCGTCGGCTCGTCATGTCCCGAATGGCATTCCGCGCGACAAGCCCGCGTTCCTGCGCATCAGCAATGATACTACCGAGACTTACCGTAACGCGCTTTATCATGTCGCCACTGCGTGACTTGCCGCGCAATCGAACTACCGGATAATCATCAGGGTAGGGCTCTGCCCGGAGCCTGTCTTGAAATGCACGCACAACAGGGACGCTCAGTTTCGACAGGCGAAGCTTTCCCAGAAACGGTTCGATGTGGAACGTCAGATGCTGGCGGCGCTGGTCGCGTGTGGTGCGCTCTAGCCCATCGGCCTTCCCGGACTCCAGCCACTTCCCACCTGCTTCCTTGACCGTAACCGTCTCACTATCCGCGATGTGCGTACCTTCGCGAACTTCGACGCGCACTGTCGCATGATAGGCGTCCGCATCCTTCTTCCGGTCGAACGTCTTTAGATGTCTGTCGCCCTTGCCATCGGTGTAATCAACAATCCAGGCCTCGCGCGGCTCTCCGTTTGCCGTGGTCCATTTGCGTTTGCGAACTGACATGACTGCCTCCCGTCAGGCTCCTAGAGCCGAAGGCTACCTATCATGTCGCAGATGACTCCGCTTGTCACTGGGGGTAATCCCAGTATTTATTCCAGCCCCACATATTCGCCGCAGGTACCATCCTCTACGCTGGGCTACTGCCACAGTGCACCCACCCCCTCCGGGCCAAGGGGCAGTGGGGGCCACGTTCCGATAGCTGGTTGAAGCCACTGGCCGGGGAATGGCAGCGCAACATGCCTGCGACATGCGGAAGATTAGTCTTTAATTTCAATGTCTTGTGAGATGACAGGCGGAGATTAAGTCCGCGAGTCTGTTAGGGTGAATAGCGAGGGCGCAATCCCCGTATTAGTCCATGCTGGATTGTAACAATTTGTTACAATCCAGCTTTGGCGCAATTTTCGTTAGTTGGGGGAATTTGATATCAGTAGAAATAAATACAACACGAGAGAAATAATCAAAAACACAAGGATCAATACTGGTTTTCACGATTTTGTTACGTTGGTTACCGTGTTGAATTGTTTCGCTTCATTGCCATAATCGGGACTGCTCATCCATAATAGCCAAATGGAACCCCATGGAACCCATTTGGAGCATTCGCAATGACCGCAACTGCAACAAACATCAGCGACGCTGAGCTTGAGGCAATGTCCAAGGACATTGTTTGGGGCGTATCTGAAATCGGCAAACTCATAAACCGGAGCGAGCGGCAGACATACTACCTGCTCGAACGCGGGCTTATTCCCACCGCTAAAAAGATCGGCTCCCAGTGGGTAGCATCGCGACGGGCACTGCTGCGGTTCATGCTCGAAGGAATTGCCGGCTGAAATCAGACGAAACGGAAGCGGGACCTATGACCGTTTCCTGACAAGCGAAACCGGCAAAAATAGCCCCGGCTTGGTGTGATCCAGACCGGGGCTTTTTTTCTGGAAATGCCAAGCCAGAAAGGGCGTGTGAGCGACACGCGGAAGTTCATGAATGATATGCGAAATCAGACAGAAAAGCACGCTTCCCGACCATCCGAACCCATCCAGCCTACCGGTAGGTCTACCGGTAGTCTACCGGATGACGGGTGTAAAAATAGCAATGAAATCAATGGCCTACCGGGTCTACCGGATGCGCGGGGGGTATACCCAAAAAGCCCATCCACAGATGGAATTTCTGACCTCCTAGACCTCGCAACAACAGCGCTCAAGCGTCACCTTACTTTGCCGCCTATGGCAGCCGAGGCGATAGCACTGTGGACCGTATTTACTCACTGTTTTGATGCCTTCGACACATCGCCTCGATTGGCCCTTATCAGTCCAATGCCAGGATGCGGGAAAACGGAGGCCTTCAAGATACTGCGGCACCTTACACATAATGCCTTGCTAGCCAGCAACACGTCATCGGCGGCTATATTCAGACTGATCGAACAGCAGCCGCGAACGCTGCTTCTGGATGAACTCGACACACAAGTGGAAGGTAATGAAGCCCTGAGGGGAATTCTAAATTCAGGCCATTCCCGCGAAGGCGCAACAGTCCTGCGAGCCGTCCGCAATGGAGAGAATGGCGACTGGGAAACCCACTCCTACTCAACGTGGGCACCTGTCGCGATGGCGAAGATTGGCAAACTGTTTCCGACATGGGCCAGCCGATCGATCATAATCTCCATGAGGCGAAAGCGGCCTGATGAAGATCGACCTCACCCTAATCAGCGGGACAAGCTCGCGTTCGATGCGATGAATGAGGAAGTCGCTATATGGGCAAAAGCAAACATCGAAAAGCTTCGCAACATTGATCCCGAAATGCCGAAGGGTCTTGCAAACCGAGATGCTGACAACTGGAAACCGTTGTTCGCAATCGCTGATCTGGCTGGAGGTCATTGGCCTAAGACCGCTCGCAAGGCAGCGGCAATGTTGCAAAGCACTGAAGACCCATCAAGGGGCGAAGCGCTACTGGCCGTCATAAAGCGTGTTTTCCATGGTGATAGTATGAGGTCCGAAGACCTATGCGATGCAATCAAGAAAGACCCTGACGATAGTGATATCTTCAAGGGCCTCAGTGCGCGTTCCCTCGCAAAGCAGCTACAGTCCTTCGACATAAAGCCAGATCAAATCTGGGCCGGCGAGAAGATCAGAGGCTACAAGAGGGAATGGTTTGAAGACGCATGGCTGCGATACACGTAAGTGACATATTGCTTTTTCCCATACCCCCATTTTATCCGGTAGATGTGGTAGAGCATTGAATTTAAAAGGATTTTCGCAATTGCCATCCGGTAGAATGCAGTAGGTCTACCGGTAGGCTCAATTTCCCATCATGCGCGGCGAGCGAGCGTTTTCCGGCGATGCCAATCGTCCGGCCCAAAGCGAGTCCGTGGTGCGTTTTCCCGTCCATCCGGTATTCGGCACCCATCCGAAAAATCGCCCGTCCACGCTCCCCGCAGGCCGCTTTCCTTAAATCCCCGTTTTGCCCCGACTTCCATCACTTCCGCCTTCGGACAATCAACGGACCACGCGGACCTGTCCGCCCCTTTCGTCTCATGGGCGAACGCTTTGACAAAATGCTCTGAGGCATGTCCCCCAGCGGAATGAAGCCCGCCAGTGCCCCGATCATGGCAACCAGTTCCGCCCATTGTCCCGGCTCCTGTGCTGCCCATCGGCGCACTTCCGCAGGGCTTCCAACATTGCCAGCGAGCCAAGCAGCAATCATATCGGCAGTTTCTCGCCGGAGCGCAGCATTCATCTCAGCCGGATCACTCGGCGGCAATTGGCTTGCATGTGTCACGGTCCACGTCCTCAAGCAAAGCCAGCACTTCCGCCCGATCTATACCGGAGGCAAGAAAACGAGCACGAGCCAAGGCATCTAGCCGCCTCACGACAGGGGCCATTTTCACTTCAGCCTGATGGCAATAGGGATCAACGGAGTTTCTTGCCCTGATCCAGTCTTCAATCAGACCCATCGTTGTGACCCATTCGCCAGTTGGAAGGCGAGCCATCGGGAAGTTCTGCGTCAGCCTCCAGCGGGCCACCGTCTGCCGCGATCGGCCAAACAGTTCTGCAATGGCATCAAGACCAAGGATGATAGGAGGCGCACTAGCATTTGAGGCAAGCGACCTGTTGAGAGGACGGCCCATTACTGAGTTCCATAATTGCTGCCCGATGGCACTTTGCGAATTACAAAGCCGCCTTCCGCGTCCATGTAGATGTCGTCAATGTCTATGGCGGCTTCGACGGCGTCGATGGGCAAGTCGGGGAGGGCTGCATGGAGTTCCGTGAGGTCGGCTACTTCCATGGCGATCCCCTGTCCAAGCTCGGATAGAACGGCACTTCCGGGTTCCCGAAGGCCAGAGAGGCGACGGCTATGCAGCTTGATGACTTCATACGGCATGGCTGGAAACTCTGGCTGGTTTAGGTCGGAGCACATAACCGTGGTCGCCTGGCACGAACAGCAGCCCGTAGCGTTCGATCGCATCTTGCACGGGGCGCAAATTATAGTCGGTCCACCAAGCCAGCTCAGCGAGATCGGTATCTTCCCAGAGGTGATCAAGATCGGCCTCCTGCCAGCGCGGATCATCAGCGGGTGCAAAGGTCAGCTTGCAGCCTTCGAAATAGGCCAAGAAGCCCTCAGACCGCTTGCCTACTGGGATTAGCTGGTAGGTGATGTCATCACGAAGCGGCAATGCTCCCTTGGTGAAATTTGCGTACTTTAACTCGTAAATGTTGGGGGGAAGTTTCAGTGCACTCATCGGTTCATATCCTCTTTGCCCTGTTTCGCCCGTCTGATGCGCAAAGCCAGATCGGGGAATTTCATCACAGTAGCGGTGCGAGCTAGATCCCTGCTTTTCCTAATCAGGTCGCCCATCGCCTCAGCCCTGACGTCATCGGGCAAGTCTGCCCATTGTGGTGAAGATGCCAGCGCATCGAGGCCCTGTTTCATTGTCCGTCCGGCTGCTTGGCTGTAAAAATCAAACTCCGCGTCCATCAGTTCGGCACTGCGAATGCGCCGTTGCAGGGGACCGGGCGACACACCAAGGCGAAGCATTTCCGCAATGGTCGGATCGTTGCGAGCCGCATTCCTGTAGATTGGACTGCCAAGGTCAGGGCCAAGGGCACCTTCACGGCTAATCGGTTCACCGAAGACATCTCGACGTACGAACAGCGTTTCCCGCTGTCCCGGAACGCGGCTCCTGATGGTATCCAGAACTGTTCTGGCTTCTCGCAACATCGGGTCGCGGGCATTTGCTATCTGTGAAAGGCCAGTTGGCACCACCGTGCCGACAAGGTTGCGAACATAGGCCGCACCATAGCGCTCTGGGTCCGTGAGGGCTTGAATGAGGTCAGACGGTCCACGTAGCCACGTCTTCTCCGTGAGGTTTTTCGCCACGGAGCCGAATATCAGCCCCGCCACGTTGTCAGCCTCGCTGTCGGTCATCGTCTCCCGAAGCTCCGCAAAGTCGGCCGCAACGCCTAGCAACATGCCCAGAGGCTCAACTCGGCCATAGCTGTAATAGGTGTCATCCACTTTGACGCTATAAGGCTGCCAGCCGTCCGCCCGCATTAGTGCCCGTTTTGCCGGATCATCTGGCCCACCTCCGGTAATGCTGCCCTCTGGAGCAAGACCTACCAAGGCGGTGCTAACTGCCGTGCCGAGTGTCATGCGGGCAATTGCCTGATCCCGAGCCACTGGCCCGTTTTTTCCCGTCAGGTTGTCGCGGAACTCTTTGAAGAATGGCGCAGCCGGGGTACGTTCCGCCGCATATTTGACGATGTTCGCAGGGGTGCGGACGAACGGCAGAACAATTCGACCGAAGGGCAGACGGCGAGCCGCCGACATGATGGCCTGACCACCCGGACCTAGCGGATTGGTGAACGTCTGACGGGCTGCGCTGTCCTTCGCGGCTCTCGTCATGTCCTCGGTCGGGTTCGCCCTTAGTTGCGAAACGCGCTCTGCAAACTCTCGGCCCTTCAAGCCCTCCCGGTTGGCCTGTCGATACGCCAAGGCGTTCAATTCCTGTCTGAAGCCGATGGCCTTGAAAAGCTCGTCCTCGGCCAGCAGCAGACGGCCAGGAATGCGAACTTGCTTCCCGCCCACCTCCATCTTTCCGACTTTCAAGCTCGGAATGGAACGCTGTCGCGACTGTTCCAGCTTCTGAAGACCGTCGCTCGGAATTTCGGAGCGGAAAGCGCGATAGCCAGCAACGACGCCTTCTTTCGCCCCTTCGACCATTCCGAACAGACGGGCCGTCGCTTCGCCGCCACGAATACCGCTTCCCGTCATACGGCTAATGCCACTCGCAAGGGCCGTCTCCGGCACTGACCAAAGGGCCGTCAGCGTATTGGACATAACGTTGACTGAATGTGTCGTCGGTCCACTCAGAAGGCCATTAATCCAGCCTTCGTAGAGCATGTCCCTGAAGGTGACCTTGCCAGCCTTGGCAGCAAATGCCGCCACCTGTGCCGGATCGTCCAGCTTGTTGATGCCCGCAATGATGTCGTCCAATCCGCCTTCTTTGGCGATGCTCGCCATGGCGGTGAGTTCGTCCTTCGTGGCTCCGGCCAACATACGGAACTGTTGCAAGGTCCGTCCGGCCTCTGCAGTAGCTCCGGCCACCTGTTCCTGAATTGCCTGAAGCCGCGTTAGCTCCTGCTGGAAGGTGAGTTTTTCCAGATCGCTGCCACCCTCCGCCTTGCGGGCCAAGTCGCGGACTTTCGTGGCCTGTTCCACCAACAGGTTACGGGCTGAGAACATTTCTTCCGCATTGAAGGCGGCTCCGGTCTTCCGGCTGGTTAGGCGTTCCGGCGTCATGCCTACTAGCTGCGACAGGTCGCGCGTCTGTTCCTGAGAAATGACGCCCCGTCGAGCCTCTAAGAAACCTTCACCATGTTCTGCCGCCTGCCGGATAGCAGCCTGCACATCATCAGGTGCCCAGATGCGATCTAGGCGAATGTTTCCCGCAAAGTTGCCAGCCGGAGAGGAAGAGGAGGAGACAACCCCTCCGGCTGGCTTCACCGAAGACCCAGAAGGAGTGACTGGTTTCTCTGGTGGTGTGCGTGTCGCAACAGGTGGAAAGTCCATGCCGAACTCGCGGCGATTGGCCTGTGTGGCCTGTTCCACTGCCCTTGTTCCCGTGCGTGAAATGGTTCCGCGTAGCCCTGCAGCTGGCGCGGCTAACGTCGCCAAGTTCATCGTTCGGTCGAAACCTTCGTCGCTCATGGGATCGACTTCGCCCCTCATGACCTCGCCGGGAAGCTGCACTGCGTCCACCAGACCAAGCAGGAGGTTCGGCACGGCCCAGCGCCATTCCCCTGTGTCGAGATCACGAATGATTGGCGCAAGGTCGCCTCGACGTTCACGCTTCGCTGGTGGCGTCGGCGTGCTGGCGGGTGAACCGGAAAGCAGATCACGCGGCTTACGTGGTTCGAGCAGATCGCGGGGAGCAAGCAGGTCACGGGGCATCATTGCAGCCTTTCCAGAACCTGTTCACGTGTCAGACCATGCTTCCGCATGGTGAACTGAATGTCTTCTTCGCTCGGTCCTGTCGCCGGAGCGGATGGGGCAGGGGGGGCCGGTTCGCCGCCCTCTGCACCAAGACCCGAAAGCAGTCGGGCGAGTGGGTCGGCTTTCAGGGCATCGTCATAGACGCGCTGTTCACCCGGCGTCAGTTGCTGCCCCCCAGCGATCTTGGCGCGAATGCTCTCCACCGTGTTTGGGATATTCCCTTCCATGGCACGGGCCAGACTAAGGGCCGCATTGCCGCCTTCCATGTCGCCATTCATGAATAACTGGCGAGCACCCTCCCGAAGCTGAGCCGGTGTTTTTCCGTTCGGAGCTTTGGTGGGCTGGGTCATACCGGGAATAGGGAGATTTCCGCCCGGTGCATCTCCCTGCCGGGCGATAGGCGTCGGGCTCATTAGTCGATTGGCAGGAACGGGCTGCTGGCTAGTGCCAAAACTCTGCTCTCGGGCACGCTGTTGGCGGGCCGTTTCGGCCATCTTCATCACGTCGCCCAGATCGAGCTTGCCGGACATAACGGCGGCAGCAAAACCTTGAATGGCTCCCGGCTTCGCTGAAGGCAGCATCACGCCGATGGCCTCCCGAATACCTGTCAGCGTGTCGCTATCTAGCTGGCCTACCATCGTGCTGAAATCACGAAACTCAGCGCTCGCCGGGTCGATACCCATGGCAGGGGCAAACTTTTTCAGCATCAGTTGGCGAACCGGTTTTGGCACCTGCGGATTTAGAAGGCCCATCATTTTATCAGCTACCTGCAGGTCTGCTCCGCGTTGCTGAAGCTGGAACTGCTTCTGCTGGAGGTCTTCCTGCACACGGCGATGGAACTCCAGTTGTTCGGCCTGATCCTCGCCAAGCTTCATGCGCCGGTCGAACTGCTGTTCTTGCCGCTGCTCCTGTCGTTTGGCTCGTTCCTGCTCCATGTTCATGACATCACGCATTCGGCGCTGTTCACGGCTACGTTGAAAGCCCTGAGCAAACCCGCCCGCGAAAGAGCCAATTCCGCCTATGTCCGCCATGTCAGACTCCTTGCGCCATCACGTTAGGTGACGGCTGCGATCATCACTTTTAGGTTCGTCGTGCCGTCGCCTGCCGTCACTACGGCGCGAATGAACAATGGGTTTTCTTCGATGAGAGCAGCGCCTGCTGTAGTGATCGCGATGGCAACGCCACGTGGATCATGGAGAGGGACGAAGGTCGATCCATCGTTGCTGCCCTGAATGGCGACACTGCCACCGGCGCCAAACGTGCCTGTAACGGTGACGGTCTTGTTGTTTGACCATCGCGTAATACTGGCGGAATTGCCCGTCTCGCCGTTCACGAGCGAGGTCCAGGTTGCGAGAGCAACATCTGCTTGCGGGAATGAGGTGATTACGGTCGTTGCCATCTGTTCAACTCCATCACGCAGTTCGTGACTTGTCAGAAGCGGCTTTGCTCTCTTGGGCATAGCGGTCTGTGGCTTTGGCCTGACCAACCCGCCGCGCTTCTTTGCGGGCGTTGATCCTGTCGCCAAGCGACACCAAATCGCTGGATTGCGAAGGCTGCATGGAAGTGCCTTCAAGGCCGGGGCCACCGACAAAGACCGCTGCTTCCCGCGCTTCGGCCCGATGCCGGCTTTCGTTTTTGATATACTGGCGAGTGAGGTCCGCGAGTTCGTTTCCGGCTGCCTCCACTGTCATAGGGGCGAGGTTAGCCATGTTTTTCGTCAGGATGGTTCGTACAGCATCGTGATCTGCCCGCAGGTCTGGATGATCATGGTAGAAGCCGTTCCAGAACTGTGCCTCGCCCTGAGCTTTATTGTATTCCTCACGAATATCCCGCTTCACCATCTCACCATGAAGCTCAAGAGCCTTTTCTGGATCGGTGTAGAACAGTTCAACAAGGTCAGATGGAGTTTTCATTTCAAGATTTCCTTTATTTTAACTTGTTAATACCATGATAATGCTTGATAAAATGCAATGCAACGCCCATCGAACCGAGCAATGAACACTCGTTCGTGAAAAGATGCGTCGATTGTACTTCGGTTGAAATAGGCGTAGGAAAAAAGACCTATCGCGATCAATGGACCGCAGGAGAAAACGATGTCGGTCTTGGAAAGAATGCTGGACGCGCTGAAATGGATCGCGGTCGCCGTGCTGGTGCTTGGCTTCTTTTACGGTGTCCAAAGCCGGGGCGGCCCCGGCAATGACAGGGATTGCGAATATGCCGAAGGCTGTGGCTACGGCTTGTTTTGATGTCTGATCGAGGGTCAGCCCTCAGCCACCGACATAGCAAGAACTTGGTGATGCCAAGCAGGGCAGGATGGCTAGCGCTGTATTATGCCGGCGCAGCGTGCAATTATCATATCTAACGGGGGGCTATAATATGCAGACGACAACGATTTCCGACACGGATTTCGCTGCAATTGCAGATCGCGACGAATCTCATTTCTTCGATCTGAAGCAATTTGCAGTAAGTGGAAAGTCTCTTCAAAAAACGGCAGTAGCCTTCTCCAACGCTGATGGAGGCGAAATAATTATTGGGATCAAGGATAAGAAAACAGGAGACAAGGTAGAAGAACGCTGGGAAGGAATTTCGGACATTGAACAGCTAAACGGACATCTTCAGAGTCTTTTTGAAGTAAAACCTGCTCTCGATATCCGATATGAGTTCCTGAAGAGAGAGGCTGCTCCTGGCTACGCTCTGCGAATCCTGATCGAGAAGGGATCACAGGTTTGTGTAACGGCTGACGGCACCGTATATCAACGGCAAGGCGCTCAGTCGCTTTCCGTGAAAGATCAAGAGCGCATCCTACAATTGAATTTTGCAAAGGGCGCATCTTCTTTCGAAGATACCCTGTTGGCAGATTTGGCGGCTGAGCAGGTCGTTGAAAGTCCGGAATTACAAAGCTTTCTGAAAGACTACTCTCCCAGTACAGACCCTCTTGAATTTTGCCTGAATCAGAATCTTCTTGATTTCAAGACGTGGCAACCAAGAACAGTTTCGGCATTGTTGTTTCATTCTAGCCCAAGTTCGGTGGTTCCACGGAAGTGTGCGGTTAAAATTACAAGGTACGAGACTAAGGAGGATGATCCAGAGCGAGATCATCTCGCTAGCCAATGGACATTGGAAGGACCTAGCTATCAGCTTATCCATAGCACGGTGGCGAAAATTACCGAGATTATGTCTTCTATTGAAGTATGGGCCACCGATGGGCTCAAGAAACTTGAATATCCGCCGGAAGCGATCTGGGAAACGATCGTGAACGCGGTTATACATCGCGACTATTCAATTTCTGATGATATACAAATATTAGTTTTCAATAATCGTATCGAGATATTAAGTCCGGGTAAGCTACCGGGATATGTAAATGTTGAGAATATTCTTGAAGCTCGCTTTTCACGAAATCCAAAGATGGTTAGAACCCTCAACAGATATAAAAACCCACCCAACAAGGATTTGGGAGAAGGCTTAAATACAACATTTCAGAAAATGAAGGAATTCGGCTTGAAGAATCCCATAATATCGGAAGAAGGAAATTACCTTAAGGTTCTTTTGCCGCATTCATCGTTGGCTGCACCTACCGTCGCGATCATGGATTTCCTACGCATTCACGCCCAAATCACAAATCGCCAAGCAAGAGACATCACGGGGATCAAGTCTGAGAACCTAGTAAAGGTCGAGTTTTACAAACTTCGAGATGAGGGCCACATTGAACGCGTTCCCGATCTAGCAGGTCCAAAATCCGCATGGCAACTTACCGAGCAGGGAAAGCTGTACCTCGCGCAGACTTAACCATCATGCAGCAACGCTGACGACCAGGCTTCCACCGCTGTCCTAGCGATGCTCGGGAAACGACAGAACCTCCGCAGCCTTCTTAGAGTCGATGTATTCCGCAGTCAGCACCGCTTCAATCAGGAGTTCAAGTGCCTCCCGAGCTTGCCGGCTGATCATGTCATCGCCCTGAAGCTGATAAAGCGCCCTCTAGTCGCTGGCGCGCGCGAGCGCCAAATCGGGCAGTTGAACGCTCTGAGAGCGGACTGGTTATCGGCGGCTGGGCTTGTAGATCAGGTCGTTATGGTGCGCGACATACTGGTCACCAACCTGATGACCCGGCACTTGCCGCAGGGTCTCGATCTCCAAAGGACGCACACCGTAATCGAACTCAGCATGATGGTTCGGGCATAGGCAGAGCAGGTTTTCCGGCACATCGGGGCCGTTGTGCGGTCCGCCTAGTGGCTGGATATGATGGGCCTCAGCATAACGCCGTCCGTCCGGTAGGTTGATCGTTGTGCCGCACACCTGACACTCATTACGGTGAAGCACTTTTACCCGGAGCGCCATCTGCGTGTCGCGCAGCACTCGATAGGTGCGCGCTTCGACCCGCTCGGGCGGTTTGACCACGTCAGGCGGACGCGGCGTTGTGAGTTGTACCGCTCCAGGCAGAAATTGGGACCAGCTGAAGGTCTTGGATTGACGTATTTGGTCAGCCCACCATACGAAGTCATCCTCGCTCTTGCCGAACAGATTGAAATACCCTTGGCCCGGCATACGATCGTCGCCATTCACGATTAGTCCGGTAATCGCCGGTAACCCCTTGGCTGCGGTCCAGTCCGCAAGGGCCACCAATCCCTGATGCTTCAGGCTCAAACCGTAAGTTTGGCCCTGCCGAGAAAGGCCGAGGCGGTCATGGGCTTCCTTGTATGTGATAAAGGTCTCTGGCTTTTCCGGAATCGCCTTCGGTAAACGTTCGACAAGCAGCGCGAGTAGGTGTTGTCCCTGCTCATCAAGCTCAAGCATACATCTCTCCTCCTGAGCGCTCTCAGTCAGCGCCTTCAAAATAACCACACACACGGAGCTAAAATCAAAGCCAGATGTTCCAGGATGTGACGAAACGGATGATCGTTTAGCGAACGATCTAGCTATTCGCCTTACCGCAGTAATGCTCGTGGTTTTTGGCATCGGCAGCGGCGCGTATTGGCCCACTTGGCCTGCCTTTCTTATCGCCGGTCTTCTCGTCTGGATTGCGTGGGATGGAGTGATTGATCTGGTCGCCCGTGTTCGCCGCATGGGCTGGCGTCGTTTTTGGCGCGGTAGCTGACCTTCGGGATTAGCAAAGCAGCTTCGGGCGCACAGTGATCCGTTCGACCGTGCGACATACCAAGTTACCGCTTCCGGCGAAGGAGAACTCGCGCTGCAACGGCTATGATGATCGCACCAATCATCATGTAGGCAGTCAATCCACCGAGATTGGCAGCTGACGGATTGCGAAAAAACTCCGGCGCACCAAACGCCGCTCCTATGAGCGCACCTACCAACGCAATCCGGCGAATTGACCAGAACTCCTGTTCCACGTCTTTACCCTTCCTCTCCCGCTTTGCTCAGGCAGATTAGTTTCTCACGAGATATGGGAAAACACTAATCGTTAAGCGGAGGGATGCCGGCGAAGGTCGGTATCTCAGCTAGGCTAGCCATGTCGCGTTTATGTCGCGTGGAGACGCCGGGAGCGTTTTGCAAGCATTGAAATCATTGGGAAAATTTAAGAACGATTTGCAACATGCTCCACTAGAACGAAAAACCAAGTGTTTTAATAACATATTGATAATATTGCAATAATTTACGATATGATCGACCGATAAGCCTCCCAAAGCCACGGACTCTGACTCCGTTAGTCCTGGTTCGAATCCAGGTTCCCCAGCCAATTAATTTCATTAACTTGCCCGATCTGCGGAAGAAGTTCTTCATGTTCCCCCCAGTTGTTCGCGGCCTGTGATAGATTCAGCCGCGCGGGAGGGACAATACATGACATGGGGATTCGCAGACATACCGGAACCGGTGATTGACTACGTTCGCGGAGTCTTCGCTGGAGCTAACGACAAGGTGTCGAGAGCCATGGACGTTCATCCGTCCATGCACGAGGAATCCCTTGATCACATGCTCATCATGGAACTGTCGGCCGCACCGCCCGCCTTCTTTGCGAATGAGCGCATTGGCGTAGCGATCGAGTCTCATTGGCTGGGCGGGCGGCGGATGTGGCACCGATGGGAAATCGCAGACATCGCGTTCTTCATCGTCCTACGGCGGCTTGGTCACCTCCAGATGCGCAAGGTCGCACTGCTCCAGACCAAGCGGCTCTACTCGCGTGAAATACCGGTGCCAGAACTGGAGCGGGCCGACTTCGAAATTGGCATCGGACGGATCGCCGATCGCACGGACCCGTCACGGCCGCTTAGCGCCCGACGCCAGTTCACGTTCGACGGCGCATGCGTCTATGGCGCGATGCATGCAGGCGACAACCAGATTGAGGCGATCGACGACTACTTCGATGAACGAGGCATCCCGGTTTATTACGGCCTCTACAATCCTACGTCGCTGCCCTACTCGGCAGAGTATCCGGCGCTGGCAGGAAGTGCGCCAGCGGCCGTTAATGCCGTGGGTTGCCGTATCCTGCCATCGGCCGTAGTTCACGCCGTCGCCACCCAACTTCCGGCCGGGCGCTCGCCTACTGCTGATAGTCTTGTCGTGAGCCCGCCTATCGACCCTGCGGACGCCGGTTCGTCTCGTGGCTGGAGGCTGGAGCGGTTTGTTGCCGATGAGGTTCTGCGATGCCGCCAAGGCCGTCTGTTCGAGGACGCGACGGACCCGAACTTGCGCAGTCTGCTATACGCCCGGTCGGCTCCAATACAGTCCGCAATCACCATCACGATTGATTTGGGTGATGGTGCATGACGAAGCCGATAGTGCCTTCACCGAAGACCCTCGCAAAAACGATCGGGCTATGTATCCAGAATGCCGACCGGCTAATTGAAGATGCACAGATGCTCGAATTCGAGAAGCCGAAATCGACGCGTCTCTACCTCATCCTGATAGCGCAGGAAGAGCTTGCCAAGGCGTTCATGTTGATTTTGGTCTCGATGGGAGTCTTCCCGTTATCCCGCCCAATCCTACGCGCGATGAACGATCACACATGTAAGCAATTGGTCGGCATGCTGATGGAATACATGATTGCGCATTGGGATGATCTGGCGGCGCTCGACAAGATGATTGAAGAGGATTTGGACATGGGTGAGGACCATTTTCCGATCGACATTGCCAGCGCCCTTGATCTGCTGAGATACGAAAAGGTAGCTCGCTGGGAGACGGGCAACGGTGTCTACGTCGGCGACTTCAACTCTAGTCGTGCCGCCAAAGAGGTTGCAAACGGAGCGCGGGATCGACGAAAACAGGACGCGCTATATGTCAGGGTCAACCCCGATGGTTCCGCCAAAAGCACTCCTCATATAGTGACCGATGAAGAGGTGACAAAGGAAGCTGAGCGCGCGTCTCACTACAGCTACTTCGTCGAAAACATGGCGGACGGAAAGGCGTCTGGTCACCGCTACGACAAGACGATGGCGGCGTTGCGGCTGATCTTTGGTCGACATCCACCTCTATGATGCCGGGTGCCGTATTTGATTGGGAGACCGGAGCTAATCCATTGACCTGAAACACGCGATTTTGGGGTAATTTGGACAAATCCAGCCGTGCCCCGATCGCAATCCAAACAGCTTCACCCATTCGAAACCTGTTCCCGCCAAACTCCAACCCTTGGCGCTTCACCTCCTCGACCTACATGTTAGGTTCGGATGAAAATGGAGAATCAGGCGATGACGCGAAGCTTAGTGGTGTGGACCTTGTTGGGCGCTGTCGCCGTGCTTGCCGGCTGTCAGACCGCACCGGTGCCGCAGCAGCAACCGGCGGGCATCTGTCGGGACAGGCCCTTTGAGGCCGGCCTCTGCTATCAGGACACCAACTGGCGGCTGTTCTCGCCGCGCTGGTGAGTTGGCGGAGAGTTAGAGCGCGAGGTTCTTATGACTCGCGCTCGAGCCTTCAGCTTCACTCCCGCCGCGCGAATTGCGATTTCTCGAACACCAGCACCACCACCAGCGCCAGTATCAGCGGGATGATCAGGTAGAACAGGCGGAACACCAGCAGTGCCGCCAGCACGGCCGCCGGGTTCATGTCCGATAGCCCGGCGAGGAAGACGATTTCCAGCACGCCGAGCCCGCCGGGCGCATGCGACAGCAGCGCCACGGAGAACGAAATCACGAAAACGCCGAGAATGATGAAATAGCCGGGGTTTCCCTGCTCGGGCAGGGCAAAATAGATGATCGCGGCTGCCGCCATCAGTTCCATCGGCCCGATGATCAACTGCCGCGCCACGATCGGCAGGCGCGGATAGTGGATTTGCAGCCGCCCGAGCTGCAGCGGCTTTAGTCCTAGCCAGCTGCCGAAGATATAGAGGCCGATGAGCGCCAGGATCAGGCCGCCCGTCATCCGCGATGCCGAGATAGGCAGGATGTCGACGAATCGCTCCAGCACTTCCGGCTCGGACAGCAGCAGGACGGCTCCAAGCAGCAGCGCGCCGAGCGCGAAGGTGAAGCTGCAAAGCGCCACCAGAATGCCGACCTCCTGGCCGCTCAGCCCTTTCGTGGCATAGGCCCGGTAGCGGATCACGGCGCCCGAAAGCACGGAGCCGCCGATATTGTGCGACAGCGCATAGGTGGTGAAGGAGCAGACGGTGATGAAGGCGAAGGAAACCTTCTTGCCCAGATGCATCAGCGCGATGTGGTCGTAGCCGGCAAGGGCTGCGTAGGCGACGATGGAACTCAGGCCCGCAAGTATCCAGCCGTGCAGGGGAATTGCCGCCAGGCCGTCGCCGACATCCTCGACCGATATGCCCCGCAGTTCGTGATACAGCAGCCAGACGGAAAAGCCGACCGCGCAAAGTCCGATTATCGGCCAAATGTAAGATTTCAGCTTCATCGCGTTCCGGCCATGCGCAGCGAGTGTCCTTTCGTGGCGTCTTCGTGGGGGAGCGCGCCAGAACCGGCCACGCTTCGCGGTAACGTCTTTCAGCAATGCCTCATCGAAGCCGGCTGTTCAACCGTCAACGTGGCGGCAAGTCGTCGCCCGGCTAAAATTCCTCCGGCTACCCTTGGTGATTGGTCGCCGCGCTGCTATCGTTGTTCCAACTGAAAAATTGAAAAGCGTGTGCGGCGTCCGTTTCAGGTTCGCGCGGCGCAAAAAGGACATTCGACGTGGAAGACCGCGAACCCGGCGCAGAGGCGCCGGATGCGGGCGCGTACAGGGGGTTGCGGTCGCCGGATAGCGGCGCAGGCAACCCGCCGGCCAACCGGGAAAACCGGGCGCCGGGCCCTCGATCCGGCAACGGGAATGCGAGGGCCGATGCACCGCAGCAGCCAGGAAAAGGCAAGAAACGCCGCAAGCGCAAGCGCGGCCGCAAGGTTTTTGCGCGTGACGGCGTAAAGCCCGACGCTGCCGGCAAGGCTTCGCCGGGAGCGCCAAGCGCGCCGGTCGCGGCGCAGAATCCGGCAGTCGCTGCCGCCCCGACTGCGGACAGGCGACCAAATGCGCCGGACAGGCATTTCAATGCGGAACTGCCGGTCTTTGCAGCACTTGATCTCGGCACCAACAATTGCCGCCTGCTCGTGGCTGTTCCGGGCCGCCCCGGCCAGTTTCGTGTCGTCGATGCCTTTTCGCGCATCGTGCGGCTGGGCGAGGGGCTGACGGCCAGTGGCCGCCTGTCGGATGCCGCCATGGACCGCGCCGTGGAAGCGTTGAAGATCTGCGCCGACAAGCTGCGCAGCCGCAAGGTCAGGCGCGCCCGGTTGATCGCCACCGAAGCCTGCCGCTCCGCCGCCAACGGCGTGGAGTTTCTTGAGCGGGTCGAGGCCGAGGCAGGGCTCAAGCTCGAAATCATCGACCGCCAGACCGAGGCGCGCCTTGCGGTTTCCGGCTGCGGCTCGCTGGTCGAGCGCGACACCGACGGCGTCGTGCTGTTCGACATTGGCGGCGGCTCGTCGGAGATCGCGCTGATCGATCTTTCGAAACAGCGGTCGCCACGGCTCGCCAACCACATCGTTTCCTGGACCTCGCTGCCGGTCGGCGTCGTTTCGCTTGCCGAGCGCTTCGGTGGGCGACACGTTACGCCCGAGATTTTCGATGCCATGGTGGCGGATGTGACCGGGATGCTGTCGGCCTTCGAAGGCCGCGACCGCATCAACCATTTGATGGAAGGTTCGCGCTTTCACCTGCTCGGAACCTCCGGCACGGTCACCACGCTTGCCGGCGTCCATCTCGGGCTTGAGCGCTACGACCGCCGCCGCGTCGATGGGCTCTGGATGGACAATGCCAGCGTCGACCGCATGATCGAAAAGCTGCTCGGCTGGGATTTTCAGGCGCGCGTGGCCAATGCCTGCATCGGCGCGGACCGCGCCGATCTGGTGCTGGCCGGCTGCGCCATTCTGGAAGCCATCCGCCGCGTCTGGCCGTCGGAGCGGCTGCGTGTGGCCGACAGGGGCCTGCGCGAAGGCATATTGAGCGAACTTATGGCCGAGGACGGTGTCTGGCGGCGCAACTGGCGAAACGGACCACGGCAATGACTGGCCCAAAAAAACCCGGCAAATCCGGCCCCGGCGGCATACGCGTCCTGAAAACGCGCATCAAGAAGAAGAGCGGCCTGAAGGAATCGTCGCGCCGCTGGCTCGAACGCCACATGAACGATCCCTACGTTCAGCGCTCCAAGGCTGACGGCTACCGCTCCCGCGCCGCCTACAAGCTGATCGAGATCGACGACCGCCACCATCTGCTGAAACCGGGCATGCGGGTCATCGATCTGGGTGCGGCACCCGGGGGCTGGTGCCAGGTCTCGGCTGCCCGCACCAAATCGACGGCCGAACACCCGCATGTCGTCGGCATCGATTATCTCGGCATGGACGCGGTGCCCGGCGCGCCGGTGCTGATGATGGATTTTCTCGACGATGACGCTCCGGCCAAGCTCATCGAAACGCTTGGCGGCGAGCCTGATCTGGTGCTGTCCGACATGGCTGCTCCCACGACCGGACATCGCCGCACCGACCACATCCGCACCATGCATCTGTGCGAGGTGGCGGCCGATTTCGCTATTTCCGTGCTGAAGCCGGGCGGGCATTTTCTAGCCAAGACCTTTCAGGGCGGCACGGAATCCACCTTGCTGACGCAGCTCAAGCAGAATTTCCGCTCGGTTCATCACGTCAAGCCGCCGGCCTCACGTGAGGAATCGGCCGAGCTCTATCTGCTTGCCAAAGACTTCAAAGGCCGGGCGGCTCCGGACGAAGAGTAGTCGCTAATCCGCCTCAGCGGCTCAGCCTTGCGGCGGCACCGCTTCGATTGCCTTGGCGGTTCGTCCGCCATGTCCTGACACGGCGTTGCCGGCATCCGGCGCGAGCCGCAGGAAGGACAGCGAGGCGACGGCGGAGACGGCGGCAACGATGAAGAACGCGATGTGGAAGTCGGCCAGCGTCAGCGGGCCGCCATGCAACTGCGTTGAGACTTCCAGTATGCCGCCGGCCAGCGCCACGCCGAGCGCCACGCTGATCTGCTGCGCAACGGCGGTGAGCGGTGTTGCCTTGCTGGTGTCGGCGTCGGAAACCTCGGCATAGGCAAGCGCATTGACGCCGGTGAAGAACATCGAGCGGATGAAGCCGCCCATCAGCAGCATTCCAAGCATCAGCGCATAGGGCGTCTCGGGTGTGAAAAACCCGTTGATGGCAATCGTGGCCGCCGAAACCAGCGAGCCCGCGACCAGCACCCGGCGGAAGCCGGCTGCCCTGAACAGCCATGCGGTCACCAGCTTCATGCCGATCGCACCGATCGCCGAGACGAAGGTGATCATGCCGGACTGGAATGGCGTCATGCCGAAGCCGATCTGGAACATCAGGGGCAGCAGGAACGGCACGGCGCCGATGCCGATGCGAAACAGGCTGCCGCCCAGCACGGCGGACCGGAACACCTGGCTGCGGAAAAGCGATAGCGCCAGCAGCGGGTTCTGCTTGCGGCGCGCATGCAGGAGGTAGATCACGCCCGATATCAGCCCGACGATGAGCGTCGCTATGCCAACGCTCGGGGGCAGGGCAGGCAGGCTGACCACCGAGAGGCCGAAGACCACGCCGGATGCCGCCAGGCCGCTGAGAATGAAGCCGGCTGTATCCAGCGGCGGCGCGCCTGCCGACTCGGTCTCCGGCAGGAAGCGCGTCGCGAGCCACATCCCGATCACGCCGATCGGCACATTGATCAGGAAAATCCAGTGCCAGGTGAAATAGGTGGTTATGAAGCCGCCGACGGGCGGGCCGACCAGCGGCCCCACCAGCGCTGGAATGGTGAGCCATGACATTGCTGCAACGAGTTCGTTCTTCGGCGTCGCGCGCACCAGCACGAGCCTGCCGACCGGCGTCATCATCGCGCCGCCCATGCCTTGCAGGAAGCGCGAGACCACGAAGGCGGCCAGCGAATTGGACACCGCGCAGGCGACCGAGCCAATGACGAAGACGGCGATTGCCGCGCGAAAGACGTTCTTTGCGCCAAAGCGGTCGGCCATCCAGCCGCTGACCGGAATGAACACGGCGAGCGAAACGAGATAGGCGGTAAGCGCCAGTTTCAGTGCGATCGGGCTGGTGCCGATGTCGGTTGCGATTGCCGGCAGCGATGTGGCGATGACCGTCGAATCCATGTTTTCCATGAACAGGGCGACCGCGAGGATAAGCGGGATTGTGCGATTCAAGGAATTTTCCAGGATACGAGGGCTGATTGAAAAGGCTGCATGGGACAACTGCGCCGAGTTTACACGGTTCGCAGCCTATGTCGCCGCTTTTGGCCCGCTGGCAACCCCCCGAGGTTGGGCCAGGTGCCGAAATGGCGCAAAACCACGCTCAAATCTGTGTGAGAATACGCGTGCGCTATAGTTGGCGATCGTGCGCTGACGGCGAGCCAATCCCGTCAGGCCCGCAGGGCAATTTTGTCGAGCAGCGCCAGGCTGGCGGGTTTTGCCGTTATCCTGACGGCCTCGTCGAGGAGGTCCACCGAGTGGAGCATCGCCTCCAGCATGTCGGCGAGCGAAGCGCTGTAGGAATCCCCGTCGTTGCGAAGGGCGATTATCCTGCGGGCTATACCGTCGAAAGAATTGTCCAAATCCAGCAGCATCCAACCCCCAGGGGCATTTCAGGTTCCGCCGGGGGCAGGCGAGAATCACCCAGGAATCTAACGGCTTGCACTTATCGGACGCAAGCGGCCGAATTGCGTCCATGCTCGAAGAGCGGGGGAGGCCGGGCTCGACCGGCAGCATGGGAAACTCGCGCCGAGCCGCGCGAAATGCACCAAATGAGCGGTGTGAGGGGAGAAACTGGCGGGGCTACGCAATACCAGCGCCCCACGTTGCCAAGCTAGGCAAACGTGGTGAACAAATTGTTACCGAGGGCTCGATCGCTTGAGCGGAAACGCGATGACCTCGCCCTTCGGCGCCCTGTACTCGGCAGCAAGTGCCGCCTCGACCAGGATCTCGATGGCCTCGTTCATCTTTCGGCTGTCCTGGTCGCTGCCGCGCAGATAGGTCTGCGCCTTTTCCAGGTGATGCCTTACAGCGGCGAAATCCGATCGCAACATGATCCTCCATTCGCCCCCATCGCAAGGGTGGCGCAGGATACTTTCAAAACCGCGAAGGAAAATGATTGGATTTTAGGAAACTGCCGTATCGCCGGCAGGTTGTGCACAGGCGAAACTGTCGTCAAAAGCGTGAACATCCCCGGAATGGCTGGCTTCGCCGCGCAGCCGGCCTATACGATCCTACACGATAAAGAAGTCGCTTGCGGTCATCGCAAGACCTGCCGAGAGCGAGGCGAACTTGATCGCCGCGGCTCCGCCGATGCCATCCTTGTCGAACAGGAGGTCGCCAGTCGTCTTGTTGTAGATGATGCGGTCGCTCGCATCCTTGGCCGCCGATCCGACATTGAATGCGCCCGCGAGCAGCCAGCCCGTCGCAAGGCCCGTAAACACCGCATTCTCCAGTCTTATCGTGTCTTGGACAACGTTGTAGTCGCTGATCGTGTCGATGTTGGTCGATCCAGGTGCGACGTTGAAGAAAAACGTGTCGTTTCCAGCCCCGCCAATCAGCCGATCATTACCCCCTCCGCCCACGATGTAGTCGTTGCCGGCCCCGCCGTTGAGAACGTTGCTGCCGGAATTGCCGACCAGCGTATTGGCAAGACCGTTGCCGGTGCCGTTCAGATTGCCCGTACCGAGCAACTCCAGCCGTTCGACATTCGCTGCAAGCGTCCAGCTTATGGACGATCTGACGATGTCGCTGCCGCCACCGGCAGCCTCGATCGTTTGATCGCCGGCCGAGGACACGTAGTAGATATCGTTGCCCGCGCCACCGGCCATATAGTCGTTGCCGGCGCCGCCGTTGAGAATGTTGTTGCCGGAATTGCCGACCAGCGTATTGGCAAGAGTGTTGCCGGTGCCGTTCAGATTGCCCGTGCCCAGCAACTCCAGCCGTTCGACATTGGCCGCAAGCGTCCAGCTTATGGACGATCTGACGGTGTCGCTGCCGCCACCTGCAGCCTCGATCGTTTGGTCTCCGGTCGACGATACGTAGTAGATATCGTTGCCCGCGCCGCCAGCCATGTAGTCGTTGCCGGCACCGCCGTTGAGAATGTTGTTGCCGGAATTGCCGATCAGCGTATTGGCAAGACCGTTGCCGTTGCCGTTCAGATTGGCTGTGCCCAGCAATTCCAACCGTTCGATATTCGCCGCAAGCGTCCAGCTTATGGACGACCTGACGGTATCGGTCCCGGCTCCGGCAGCTTCCGTCGTTCGGTCACCGACAGAAGAGACGATGTAGATATCGTCTCCGACACCGCCCTCGAGCACGTCATCGCCGCTGCCGCCGTCCAGCGTGTCATTACCTGCGCCGCCGACAAGACGATCATTGCCAGCTTCGCCGCGCAGATAGTTGGCTGCTCCGTTTCCGATCAGCGTATCGTTGCCGCTTCCGCCGCGGGCGTCTTCTATGACGACACCCGGCCCGATCGTCACGGTCGATCGCGAGGATCCGCCGTTGAAGGTTATCGTCTCGCTCAGCGCGCTGAATGCGCCGGGATTCAGATTGATCGAGCTGTTTTCGGAACCGTTATACACGATGGTGTCGCGGCCACCGCTGTCATTGATGGCCTGCCAGTAATATGTGCCGTCATTGAAGGTGTAGGTCGTGTTACCGCTGTTGACGGTCGTGTTTTTTCCGTAAAGCGCCTGGATCGCCAGAAGATCGTAATACATCGGCGTGGTCGGGTAGAAGGACGCGGAACTGTTATTCTTGGCCGACCAGGGCGAAGCCGTGTAGCTCATGATCGTATAGAAATAATTGTCCAGATTGGCTGGAATGGCGTTCGGGCTGGCGAAGGAGTGCTTCAGCCCCAGCGCGTGCCCTATCTCATGCAGGATCGTTTGGAAATCATCGGTGCCGCGTGAGATCGTGGCGGCTCCATAAGGGTTGAAATTGTCCCAACTGAACCAGACGTCGCCGGCAGCAGGGTGCTTCCCAGGCAGATAGGCGTGTGCGGCGGCACCGGAGTCGACATTCTGGGAGTAGGTGAAACGCAATTCGCCGACTGTCGATGAGTTGTCGGCAACCTCGGTGAACTTGATATTCGCGGAACTCGACCACACAGCCAGCGCATCGCGCACGGCTGCCCTCTCGCCGGCGGTCAACGACAGCCAATAGCTCCACTCGTAGTCGGAGGAATATGGCGTGATGTAGGAGGCCGTTCCGGTCGGGAAGCTATAGGTCAGCGTAACATTGGTGCCGAGTCCGCCGCCCCATTTGGTGCCGCTGACCAGATAGATGCCGCTGCCGGTCGCAGCCGGATTGACTGCCGTCACCGGCACGTAATTCTGAGTTGGAGAAGCCACCCCTTGCCCCCTGCATAAATGCGCCCATTGCCCAATGGGATTCGTAACTATTGCCAGCGTGACTTTGCATGAATGGCGAGGCGATGGCACCCCCAAATGGGTGGTTAAGCGTAGGGTGTGACATGGGTCTGCTCATGCGCCAGCGGATAGTCGCGCCGACTGGTGAATTCAATTCAAAGCCGTTTGTCCTTCGATGCCCGTTATCTCGCCGGCCGGCGGCACCATATTGAACCAGGACGGGACGGGCTCGCCGTCTTGTGGTGGCTGCGAAGTCCTTTCGACGCTCGTTCTGCCGAACCCATCCGTGGATCTCCCGGTCCAGGCACATTCGCCCGCGTTCGCCGCGGCACATAGAATATGGAGAAAAACAATGCACAACGTCACCGCCAACGGCGCCACCATCCCGGCGCTCGGTTTCGGCACCTTCAGGATGCCGGGGGCCGACACGCTTCGCATGGTGCCGCATGCGCTGAAGCTTGGCTTCCGGCACATCGATACCGCCCAGATCTACGGTAATGAGGCCGAGGTCGGGCAGGGGATTGCCAGTTCCGGCGTCCCACGCGGCGACGTGTTCCTCACCACCAAGGTGTGGGTCGACAATTATGCCCGCTCGGCTTTCCTGACCTCGGTCGACGAGAGCCTGAAGAAGCTGAAGACGGATTATGTCGACCTGCTTCTGCTCCACTGGCCCAACGACGCGGTGCCGCTCGCCGAGCAGATCGCCTCGCTGAACGAGGTGAAGAAGGCAGGCAAGGTGCGCCACATCGGCGTGTCGAACTTCAACACCGCCCTGATGGCCGAGGCAGTTCGCCTGTCGGAGGCGCCGCTGGTCACCAACCAGATCGAAATCCATCCCTATATCGACCAGAGCGTCGTGATCGACGCTGCCCGCAAGGCGGGACTTTCGGTCACGGGCTACTACGGCATGGCCGACGGCAAGGTGTTTGCGGATGCGCTTCTCAAAGACATTGCGGCAAAGCATGGCAAGTCGGTCGCGCAGGTGGTGCTGCGCTGGCTTGTTCAACAGGATGGCGTGATCGCGCTTTCGAAGACGGTGGGTGAAGAGCGTGCGGCCGAAAACCTCGCGATCTTCGACTTCGCCTTGAGCGCCGAGGAGATGGCGGCAATCAGCGCGCTCGCCCGTCCCGATGGACGTATCGTCAGCCCGCCCGGCCTTGCGCCGGAATGGGACAAAGCTGCCTGAGGTCAGCGCCCGGCGGTAGCCTGAACGCAGGCCTCGTTCGAGGATGAGGCCTGCAACACCGCAGGTCTCGCCGATCCGGCATTCGCTTTTCGCGCGGCGCCGGCCTCGATCATCATCTCGCCGACATCGGCCCCGTCGATCGATACGGTTGCCAGCGTGTCGCCGTCCGGGCCCTTGAGGCGACCGGTGGCCGGATCGCCGCGATTGACCGTAATGAAGCCGGTAACCAGAAGGCTTTCCAATTGCCGCTTGGCCCGTTCGCCAAGCTGGTTTTCGGCCTTGCATCCGGCTGCCTGCAGTGCCGGCGCATCGATATTGGCGATGCGTATGCGTTCGCCGGCCAGCACGAATGTATCGCCATCGATCACCACATAGGCGGGTTCGAGCGAAACGCAGGCGCAGAGCAGGAAGACAAGTGCTTGCATGGCCGGACCGTCACGATGCTTTCAGTTGAGCCGAAATCTCTATGGCAGATTCTAGGCCGCAATCGTTAAGAAAATTAACCATGGAGCCGCCGGTCCGCAGCGAAAGCTTGTCTTTTGGATTTGTGCGGTGATGATGGTCCAGGGGGCATGAATACACTGAGGATGGCAAATGCAACGGCTTGCGATCTGTGTAATGCTTGCAGCGGGTGCTGCTATTTCTGGATGCCAGAGCAACTCTACCGGTCAAGACTTTCAACGGCCTTGTTCGCCAAGGGCCGAGGAAGCCTTAATGTGCGGATCACCGGCCAATTCGATACCAGTGATCGGCCCCAAACTCTTAAGCTAGAGCAAGGACGGGATTCGGGGGCAGGGCGCCTGTCGCCCGAATCCTGTCATATGCCGCAGGATTCACGTACGACTAAAACGCTATCGGTGCAGGCTGAGCCCAAAGCGGCAAGGTCGATTCCCATAGGCGAGTTTCCACCCTTGTCGAGAATCACCGGCGATACCATGAGATTGATCACCTTAAGCAGCAGGTAGCCGCGTCGGGATTCTGCGAAGCCTGGATAGTTTCAACATTATATGAAGAAAGTGGCTCCCCGGGCCGGATTCGAACCAGCGACCAACCGGTTAACAGCCGGTTGCTCTACCACTGAGCTACCGGGGAACAGCGGCTCGTTTGAACGAGGGTGCCTATAGCAAACCAAATTCAGCTTTGCAAAGCGCCAATCTGCATTTTTCATGGAATAATATGCCCGGCGCCTCGCAATTGCGACGGAAAGCCTCATATGTGGGCTTCCGGCCGGGATTTCGGTGGATATGGAAGACGGCAAACGACCCATGACGGAGCAGGCGAACCAGTCGAGCAAGACGCCCAGGCGCGTGATAACCGTGTTTGGCCGCGAAATAAAAATGCCGCAGTCGCGCAACAAGCGCGTGGCGATCGGCGTGGGGCTGACTTTTCTCGGCCTGCTCGGCTTCCTGCCGATTCTCGGCTTCTGGATGGTTCCGCTCGGGCTTCTGGTGCTGTCCTACGAATTCGCGCTGGTCAGGCGTTATCGCCGGCGCGGTATCGTCTGGTGGGAGCGGCGGCGCAACAACCGCTCGCGCTGAACCCGGCCAAGCCTCATTCAATCGGTCCCGAGAGACAAAACTCTCTTTTGTCGGCGTTCCAGACCAGATTGAACACCGCGTCGGGGTTTTCCTTCCATATTTCCACTGCCTGGCGATCGACCCGTATTTTGCGGCCATTCACCAGCACGGTTCTTGCAGTTTTCGTCTTGCCGACGTCGTCGTAGGAGATTTCCATCGCTCCCCCTTTTCTTGTCCCTCCGTTATCCTTGAGCGGCGCGGCCGATTGCCGCTATTAAATTAGACACATTGAAACAAAGAATGTTCCGCTTGCGCCGCCGGCCTCATGGCTCCTGCTGCTGGCAGCTCGGCTGGCCTTTGAACTCGCGCGACATGCAGCCATATTCGTCGAATTTGCCTGCGGTATCACGAACCGCCTTGGCTGCGCCGCAGCCGCACAGGGCAAGGGCGAGCAGAATTAGGATTACCGGTTTCAAGGCCTGATCTTTCTCTTCATTCGATTGAGGCGTTCAACCTTACTGTGGGGCGGCTGATCTCTGCTTTCCACGCCAGGTTGAGGTGCTTTAAGGAAATTTCAGCATTTCGGCGTCAAAAGTTAATCGATTGCGCTTGAGGCATGAAGCCTTGGCTCGTCTTTTTCGGTGCATCGTATCATGAGGAACGAGCGCGCCCATGGGCCTTGGCGATGTCTCCGACCTTATCGAACAGCAGCGTTGCCTTGCAGATATTGCAGCAATCCACGCCGCAGACGCAGTCGGCTGCCGACAAGCCATCGACCGCGCATGACGTTCTGGCCATTACCGGAGGTGTCTCGAACACTCAGACATCCGCCGGGCGCAGCGCGATTGCGCTGGCACAGGCCAGAATTTCCGAATCCTACTTCAGCGTGCACTACGTCGATACCGAAAAGATGAAGGTCAGGCTCTACGAGCGGGCGGGGCAGGCATTGGGAATTGAAATGGCCGATTTCGATTCGTCGGCTGCCTATGGCACCGCGATCAAGCGGGCGTTCCTGGAGTTGAAGGTGCAGCCCGGCAGCGACGAGGCCATTACCGAGATCGAAAAGAATTTGGGGCTGGATAAACTCGGTATCTCGCTGTGGGGTCTCATCAAGGCGATTCTGGACCCCGCCGGGGAGGACAGCGCCAAGCTGGACAAGGCGCTCAAGAAACTAACCGGCGAAGACGCCAAGGGCGATCAGGACGATTCCGATCAAAAAGCAGCGCTCAACCTGTTCCGGTCGGACGAAATCGGAATTTACAGCTTCTGATCGGACATCGCGTATCGGCTGGTTGCCGCCGCGATAGTGTCCTGCTCTCGCTCGGCGCGCGCACCGGCCTGTCCGATACCTCGCACTGAGAGCCGCTAAACTCTTATTCAGAATGCCGCAGAGGATTTTGTTCGGAATGAACCTTCCTCGCTTGACGGCAATTTGCCCGCAACCTATTGAAGCGGCGTAGAACGCCGGCAGCGGCGAGGCCTCGTGGCGGAGTGGTTACGCAGAGGACTGCAAATCCTTGCACCCCGGTTCGATTCCGGGCGAGGCCTCCAATCTGCCACACCGGCCGCCATACGCGGCTACAGCGTTCACGCGAAGTGAAACGCGCAAGCTTGCGCCGAGACGGGTTGTTTTGGGCATGGACACTGATTTTTCCGAACAGCGCGTGAAGATGGTCGACGGCCAGGTCCGCACCACCGACGTGACCGACCAGGCTCTGCTCGACGCCATGCTGTCGGTGCCGCGCGAAGCCTTCGTCGGCGCCAACCGCCGCAACCTTGCTTACATCGATGAGCATATCGAGATCGCCGCTCCCGCTTCCGGCCAGCCGGCGCGTTACCTGATGCAGGCTTCGCCCTTCGCCAAGCTGGCGCAGCTCGCCGAAATCCACCCGAGCGACTTCGTTCTCGATGTCGGTTGCGGCACCGGCTACTCGTCGGCGGTTCTGTCGCGCCTGGCCAGCTCGGTCATCGCGCTCGAAAGCGACCCGGCGCTCGCGCAGAGCGCGACATCGACGCTGGCAAACCTCGGCTACGACAATGTCGTGGTTGTCCAGGGCGCGTTGAACCAAGGCCATGGCGCCGAGGCGCCCTATGACGTGATTTTCGTCGGCGGAGCGGTCGAAGAGATCCCCCAGATGCTGTTCGATCAGCTGAAAGAGGGTGGCCGACTCGTTGCCGTGGAAGGGCAGGGCAATGCCGGCATCGCCCGTCTGTTTTTAAAGACTACTGGCATTGTTGGCGGCCGACGTGCATTTAATGCGGCAATTCGGCCACTGCCGGGATTCGAACGCATCCGCGCATTCGAATTTTGAGCCGGAAAGTCTTGCGACTGTCGCGACATCGTGGTGGCTTAGTGTTTGGACCATCGTTGCTGAGTCCTGTGCGTATTCGTGTGGGCATTTGGCAGGGGGCGTGAGTCGGATCGTGTTGGTAAGGCGCAATGCCTGAATTGACCGATGTGACGCCCGCAGAAACGAATGAGGGAATAGTCGTGTCGTTTATACGCAAAGGCATTTTCACTGCCGTATTTTTGTCGGCCACCGCGCTGTCTCCGATAGCCGCTTCCGCCGAAACCATTCTCGGCGCACTTTCCAAGGCCTATCAGTTCAATTCCTCGATGAATTCGAGCCGCGCCGGCCTGCGCGTTACGGACGAGGGCGTGGCGATCGCCAAGTCGGGTTACCGCCCGATCGTTCAGGGCTCATCGAGCCTCGGTTACGCCTCGACGAGGGACGTTAATAGGCAGTCGACCGCCAGCTTCGGCATCACGATCAGCCAGACATTGTTCGACGGCTTTCAGACCAAGAACAATGTCGCAGCCGCCGAATCGCAAGTGTTCGCCTCCCAGGAAAACCTGCGCAACACCGAGATGAACACGCTGTTCAGCGCCGCGCAGGCCTATATGGATGTCATCCGCGACCGTCAGATCGCCGTGCTGCGCGAGCAGAACCTCAAATTCCTGGCCGAACAGGTGCGTGCAGCCAAGTCCCGCTTCGATGTCGGCGAGGGCACGCGTACCGACGTTGCGCAGGCCGATGCCGCGCGCTCGCTGGCCGAGGCTCAGCTGGCCTCGGCGCGCGCCCAGGCAGCGGCGAGTGCCGCGACCTATCGCCAGATCGTCGGTGATGAACCGGGCAAACTGAAGGCTGCTTCGCCGCTTTCGAAAATGCTGCCCAAGAGCCTCGACCAGGCGTTCGGCCAGGCCTCGGCCCAGCATCCGGCAATCCTGTCGGCGGAGCATCTTGTCGACGCTGCCGGCTTCTCGGTGAAATCGGCAGAAGGCGCACTGCTGCCGCAGATTTCGGCGTCGGCGGGCGTTTCGCACAGCTACAATCATACCACCGGCATCCTGTCGGGGACCGGGCTGAACGGCGACAGCACGACCAATAGCGACACCGCGCAGATCGGTGCTTCGATTACTGTTCCGATCTACTCCGGCGGCCGTACGTCGGCTCTGGTGCGGCAGGGCAAGGAATCGCTCGGTCAGGCTCGCATCCAGGTCGATGTGTTCCGCGATCAGGTTCGCGCGGCGGTAACGTCAGCCTGGACCTCCTACATTGCCGCTCAGGAAAGCGTCGCCGCAAACCGTTCGGCCATCGCCGCTGCCCAGCTTGCGCTGAACGGCGTCATCGAGGAGCGGAATGTCGGCCAGCGCACGACGCTGGACGTGCTCGATGCCCAGCAGGACGTCATCAACGCACAGATCAATCAGGCCAACTCCGAAAATCAGGTCGTCGTGGCGAGCTACGGCATTCTGCAGGCCACCGGCCAGCTTTACGCCAAGCGGCTCGGCCTTCAGGTCACCGAGTACAAGCCGGAAGAGCACTACAAGGCCGTCAAGGACAAGTGGATCGGCCTGCGCACGCCGGACGGTCGCTGATTATCGTTCCATTCCGGTTCTGCCGGTTTTCGAGAGGCGCCCTTGCGGCGCCTCTTTCGATTCCGGCGCTGTCTATCCTGTTGAAATCGCCTGGGCGTCGACTTTGGGGATTCTCCAAGGCCGATCCGTCCGCTACCCTAACCGTTGATTCGAATTCCTGCGGCCTAAGCCAATGGAATCGTTAATTTTGGTCACAAGGGCGGCGGATGTGACGATGGCACAGGCAAGCAGCGTACAGCGCGAACCTTCGATGGAAGAGATTCTGGCTTCCATCCGCAGGATAATCGAAGACAGCGACACCGTCCGAAAGAGCGCCGACGAGATGGCAGCGCTTGGAGACGACGTCGATCTAGCCCCCGTCGACAATGCGGTGATCGAGGTCGATGCGTTTCGCGCCGAACTGCGCGCGGCTCGTGCGGTTCCCGAGCCCAAACCGCTGTCCATGGCCGAGGTGCAGGCGCAGATCGCCGATGAAGCGCCGCAGGACAAAGAAATTGAACAGCAGCCCGCCGAGTCTGTGGCTGTTGCCTATGCTGAGCCCGAAGTGAGCGAAGCGCCGGCTGAGACGCCGGTTCTGGCAGAGCCTGAGTGGAATGCGCCGCAAGCGGCCGAGGCACCTCAAGCCGCCGCATCGCAGCCGAATTACGAAGACGAACTGGACGCGGCTCTGGACGAGCTTACGGTAGAGCAACCTGTTGCGCCTGCGCCGGCCGTCGAATCGCCTTCGCCGTCGTACAGTGCCTATGCGCCGGTTTCGACGTCGAAGCCCGAGACTGTCTCCGCCGCACCCGATATCGCCCGTCCGGCGATCATTTCCGAGCATGCCGGCCGTCAGGTTGCAGCAGCGTTCGGCGAGTTGTCGGAAGCCTTTGCCGCCAGAAGCCGCAAGACCTTCGACGAAATGGCCGAGGAGATGATGCGGCCCATGCTGCAGGATTGGCTCGACAACAACCTGCCGACGCTGGTTGAACGCCTCGTGCGCGAGGAAATCGAGCGCGTCGCGCGCGGGGCATAACCGCGCCATTGCATTTGCCGGAAAGATCAAGCATCTAATCGCTCGATGCTCCATCGCCTTTGACTGACTGAAGCCGATCTTATCCCGCTTCGTCTAATGGTAGGACACCGCCCTTTGACGGCGTGAATCGTGGTTCGAGTCCATGAGCGGGAACCACAATATGGCTGGGCGATCCTCCGGGTCTGTAGGAAAGATTTTCGCCAGATTTCCTGTTAACCTATTGTTTTCCTTCACTTTGAACATTTTTTCACGCCCAATCTATCCACACCCCCAAACACCGCCCGCATAATCCCTCCATCGCTCCTGCGGGACCGGGTCTGGAACCGGGATCAAGGGGGAGTGGCGGTGACCTCCCGCCCTGGTGTGGTAGCCAGGGACCCGAGGGCCCGACACAGGCCGGCGTGGAACGAGCACGGCGCAAATGCCACTGCCCAAAACCATGCGGAGAACCCGCGGCGTCTTGTCCATGGAATGTACATGGAGCGGGCGTTGTGACCGGCCGACTTCGGGACAGACACCGAGCGGGGCGCGGAAGCTGCGCCACGTACTAAACATTAGGAAGGCACGGCCATGCGCCCCGCTTCCCGATATTTGACAATGGCCAGACGGTGAAAACCGGGCGTGGCGATGATGAAGTGTGCCAGCGTCCACCTCCCCCTTGAGGGGAGGTCGCGGACTGAGCGAAGCGAAGGAAGCGGGTGGGGGCATCTCGGCAGCGCTCGACGCAAACGAACGTCGAGCAGTGGCGACCCCACCCGCCGCTGCGCGGCGACCTCCCCTCAAGGGGGAGGTAAGCCTCAGCCCACTGTTGACTCGCAATGCCCCTTCCGATTTACACCGGGACAACCTATTTCCGGACAAATCGGATCACTTTCCCATGCTTGAGAAGACCTACGACGCAAAAACCGTCGAGCCGAAAATCGCCAAACGCTGGGAGGAAGCCGACGCGTTCCGCGCCGGCGCCGGCTCCAAGCCGGGTGCCGAAGCCTTCACCATCGTCATTCCGCCGCCGAATGTGACCGGCTCGCTGCATATGGGCCACGCGCTCAACAACACGCTCCAGGACATTCTGGTGCGCTTCGAGCGCATGCGCGGCAAGAACGTTTTGTGGCAGCCGGGCATGGACCATGCCGGCATCGCCACGCAGATGGTGGTCGAGCGCCAACTGATGGAAAAGCAGATCCATCGCCGCGACATCGGCCGCGAGGAGTTCATCGAAAAGGTCTGGGAGTGGAAAGCCGAATCCGGCGGCGCGATCTTCAACCAGTTGAAGCGCCTCGGCGCTTCCGCCGACTGGTCGCGCGAGCGCTTCACCATGGACGAGGGCCTCTCCAAGGCCGTGCTCGAAGTCTTCGTCACGCTCTACAAGCAAGGCCTGATCTACAAGGACAAGCGCCTTGTGAACTGGGACCCGAAATTGCTGACCGCGATTTCCGACCTGGAAGTCGAGCAGCACGAGGTCAACGGCAATCTCTGGCACTTCCGCTACCCCGTCGAAGGCGTTGCCTACGACCCGGAAAACCCCGCGACCTATGTCACGGTGGCTACGACACGCCCGGAAACCATGCTTGGCGACACGGCCGTCGCCGTTCATCCCGAAGATGAGCGCTTCAGCAAGCTCGTCGGCAAGAACGTTGTTCTCCCGCTGGTCTGGCGCAAGATTCCGGTCGTCGCCGATGAATATTCCGATCCGGAGAAGGGCACAGGCGCGGTCAAGATCACGCCGGCGCACGACTTCAACGACTTCGAGGTCGGCAAGCGCCACAAGCTGCGCGCGATCAACATCCTGACCATCGAGGCGGCGGTAAACCTCAGGGATAACGAGGACTTCCTCGAAGGTCTTGATTCAACGCCCGAGCTTGCCGCCACCATCGAGGCGCTGCACGGACAGGATCGCTTCACCGCGCGCAAGAAGGTTGTGGAGATGATGGAGGCGGGCGGCTTCCTCGACAAGATCGAGCCGCATCGCCACACCGTGCCCCATGGCGACCGCGGCGGCGTGCCGATCGAGCCGTTCCTGACCGACCAGTGGTACGTCAACGCGGCCGAAATGGCCAAGCCGGCGATCGCCTCGGTGCGCGAAGGCCGCACCAACTTCGTGCCGAAGAACTGGGAAAAGACTTATTTCGACTGGATGGAGAACATCCAGCCCTGGTGCATTTCGCGCCAGCTCTGGTGGGGTCACCAGATTCCGGCCTGGTATGGCCCTGATGGCCGCGTCTTCGTCGAGAAGACCGAAGAGGAAGCGCTGGGCGCTGCGATCGAATATTACCTGGCGCTGGAAGGCCCCTGGAAGGGCTGGGTCGAGGATAAGCTCGAAAACTTCAAGCCGGGCGAAATCCTGACCCGCGACGAGGACGTGCTCGACACCTGGTTCTCGTCAGCGCTGTGGCCGTTCTCGACGCTCGGCTGGCCGGACGAGACGCCGGAACTGAAGACCTATTACCAGACCGACGTTCTGGTCACCGGCTTCGACATCATCTTCTTCTGGGTCGCCCGCATGATGATGATGGGCCTCCATTTCATGGAAGAGGAGCCGTTCCACACCGTCTATGTCCACGCTCTCGTGCGTGACAAGAACGGTGCCAAGATGTCGAAGTCGAAGGGCAACGTCATCGACCCGCTCGAACTGATCGACGAATACGGCGCCGATGCGCTGCGTTTCACGCTGTCGATCATGGCGGCGCAGGGCAGGGATGTGAAGCTCGACCCGGCCCGCATCGCCGGCTACCGCAATTTTGGCACCAAGCTGTGGAACGCCACGCGCTTCGCCGAAATGAACGGCGTTGCCCGCAACGACGAATTCTGGCTTCAGGATGCCAAGCTCACCGTCAACCGCTGGATACTCACCGAGCTTTCCCGCGCCACCCGCGAGGTCACCGACGGCATCGCCTCCTATCGCTTCAACGAGGCGGCCGGCGCGGCCTACAAGTTCGTCTGGAACCTGTTCTGCGACTGGTATCTGGAACTGCTGAAGCCTGTCTTCATGGGCGAGGACGAGGCCGCCAAGGTCGAGAGCCGCGCGGTCGCAGCCTTCGTGCTCGACGAGATCTACAAGCTCTTGCACCCGTTCATGCCCTTCATGACGGAAGAGCTTTGGGCTCATACGGCGGGCGAAGGGCAGGAGCGGCCGACGCTTCTGTGCCTGGCTGCATGGCCGTCGCCGGAATTCGAGGACGCCGAAGCTGCAGCCGAGACCAACTGGCTGGTCGATCTCGTCTCGGGCATCCGCTCGGTGCGCTCGGAAATGAACGTGCCGCCGGCGGCGATCGCACCGCTGGTGATCGTCGGGGCCAATGATACGACGAAGGCTCGGCTGGAGCGTCACGATTCGGCGATCAAGCGGCTGGCGCGCGTCGGTGCGGTGAGCCATGAGGAGGCAGCGCCCAAGGGTTCGGCGCAGATCGTCATCGGCGAGGCCACCGCCTGCCTGCCGCTCGGCAGCCTGATCAATCTCGAAGCCGAAGCCGCCCGCCTGCAGAAGGAACTGGCCAAGGTGACCGAGGAGGTCGCGCGCATCCACAAGAAGCTCGCCAACGAGAAATTCGTCGCCAACGCGGCTGCCGAAGTGGTGGCGGCCGAGCGCGAAAAGCTTGTCGAATTTCAGGAGGCGCAGGAGAAGCTGAACGTCGCTCTGGCGCGCGTTCGTGACGCAGGGTAAGGGCACTTCGGAGGCTGATTCCTGGATGCCGCCTGAGGCGGCATCTGCTCCGAAATGGGGCATAACGCAGCGTCATGTTTTCACATCTTTGCCACTTTTTGCCCCCTTGTTGCCATAATGTTACAATTTGGCAATATGGGGTCGAAAAGCCTCGATTTTGAGCGTTTTTAGCGGGTTTCGACCCTATTTTGTGAAAAAATTCCCACAAAACGAGGCTGTTTTAAGCCTTTTTGTGGATGGTCACCTTCCTTTTACGTAAGCCTTAACCTCCCTCGAAAGGTTCACGTGTAAAAACGTGGTTGCGCCTGCTGAGGGAAATAGTTCTAGCTTGTTTCACGTACTTCTTGGGGAGGAATACCTGATGAAAAAAGCGCTACTGAAATCGGTCCTCGGAGCCGGCTCTTTGATGCTCGCGATCGTAGGATCGGCGAGCGCTGGTGGCCTCGAGCGCGGGGGTTACAACATCGATCTTCTTTTCGATACTTCGCGCTTCACCGGCGAAGTTTCCGGCACTTACGTCATGCCCGATCGTAAGCTCAACAATGTGCGCGATATCAACCCGGCTAACGGCATCGGATCCAATGGTATCGGCGGTGGCGCGACGAACGACGTCAGCGAAACCGAGGATTACTGGGTGCCTCGTATCGGCTTCAAGGCTGGCATCGGCGAGTCCATCGACTGTATGGCCGACTATTCGCAGCCCTGGGGTGCGCATTCCAATCCGGGGGCCAACTGGATGGGCGCGAACGACAACATCGAGACGAAGATTGACAGCGACAACTACGCTGCGACCTGCTCTTACAAAATGGATGCCGGTAAGGGCCAATTCCGCGTGCTTGGCGGTGTCTTCTATCAGGAAGTCAGCGGGTTCAAGGAACGTTTGGTTGCTCCCGTTCCAACGATTACCGGTACCACGGCTTTCGGCAATGGCGTCGGCCGTCTCGATCTCGAGGATAGCGGTGTTGGCTGGCGCATCGGTGCGGCTTACGAAATTCAAGAAATCGCCTTCCGCGCAAGCCTGGTCTACAACTCGGCAGTGAAGCTGGACGGTCTTTCGGGAACGCTGGATTTGACGCAGATTCCCGGCTTTATCAGCCCGACCAACCCGCTTCTTGGTCGTGTGACGGATATATACGGCTCAGCAACGATGCCGGAATCGGTTGAATTCAAGGTTCAGTCGGGCATCGCACCGGATTGGCTCGCTTTCGGCTCCGTGAAATGGGTCAACTGGAGCCGCTTGCAGACAGTTGATCTCTGCCCTGTTGGGGTCAGTGCTTCGCTTTGCTTCCCAGGCAGCCCATTTGTCGCGACCTCGCTTGATCTGCTCTATCGCGATGGCTGGACAGTTTCCGGCGGCATCGGGCACAAGTTCAACGATCAGTGGAGTGCAGCGGGTAGCATCACCTGGGATCGTGGAACCACGACCGGCCTCAGTGCCCAGACCGACACCTGGACCTTCGGCGGTGGCGTCGCCTACACGCCGACCCAGAACGTCGAACTGCGCCTTGCCGGGGCCCTGGGCATTCTAACCAGCGGTTCTGCCGGCCCTGTGACCTCAAACGGTATCAACTATGGCGAAGAGGTCACCTACGACTTCGACAACGATCTTGTCAGCGCTATCTCGGCCTCGTTGAAAGTCAAATGGTAACTCATTGGAAACAATGATCGAAAAAGCCGGGCGCATGCCCGGCTTTTTTGTTTTGGATGAGGAAAATTCTTAAGCCGGCAAGCGCAAGCTCTGCCGGCTTTTTGATGCTGGTGGGGCCGCGGCATGGTTAACAACGTCATACCGTTTGTGATGTTTCTGCAACACTCTCCGGTGAAGCATTGGGCTACAACGGGCCGGGCACAATTCGCCTAGTTCCCGCCATAAACCCGGAGCACCTCAGAGGTGTCTTCGGGCAGCATATTAGAAGCTGTGCGGAGAAACCGCGCTGGGGCGGCAAGGACAGGAATGGACGCAAAGGTAACCTCGAAAGCGAAACTGCCAAGTCGCTATGTGACCGAAGGGCCGGCGCGCGCGCCGCATCGGTCATATCTCTATGCGATGGGCCTTTCGCAGAAGGAGATTGCCCAGCCTCTGGTCGGCGTCGCAAGCTGCTGGAACGAGGCTGCCCCCTGCAATATTTCGTTGATGCGCCAGGCGCAGGTGGTCAAGAAGGGCGTCGCGGCTGCCAACGGCACGCCGCGCGAATTTTGCACCATCACCGTCACCGACGGCATCGCCATGGGCCATCAAGGCATGAAGGCCTCGCTCGTTTCGCGAGATGTCATTGCCGACAGCGTCGAGCTCACCATGCGCGGCCATTGCTATGACGCGCTCGTCGGCCTTGCCGGCTGCGACAAGTCGCTGCCGGGCATGATGATGGCGATGGTGCGGCTCAACGTGCCCTCGGTCTTCATCTATGGCGGCTCGATCCTTCCCGGCAGCTATCGCGGCCGCCAGATCACCGTTCAGGACGTTTTCGAGGCGGTCGGCCAGCATTCGGTCGGCGCTATCTCGGATGACGATCTTCTGGAGGTCGAGCAGGCGGCATGCCCGTCGGCCGGCTCCTGCGGAGCGCAATTCACCGCCAACACCATGGCGACCGTGGCCGAGGCGATCGGCCTTGCGCTGCCATATTCCTGCGGTGCGCCGGCGCCTTACGAAATGCGCGACCGTTTCAACTTCGCCTCGGGCGAAAAGGTCATGGAACTGATCGCCAGGAACATCCGCCCGCGCGACATCGTCACGCGCAAGGCGCTGGAAAATGCGGCAGCCGTGGTTTCGGCCACCGGCGGCTCGACCAACGGCGCGCTGCATCTGCCGGCGATCGCCCATGAGGCCGGCATCGAGTTCGACCTGTTCGACGTCGCTGAGATATTCAAGAAGACGCCTTACATCGCCGATCTGAAGCCCGGCGGAAAATATGTCGCCAAGGACATGTTCGAGGCTGGCGGCATTCCTCTGCTGATGAAGACGCTTCTCGACCACGGCTATCTGCATGGCGATTGCATGACCGTGACTGGCCGCACTTTGGCCGAAAATATGGAACATGTTGCCTGGAACGACAGTCAGGACGTGGTTCATCCGGCCAACAAGCCGATCACGGTGACTGGCGGCGTTGTCGGCCTGAAGGGCAATTTGGCGCCTGAAGGTGCGATCGTGAAGGTGGCGGGCATGTCGGAGCTGAAATTCTCCGGTCCGGCGCGGTGCTTCGACTCGGAAGAAGAATGCTTCGAGGCGGTGACCCATCGCAGCTACAAGGAAGGCGAGGTTCTCGTCATCCGCTATGAAGGCCCGAAAGGCGGGCCTGGCATGCGCGAGATGCTGTCGACGACAGCCGCGCTTTATGGACAAGGCATGGGCGGCAAGGTTGCCCTGATTACCGACGGGCGCTTTTCGGGCGCGACGCGCGGCTTCTGCATCGGCCATGTCGGTCCGGAGGCTGCAATCGGAGGGCCAATCGGTCTTCTCGTCGATGGCGACATCATCACCATCGACGCCGTGAACGGCAGTCTCGATGTGGCGCTCTCCGATGGGGAACTGGCCGCCCGGGCGAGGAAATGGAAACCGCGCGAGACCGACTATCAGTCCGGCGCGATCTGGAAATATGCGCAAACGGTAGGCTCGGCTCGCTATGGCGCCGTGACCCATCCGGGCGGCGCGAAAGAAACACACTGCTATGCTGACATCTGACGTCGTGAGAACAACCATCCTGTCGGCCATCGTAGCCGCAACGACCTTCGGCACTGCCGGGGGCGCGATGGCGTTCGACGACAAGGTTTTCGATGACAACGGCGCGGTAAAGGCCCAGTCGAGCCCGTGGGCGGTGTTCCAGTTCGGCTTCTCGGCCTACAAGAGCGGCCACAAGGACCAGGCCGTCGAGGCCTATCGCTATGCTGCCGAAAACGGCCAGATCGGTGCCAGCTGGAAGCTTGCGCGCATGTATGCCGAGGGCGACGGCGTCGACCGCAACGATTTCGAGGCGTTCAAGTTCTTCAGCGAGATTGTCGAGCAGGATGTCGAGCCCGGCAGCCCCGAGGAAAGCTATGTTTCGGACGCGCTGGTCGCGCTCGGCAATTATTTGCAGAAGGGCATTCCGGGCAGCCCGATAAAGGCGAACAAGGTCGCCGCGCAGGAATATTTCATGCGCGCCGCCGCCAACTATCGCAATCCCAACGCCCAGTTCGAAATGGGCAAGATGTTCCTGAAGGGCGAGGGCGGCGTTAAGGCCAGCGTGCGTCAGGCCGGACGCTGGTTCCAGCTTGCCGCCGAAAAGGGCCATGCCGGCGCACAGGCGACGCTCGGCAACCTGCTGTTCCAGTCGGGCAAGGTCGTGCGCGGGCTTGCCATGATGACGGCTGCACTCCAGCGCGCAGCGCCTGCCGATCAGCCGTGGATTCGCGGCATGCAGGAAGAGGCGTTCGCGCTTTCCGGTGAATCGGATCGCCGCACCGCGATTGCGCTTGCCGAGGATATTCTCACCAAGGGTGATACCGGGCAGCAGTAACGGGCGCTAGCCGTTCGCGTCTGTAGATGCCGAAGGCTGTGTGAGAGGCAGCGCGCCGTGCTCGCTAAAACTCTCCGGCGGCTGTGAAGACGATCCCGCAGGCCTCGAAAGAAGCTCTGCTTGCGGGCAACCATCCGAGATTTTCTTCCACGCCGAGTTGTTAAGCACCATGTCGCAGCGCGCCAGCTGATTGCCGTTGGGCAATTTCAGGCAGGCCAGTTCGCCGTGATGATAGACCTTGCCATTGGCGAGGCACTGGCAATCAGCCAAAGCCGCAGTCAGCGACGAAGCGAGCATCGCGATTGAAAGCAGGCATGCGCGTGGCAACTGCATCGCCGCATATTAGCACTTGCCGAAACCCAACGCCACAAAGGGAATTTCAGGCCGGCTGGAGCGCCAGTTCGGCTGCCACCGGCACATGGTCGGACGGTTTTTCCCACGCCCGGACATGCTTTTCGATCGAGGCAGAAGAGAAGCGGTTGGCGGCTTCGGGCGACATCAGCAGGAAATCGATGCGGATGCCGTTGTTCTTCTGCCAGGCGCCGGCCTGGTAGTCCCAGAACGTGTAGGTGTCGGGCGCGTCGGTCACGGCGCGGGTGGCCTCGGTGAAGCCGAGATTCAGGAGCCGCCGGAAGGCCTGACGGGTTTCGGGCTGGAACAGCGCATCGCCAAGCCACGCCTCGGGATTGCGGGCGTCGATCGGTTCGGGAATGACATTGTAGTCGCCGCACAGAAGCAGCGGCTCCTCGAGGAGCAGGCGTTCCCCGGCCCATTTCTCGAGTCGCGCCATCCACGACAGCTTGTAGGGGAATTTTTCGGTGTCGATCGGATTGCCGTTCGGCAGATAGAGCGAGACGACGCGCAGCACACCCTTGTCGGTCGAGAACACGCCTTCGATGAAGCGCGCCTGCTCGTCGCTGTCGTCGCCGGGCAGGCCGCGATTGACCTCATCGAAACGCAACTTGGACAGGATGGCGACGCCGTTGAAGCCTTTCTGGCCATGCGTTTCGACGTGATAACCAAGCGCCTCGATCTCGGAGCGCGGAAACTGGTCGTCGACCGACTTGATCTCCTGCAGGCAGACGATGTCGGGATCGCTATCCTTCAGCCACACCAGCAGGTTGCCGATGCGAGCCTTGATGCCGTTGATGTTCCAGGTAACGATTTTCATGAAAATCACGCGAGAATTTCAAATAGTTCTTGATGGCGCACGCGCCGATTGCAGACGATCCTGCACCATCCTTCATCAGAAGGAAACCGGTCCTCTTCGGCATTCTCAGGTCCGGATAACGAAACAAGGGGAATAATGCCATGTCTTCAGTTCCACATTCTGTGGACGAGGTGCTGCCGGCGCCGCGTCTGTTCGCGCTCGCAATCCAGCATGTGCTGGTCATGTATGCCGGCGCAATCGCTGTCCCGCTCATCATCGGCAGGGCGCTCAAGCTCGACCCGGAGCAGGTGGCCTTTCTGATTTCCGCCGATCTGTTCGTCTGCGGCCTTGTCACCATCATCCAGTCATTCGGCGCGACGCAGTGGTTCGGCATCAAGCTGCCGGTCATGATGGGCGTCACCTTTGCCTCGGTCGGTCCGATGGTGGCGATGGCAGGCGCCAATCCCGGCACAGACGGTGCGCGCATGATTTTCGGCGCGATCATCGGCGCCGGCATCGTTGGCATTGTGATTGCGCCGCTGGTCAGCCGCATGCTGCGGTTCTTTCCGCCAGTGGTGACGGGCACGATCATCGTCGTCATCGGTGCTTCGCTGATGCGCATCGGCATCAACTGGATTTTCGGCAATCCGGTCGGGCCGACAGCGCCGAAACTGGTTTCACCCGAACATGCGGCGTGGCTGAAGTCGATTTCGGACGCGGCATCGGCTGCCGGCTCGACCTTGCCTCCGATGCCTGCCGGCCTGTCGCTTGCGGCAACGATTCCGAATGCTGCCTATGCGCCGGTCTCCAACATTGTGATCTCGGCGATCGTGTTATTTTCGATCCTGTTGATCGCCAAATTCGGCAGGGGCTTTCTGGCAAACATCGCGGTGCTGCTCGGCATCATCGTCGGGGGTGTCATCACCGCCGCACTCGGCATGATGCATTTCGAGAAGGTCGCCTCCGCCGGCTGGTTCGAACTGGTGACGCCTTTGCGCTTCGGCATGCCGATCTTCGATCCGATCCTCATCCTCACCATGACGCTGGTGATGATCGTCGTGATGATCGAATCGACCGGCATGTTCCTGGCGCTGGGCGAGATGACGGGCCGCAAGATCAGCCAGCCGATGCTTTCGGCCGGACTGCGCACCGACGGGCTCGGCACTGTCATCGGCGGCCTGTTCAACACCTTCCCCTATACCAGCTTCTCGCAGAATGTCGGGTTGGTCGGCGTTACCGGCGTGAAAAGCCGTTTCGTCTGCGTGGCCGGCGGCATCATCCTGATAGTGCTCGGTCTCGTGCCGAAGATGGGCGCGCTGGTGGAAGCACTCCCGACCTTCGTGCTCGGCGGGGCAGGGCTCGTGATGTTCGGGATGGTGGCTGCGACCGGCATCCGCATCCTGGCGGCAGTGGATTTCAAGACGACGCGCAACAACCTGTTCATAGTCGCGGTCTCGGTAGGTCTTGGGATGATCCCGCTGGTCGCGCCGGACTTCAAGATGTGGCTGCCGCACGACATCCATCCGCTGGTCGAATCCGGCATATTGCTGGCTTCCGTGTCAGCCGTGGTTCTCAACGCCTTCTTCAACGGCGTGAAGGGCAACGAGGCTGACGCCCGCGAGGCGGCAATGGCGGCGGAAGCGTAGTCATCAAAAGAAAAGGCTGCCAGTTGGCAGCCTTTTCAATTCTGGCATTGGTTCAGATTAAATGGAAAAGCTGGTGCCGCAGCCGCAGGACGCCACGGCGTTTGGGTTCCTGATCTGGAACGACTGGCCCATCAGGTCGTCGACGAAGTCGATCACCGACCCGCCCATATAGACCAGAGACAGGTCGTCGATCAGCACCGTCGCGCCGTCTCTCTCGATGGCGATGTCGTCGTCGTTCTTCGCGTCGACCAGATCGAATTTGTAGGAGAAACCCGAGCAGCCACCGCCTTCGACGGAAACGCGTAGCGCGATCTTTCCCGGTTCACCGGCGACGATCTTCGCAATCCGCTTCGCAGCGGCCTCGGAAACGTCTACACCCTTCATGGCAGTCTTGGCATCTGCGCCCATTGGCGTCACCTTGCATTCGCGTTGTTACCATAGGTATGAAGCGCGAAGGGGCAAGTCAACCAGCGGCGGCAAGTCAAAAATGGCGAACGAGCTTGGCGACATCGGTTTCGGCTATCGGCCGCGCGCTGCCTATGCCTGTGATCCGGCGCTTTCGCGCGGGCGATTTTTCGATGAGGTTGAAAGCCCGACGCGCACGCCATTCCAGCGCGACCGCGACCGCATCATCCATTCCACGGCATTCCGGCGTCTCAAGCACAAGACGCAGGTGTTCATCGCCCATGAAGGCGATCACTATCGCACGCGGCTGACGCATACGATCGAAGTCGCCCAAATTGCGCGCGCTCTGGCGCGGGCGCTGCGTTGCGACGAGGATCTGGCCGAGGCCGTGGCGCTGGTCCATGATTTCGGCCACACGCCCTTTGGCCACACCGGCGAGGACGCGTTGAACGAGAAGATGGCGGCCTGGGGTGGCTTCGACCACAACGCCCAGTCGCTGCGCGTGGTCACGCGGCTGGAACGCCGCTATGCCGAGTTCGATGGGCTGAACCTGACATGGGAAACGCTTGAAGGGCTGGTCAAGCATAATGGCCCGCTGACGGACGCCAAGGGCAATGGCCTGAAAGGCGCGGTGCCGCAGGCGATTCTTGACTATTCAGAGCTTCACGATCTCGAACTCGATCAGTTCGCCAGCCTTGAGGCGCAATGCGCGGCAATAGCCGACGACATCGCCTACAACACACATGACATCGACGATGGCCTGCGGGCAGGGCTGCTGACGCTCGACATGCTGGAGGAGGTGCCTCTGCCGGCCTCGATCCTGAAAGGGGTGCGAGAACGCTATCCGGCGCTCGACCCCGCGCGCACCGGGCACGAACTCATGCGGCGGCAGATAACCATCATGGTCGAGGACGTGATCAAGACCGCCTCGGCGCGGCTGGCTGAGCTGAAGCCGCAAAGTGTCAAAGACGTTCATGCCGCCAAGTCAGCCATTGCTACGTTCTCTGACGAAATGGCACCGGCGGAAAAGGAACTGAAGGCGTTTCTGTATAAGAATATCTACCGCCACAAGGACGTGATGCTGGTGCGCGAGGGCGCCGACCAGATCGTGCGCGAGCTGTTCGACGCTTATTTTGCCGATCCACGCGAGATGCCGGACGGCTGGCGCGAGGGGCTCGATCGTGCTGCCGAGCGCATAAAAGCGCGCCATGTCGCCGATTTCCTGGCCGGTATGACGGACACTTATGCGATCAAGGAACACCGACGGCTGTTTGACCGCACGCCCGATTTGGGCTAGGCGGAACCGGTTTTCCGGCATTGAGCCGGCATAAAGTGCCGATTTTCCAGAGTAGCCATCCATGAATATCTTCGCCGATTTCAACGAGCGGATCATAAAGATCGTTGAAGCGCTTGATCTTAAAGACAAAGACGGCCAGCCAGCCGATCTCTCGCGTATTGCCGTAGAGCCGCCGCGCGATGCCACGCATGGCGATCTGGCGACCAATGCCGCGATGGTGCTGGCCAAGCCGACCGGGCAGAACCCGCGCGCGCTGGCCGAAAAGCTCGCTGAGGTGTTGCGTCAGGACAAGGATATTGCAGCTGTTGATGTCGCCGGCCCAGGTTTTGTCAATCTGCGGCTGACGGACGGTTTCTGGCAGGCGCATCTGACCAGCCTGCTGGGTGTAGGCGCCGATTATGGCCGCTCGACGGTTGGCAAGGGCATCAAGGTCAATGTCGAATATGTCTCGGCCAACCCAACCGGCCCGATGCATGTCGGCCATTGCCGCGGCGCGGTGGTGGGCGATGCGCTGGCTAATCTGCTCGGCTTTGCTGGCTATGACGTGACCAAGGAATACTACATCAATGACGCCGGCGCGCAGATCGATGTGCTCGCGCGCTCGGCCATGCTGCGCTACCGCGAGGCTTTGGGCGACGAGGTCGGGGAAATCCCGGCGGGACTTTATCCGGGCGATTACCTGGTGCCCGTGGGGCAGGCTCTGGCCAAGGAATTCGGCCGCGATCTGCTGCAGAAGCCTGAGGACGAGGCACTTGCGCTCATCAAGGACCGCACGATCGACGCCATGATGGTGATGATCCGCGAGGATCTGGCCCTGCTGAACGTGCATCACGAGGTGTTTTTCTCCGAGCGCACGCTGCACGCCAACAACGCCGCCGCCATACGCTCCGCCATCACCGACCTGAAGCTCAAGGGCCACGTCTACAAGGGCAAGCTGCCGCCGCCCAAGGGGCAGAAGCCTGAGGACTGGGAAGACCGCGAGCAGACCTTGTTCCGCTCCACGGACGTTGGTGACGATATCGACCGGCCGCTGGTCAAGTCGGACGGCGCGTTCACCTATTTTGCCGCCGATGTTGCCTACCTGAAGGACAAGCTGGATCGCGGCTTCAACGAGACGATCTTCATTCTCGGCGCTGACCACGGCGGCTACGTCAAGCGGCTGGAGGCGCTGGCCAAGGCTTTGTCAGGTGGTTCGCTGAAGCTGACCGCGCTTCTGTGCCAGCTGGTTAAGCTCTACCGCGATGGCGAACCGGTGCGCATGTCGAAGCGCTCGGGCGACTTCATCACCCTGCGGGAAGTGGTGGAGGAGGTCGGACGCGATCCGATCCGTTTCATGATGCTCTATCGCAAGAGCGATGCGCCGCTCGACTTCGACTTTGCCAAGGTGACTGAGCAGTCCAAGGATAATCCGGTCTTCTACGTACAGTATGCTTCTGCGCGCTGTCATTCCGTATTCCGGCAGGCGAAGGAGCAATTGGGCGAGGGCGCTTTCGACCGGGCCTCGCTTGCCGAATCGGCTGCGCGGCTGACTGACGAGAGCGAGATCGGGTTGATCAGAAAGCTTGCCGAATATCCCCGGCTTGTCGAATCGGCAGCACTTGCGCATGAGCCGCATAGACTGGCATTTTACTTGTATGATCTGGCTTCCAGCTTCCACGGACACTGGAACCGAGGCACGGAAAATCAGGACTTACGTTTTGTTAAGGTTAACGACCGACAATTGACGTATGCCAGACTCGGGCTGGTGCAGGCTGTCTCGGACGTTTTGACGTCCGGCCTGGCGTTGATCGGGGCCGATGCGCCCGCGGAAATGCGCTAGGTTTTACGGGAAAACCTGTCACCATTTGCCCACATTGCGCTGGTAAGGCCCAACCTTACGTGACGCCCATTGCGTCCGAATAGTGCGAGTATCGGGAAAGAGTATGGTAGACAGAACCCAGCTTAAAATCGCCGATCGGGACCAGTTGTCGAACGATGATCCGTTCGCCGAACTAACCCGGATCATGGGATTTGACCCGCGCCAACCTGTTCAGCAGGAACCGGCGGCAGCGCCTTCTTCGGTCGCAGGTGTCGAGGCGGACGATTTCGGCATCGATCTGGAAAAGGAACTGATGGGCGAGTTCGCCCAGGAAGATTCCGTGCATGACAATGTGCACGCTTTCCAGCCGGCCTATCGCACGGAAACGGCCTATCAGCCGGATGCCCCGGCGGCATACGAGCCCGAGGTTTCGTCTGGAGAACTGGAGGTTGCTGAGTTTGAAGCTCTAGAGCCTCAGGCTTCGGAGGCCGAACCTGCTTTTGCCGCCCAGCCGGAATATGAGCCGACGGTCGCTTTCGAAGCTGCTCCCCTGGAGGCTCTCGCCCCCGAGGCAGGCAACTTCGACGATGTCGTCGCCGCTGAGTTGGAAGACGAACTGTCTCTGGATGGCGAGTGGTCCCACGCGGAAGTCGTCGTTGAAGAGGCTGCGTCGCCTGAATATCAGGCCGTCACGGCCGCCGAATATGAACCGGCAGATGATCAGCAGCCCGTCGTGGATTATGAATCTGAAGGTGAATACGAAGCTGCAGGTGAATATGAACCCGCAGCTGAATATGCTCCCGCAGCCGAATTCACTCCGGTGGAAGTCCCTGCCGAGCAGCCTGACGCTGTTGATCCTTTCGACCAGGCGGTAGCCGCTTCTTTCGAAGACGATCAGCCGCTTGAGGGTGAATGGTCGTCAGTCGATGCCGGCACTCATGCCGCCTATGAAGACGAGGCTGAGCCAGCCTACGAAGCTGCACCTGCCTACGAGACCGCGGCGACGGAAGAATACGCTCAGCCTGTGGCCGCAGCCGCTTCGGAAGAAGCGTTCGCCGATGATTTTGACGCTGCCCTGGCTGAAGTGGACATGGACTTCACTGCCGTGCCGCTGAAGTCGTCCGGTCATGGTTCTATCGATCCGGAATTGGATCGGGAACTTGAGATCGCTTTGCAGCCGGAAGAGCCGGTTTCCATCGTAGACGAGGGTGGGCCGAGCCTTGAGGACGAACTCAATGCGCTTCTCGGCAATGCGCCGGCGTATCATGCCGAAGAGGCTCCGGTCGTAGAGGCCGCTGCCGAAGAGCCGGCCTATGCCGCTGCCGAAGAGCCAGCATATGCGGTTGCCGACGAGCCTGCCTATGCCGTCGCTGCGCAGGACGTAGACGACGAAATCGAACTGGAACTCGCAGACGAAGACGTGCTTGCCGAGACGCCTTCCGCCGAGGCTGCGCAGCCGGTCGTTTCCACGCCTTACTCGCTCAGCAATTATCGCACCGGTCAGCCGGTCTATGCGGCTCCCGCCGATGAAGCCAGCTATGCGGCCGAGCCTGTCGCGGAGGCCGAGGCGGATATCGATCTCGAATTCGACGATGAGGCTTTCGATGCCGCATTCGCCAATTCGATTGAAGATGTCGACCTCGCTTTGGATGAGGACGAGCATGCGCCGGTCGAGGAGCCGGCAGTCGCGGCTTCCAGCCAGGCTAATGATCCCTATGCCGATCTGGCCGCGCTGACGGCTCAGTTCACGCCGACCGGACCGGTAAGCTCGTGGAACAAGCATGAGCCTGAACCGCAGCCGGTTGTCGCGCACTATGAGGAAGCGGCCGACGAAGACTTCGCAGCACCCGCCGCCAGCTACAACGATATCCCGGACATTGAAACGATCGACGTGCCGGAGCAGGCGGTTGCGCTCGCAGAAGACCTCGATATTCCGGAACTGGCTTTCGAAGAAGACGTTCCGGCAGCACCCGCGTACGATGACATCGACGCGGAGTTCGCAAGCCTTCTCAACGACATGAATTCGCCGGAACCGGCATCTACCGCACAGCCGCAGCAGGCTGCAGGCGATGCCGACGACTTTGCCGCCGATTTCGAGCGTGAGTTCCAGATCGACGAGGATGCGCTGACGCAGGGCCATCCCTATCAGACTGCAGCCGTTGCCGGGGCCGCCGTAGCTGGCGTGCTTGGCGCAACCGCCGCTCATACAGCCTATGCACCTGCTGCTACCCAGCCTGCCTTCGACACTGGCGCGCTTTCGGGTTCGCAGGGACGGGGGCAGTATCAGCAGCCCAATCTCGATGATTTCGATTATGACCCTGACGCTGATGAAGAGATGTCGGCAGCTGCCTATGGCGCGGCTGGTGAGAGAGAACGTCCGCAGCGGCGTGGAATGCTCATCGCTGCCGTTGTCGGCGGAATCGCGGTCATCGGCGCTATCGGTGCCTATGCGCTGTCGGGCAGCAATGTCGGGTCCGGTGCGCCGGCGCTCGTCAAGGCAGATGACGGCCCGATAAAGATCCGACCGGAAAATCCCGGCGGCACGGTTGTCCCCAACCAGGACAACAAGGTCTACGACACCGTTTCGCGAACGCCTTCCAGCGCTACGCCGACGCAGGAAAAGCTGGTGACGACGGCTGAAGAGCCGATGGATATGGCCGCCCAGGATCCGGAGCCGGCGCTGGACGAGACGGACATAGCATCCGAGACCGACGGCGACGCCGCCGCTCCCATGGCCAAGTCCGAGGATCGCATCCAGCAGATCATGCAGGAAAACGGTGGCGACCAGAACCCCGAAGTGGCGGCAGTCACGCCACGCAAGGTGCGCACCATGGTCGTGAAGTCGGACGGCACGCTGGTCCCACGTGAGGATCCGGCTCCTGCCGCCCCGGCGATCGACCCGGCAACGACGGCGTCTGAGAGCGTTACCGATCCGGTCGGCGCAACCACCACGGCTTCGGTGCCCGCCACCAAACCTGCCGCATCGCTTAATGCCAACGAGCCTGTACCTGCCGAAGCCAATGCCGCTCCGAAGGCTGCAGCCAAGCCGCAGAACTCGACCACGCCGAAATCAGTGGCGATCGCGCCGACGCGTCCTTCCGACCAGCCGGTCGATGTTGTTGGCGAAGTGAAGGCCGATCAGGTTGCAGCCCTTGCTCCTGCAAGCGCTGCTGCGGCTGGTGCATGGTCCATGCAGATCGCCTCTCAGCCGAGTGAAGCGGCCGCCCAGTCGTCCTATCAGGACCTGCAGCGCCGCTACGGCAGCGTGCTCAACGGCCACCAGGCGAACATCGTCAAGGCCGAGATTGCCGGCAAGGGTACGTTCTGGCGCGTTCGCGTGCCTGCACCGAGCCGCAACGAAGCGATCTCGCTTTGCGAAAGCTACAAGGCTGCTGGCGGCAACTGCTTCGTCTCGAAGTAGGCAACTGGCAAAATTCGAAGAGAATGAAAACCGGCGCGACATGTTCGCGCCGGTTTTGCTTTGCGCAGGGCCGATAGCCGATTTCGAATGGATTCCCTCGAAGCCCATGTTGCTCTAATCTGAGGGCCATGACCGAATCAAAATCCATGATCCTCGGCTGTGCCGGGAAAACGCTCACTTCTGATGAAATTCGCTTTTACGGCGATGAACGCCCCTGGGGGTTCATCCTGTTTGCCCGCAACATCGGCGAACCGGAGCAGATCCGCGATCTGGTCGCTTCCATGCGTGACAGCGTTGGTCGGCCGGAAGCACCGGTCTTCATCGATCAGGAAGGCGGCCGGGTTCAACGCCTGCGCCCGCCGATCGCGCCCAATTATCCGGCCGGTGCAGCCCTTGGCGCACTCTACAGGAGCGATCGCGAGGCAGGCCTGCGCGCGGCTTGGCTTCTGGCGCGGCTGCACGCCTTCGATCTTCTGCGTCTCGGCATTACGGCCGACTGCCTGCCGGTTCTGGATGTGCCGATCGAGGGCGCAAGCGATGTCATCGGTACCCGCGCTTATGGCAAGGAGCCGCAAAGCGTGATGGCATTGGGCAAGGCTGCGGCCGAAGGACTGCTTTCCGGCGGCGTTCTGCCGGTGATGAAACACATTCCCGGGCACGGTCGGGCATTCTCGGATACGCATTTCGAACTGCCGACCGTCGATACGCCGATCGAGGAATTGCGGGCCCATGATTTCGCCCCGTTCAAGGCGCTAAGTCATCTGCCGATCGCAATGACCGCCCATGTTGTCTATTCGGCGATCGATCCTGATGGCCCCGCGACCACTTCCGCGAAGGTGATCCGGGAGATCGTGCGCGGTGAGATCGGTTTTGACGGCCTGCTGGTCAGTGACGATACGTCGATGAAGGCACTTTCTGGGGATTTCCCGTCCAAAGCCGCTTCGATCCTTGCGGCTGGATGCGATCTGGTCCTTCACTGCAATGGGGTGATGGAAGAAATGACGGGCATAGCTTCACGCACCACGGCGCTTGCAGGAAAGTCGCTGCAACGCGCCGATCGCGCGCTAAGCTACATTCGTGAGCGTGATGCAGCCGACGAGGCGCAGATACGGGCCGAGTTTGCGAACTATTTCGAAGCGGTGGCATAGCCGCCGATTTTAAGGAGAGAAGGCACCGAATTGGCGGAGACATTGGAGAGCCGGGCCGGGAAGGCCACGCCGATGGACCGTCTCTGGGCGGAAAACGACGATTCACGCGGCGTCAGCGAACCAGCGATGCAGGTCGACGTTGCCGGCTTCGAAGGCCCGCTTGATCTCCTCTTGCATCTGGCGCGCAACCAGAAGGTTGACCTCTCCCGCATCTCGATCCTGGCGTTGGCCGAGCAGTATCTGAAATTCATCGACAGCGCCCGCGCCATCCGGCTGGAACTCGCCGCCGACTATCTCGTCATGGCGGCCTGGCTCGCTTTCCTGAAATCCAAGCTGCTCATTCCCAAGCAGCCCGGCGACGAAGGCGAGAGCGGCGAGGAGCTTGCCGCCGTTCTGCAATTCCGCCTCAAGCGGCTTGAAGCGATGCGGGACGCGGCCTCGCGGCTCGTCAATCGCAACCGGCTTGGCCGTGACGTTTTCGCGCGCGGCATGCCGGAAATGGTCATCGTTGACAAGAAAAACGAATATTCGGCCTCGCTCTATGATCTGTTGACCGCCTACGCCATCCAACGGCAACGGCAGGCGATTACCAATGTACGGATCGCCAAGCGTGGCGTCTGGTCGCTGAAGGAAGCGCGCGACATCCTCACCCGCCTGGTCGGGTCGTTCAAGGACTGGACGGCGCTCGATCAGTTCCTGCTCGTATACATGACCACGCCCGAGGAGCGTGCGACGGCCATCGCCAGCTCTTTTGCCGCCACGCTGGAATTGGTGCGCGAGGGGCATATAGAGATGCGGCAGCAGGATGCCTTCGCGCCGCTCTATCTGCGCAGCCGCGCGCCGGCCGAGAAAGCAATCGAAGGTGCGCCATGAGTGACAGCGCAAATGCCACGGTGATCCCGTTCACGGTTGATGAAGAGGCCGAGGCCGAACGCAATCCGGCAGAGCGCCTGATTCTGGCGGAGGCTGCGCGCATGGCCGAGGCCATCGTCTTCGCCAGCTCCGAGCCGGTGACCGAAAAGCAGCTTACGGCACGTCTGCCTGAAGGTGTCGACGTTCGTGCTGCAATGACCGAACTGCAGAAAATCTATGCGCGGCGCGGCGTGAACCTCGTTCGTGTCGGCGACGCCTGGGCTTTCCGGACAGCCGGCGATCTGGCCTTCCTGATGAACCGCGACGCCATACAGCAGAAGAAGCTGTCGCGCGCCGCTCTCGAGGTGCTAGCCATCATCGCCTATCACCAACCAGTGACGCGGGCCGAGATCGAGGACATCCGCGGTGTTGAAACCTCGAAAGGCACGCTCGACACGCTGATGGAAACGGAATGGGTGCGGATGCGCGGCCGTCGCCGCACGCCCGGCCGGCCTGTTACCTACGGCACCACCGAAAAATTCCTCGACCATTTCGCACTCGAAGAAATCCGGGATCTGCCGGGTATGGAAGAGCTGAAGGGGGCAGGGCTGTTGTCGGCCCGGATGCCGTCGAATTTCTCTGTCCCGCTTCCGCCATCCGATCTTGATCTGCTGACCGAGGACGAAGATCCGCTGACCGATATCGACCTTGAAGAGCTCGGGCTGTTGACACCCAAGGTTACAGATGATTGACCAGGGCCGGGTTGGGTCAAGGGTTGTGTTTTAAGTGAAGAATGGGGAAGCGCAGACCGCAAGCCGGGTGACCGCGGGTGTCACTTTTGCCGCGCGCCTTGCTTTCGAAAATATCTGCCATTCATTTGGGCCGGAAGCCGAGACGCTGCGCGACGTTTCGCTCGCCGCCGAGCCGGGCGAGGTTCTATGCCTCCTCGGGCCGTCCGGTTCGGGCAAGACGACGCTACTTCGCATTGCTGCAGGCATCGAAAGCCAATCGACCGGGCGCGTTCTGCTCAACGATCGCGAGATCGCGGGGCCGTCGATTTTCCTGCCGCCGGAAAAACGCTCGATCGGCCTTGTCTTCCAGGATTTCGCGCTGTTTCCGCATTTGACGATCCTCGATAATGTCCGCTTCGGCCTGACCGCACTTTCGGGCGAAGAAGCGCGGCGCGAAGCTTTGATCGCGCTGTCACGCGTCGGGCTGGAACATTACGCAGGCTCTTATCCGCATGTGCTGTCCGGTGGCGAACAGCAGCGTGTGGCGCTGGCGCGCGCCTTGGCGCCACGTCCGGCGGTGCTTTTGATGGACGAGCCGTTTTCCGGGCTCGATTCGCGCCTCAAGGACAATGTGCGCGCCGAAACGTTGGCGATCCTGCGCGAAAGCCGTGCGACCGCGATTGTCGTGACGCATGACGCCGAGGAAGCGATGCGCATGGCAGACCGGATCGCGCTTCTCAGGGGCGGCCGCCTTGTCCAATCCGGCCGTGCCGAAGAGCTTTACCTCCGCCCTGCGAATCTCTTTGCAGCTGGATTCTTTTCCGAGCTGAACGTCTTCGATGGCCGGGTTGCGAAGGGTGCGGTGGACACGCCGGTGGGCAAGATTCCGTCGCCGGACCTCTCCGAAGGCGCGAAGGCGACGGTGGCGGTGCGGCTGACAGGCTTCGACGTCAGCGAAACGGAAGGTGAAATCGAGGCAAGAATCCTGTCACGCCGCTTCCTCGGCGTCATGGAATTGCTGGAATTCGCCGTCTCAGGTGCTGAAAAGCCTGTGCGTGCCCGCATACGCTGCGGCGCTTTGTCTGCCAAAGCACGTGACATCTGGCTTTCCTTGCGAAAGTCTGACGTACTTATGTTTGAAACGCAGCGCGAAAGCGCATAGATCAATCTCAGGAAATCGTTCGAGAGAGAGTTACAATGGGTTCGTTTTCGATATGGCACTGGCTCATCGTGCTGGTTGTGGTTCTGCTGCTGTTTGGCCGTGGCAAGATCCCGGAACTGATGGGCGACATGGCTAAGGGCATCAAGAGCTTCAAGAAGGGCATGTCTGACGAGGACGCTGATGAAGGCGTCAAGACCGTCGATGGCCGGACCGTGGAGCATCGCTCCGACGAGACCATCCAGGCAGCCAAGGAAAAGGCCAGCAAGAGCTGAACCGTTTCCCAGCTAGTCAGGTTGGATAGTCATGTTTGATATCGGCTGGACCGAAATGCTGGTGATCGCGGTCGTTATGATCGTGGTCGTCGGGCCGAAGGATTTGCCGCGCATGCTGCGCACGTTCGGCAAAACGACGGCGAAACTGCGCACCATGGCGGGCGATTTCCAAAAGCAATTCAACGAGGCTTTGAAAGAAGCCGAGCTCGACGACGTCAAGAAGTCCGTCGATGAGTTGCGCAGCCTGAACCCGACCGCCGAGATCAAGAAGCAGCTCAATCCGTTCGAAAAGGCGGCGTCGGATGTGCGTGCTGGTCTCGACGCGGCGATGAAGCCGAAGCCCTCCACGGCGGCGGAACCTGCTTCCGATGCGGTGCATGCGGCCGAGCCGTTGAAGAATGGTGCGACCACCATGCCCGGCGTTGCCGGTCCTGAAGCGATGCCAACTGCGGCGCCGGTATTTCCAGCGCCAACGCAGGAGCCCGCGCCTGTCGCCAAGCCTGCCAAGTCAGCGCCAGCCTCCAAGCCTGCCAAGGCTGCCGCAGCACCAAAAGCGGCTGTGAAAGCACCGGCGGCAGCCAAGCCCGCTGCCAAAGCTGCCGCGCCGAAAGCCGCAAGCAAGGTTGCTGCTGAACAGCCGGCAGCCAAACCAGCCGCAGCCAAGCCCGCCAAGGCTCCGGCAAAAAGTCCGGCCAAGCCGGCAACGACCAAGAAAAAACCAGCGGGAACTGCCAAGTGAGTGAACCGGAAGACGAAATCGAAAAGTCATCGGCCCCGCTGATCGAGCATCTGATCGAACTGCGCACGCGTCTTATCTGGGCGATCGGTGGGTTTTTCGTAGCCTTCCTCGGCTGTTTCTTCTTCGCCAAGCAGTTGTTCAACCTGCTGGTCATCCCGTTCAAATGGGCGACCGCATGGGCCGGCCTCGACCCGCACAAGGTCGAGCTGATCTATACGGCGCCGCAGGAATTCTTCTTCACGCAGATCAAGTTGGCCATGTTCGGCGGCTTGGTCATCGCCTTTCCGCTTATTGCCGCCCAGATCTACAAATTCGTCGCTCCCGGCCTCTACAAGAACGAACGCAGTGCGTTTTTGCCGTTCCTGATCGCGTCGCCCATCCTGTTCCTGATGGGCGCATCGCTGGTCTACTTCTTCTTCACCCCCATGGTGATGTGGTTCTTCCTGGCCATGCAGCAGGCCGGCACGGACGACCATGTGCAGATTTCGCTTCTGCCGAAGGTTTCGGAATATCTCAGCCTGATCATGACGCTGATCTTCTCGTTCGGCCTGGTCTTTCAGCTTCCGGTCGTCACCACGCTTATGGTGCGTGTCGGGCTGTTGTCGTCGCAGGCGCTGATCGACAAGCGCAAATGGGCGATCGTGCTGGCCTTCATCGTGGCAGCGGTGCTGACCCCGCCCGATCCGGTCAGCCAGATCGGTCTTGCCCTTCCCACCATCCTTCTTTACGAGATTTCAATCTGGACCGCCCGGATGATCGAACGGAATCGCGAACAGGAACGCGTGGCGCGCGAGAAAAAGGAAGCCGCTGAAGCGGTAGCCGAAAAAGCGCCATTGAGTGGGACTGGAGACGGTACCGCCGCGAGCTGACAGCCTTTCGATCCGCCGTCGCGGCCGCCTCTAGAACTCATACTGCGACCGGACTTCTGACATGCTTGACATCAAATGGATTCGCGAGAACCCGAAAGCCCTCGTTGACGCCCTGGTGAAGCGCTCATGGTCCTCGGACGAAGCGCAGGCAACCGTCGATGATCTGCTGTTGAAGGACGAGCAGCGCCGCGCGCATCTTGGCGAACTCCAGGTCCGGCAGGAGCGCCGCAACGCCGCGTCGAAGGAAATCGGCAACGCCATGCGCTCAGGCGATTCGGTGCTTGCCGAACAGCTCAAGCTTGAAGTCGCCGACATCAAGAGCTTCATCCAGAATGGCGAGGCGCGCGAGCGCGAACTCGACAAGGCGCTGGAAGATGCACTGGCCGTCATTCCCAACGTGCCGTTTGATGACGTTCCGGTCGGCGCTGACGAAAACGACAATGTCGAAGTCCGCAAGGTAGGCGCGATAAAGCTCCGCCCGAACTGGGTGAAGGAGCATTTCGAAATTGGCGAAGCGCTTGGCCTGATGGATTTTGAGCGCGCTGCAAAGCTTTCCGGCAGCCGATTTACAGTGCTGAAGGGCAAGCTTGCGCGGCTCGAGCGCGCCATCGGCCAGTTCATGCTCGACCTGCACACGACCGAGCACGGCTATCAGGAGGTAATCCCGCCACTGCTGGTTCGCGACGAGGTTCTGTTCGGCACCAATCAGCTGCCGAAGTTCGAAGATGACCTCTTTTTCGTGCCTCACGGCGACGGTCGCTTGGGCCTCATCCCCACCGCCGAAGTCCCGCTCACCAACCTCGTCCGCGAGGAAATCCTGGCGCAGGAAAAACTGCCGCTGCGCATGACGGCGTTGACCCCTTGCTTCCGCTCGGAAGCGGGTTCAGCCGGTCGCGATACGCGGGGCATGCTGCGCCAGCATCAGTTCTACAAGGTCGAACTGGTCTCGATCACCGATGCCGACAGCTCGATTGCCGAGCATGAGCGCATGACGCAATGCGCGGAGGAGGTGCTGAAGCGCCTTGAACTGCCGTTCCGCACCGTCACGCTGTGCACCGGCGACATGGGGTTCGGCGCGCGCAAGACCTACGACATCGAGGTCTGGCTGCCGGGCCAGAACGCCTATCGCGAAATCTCGTCCTGCTCGGTCTGCGGCGATTTCCAGGCGCGGCGCATGGATGCCCGCTATCGCGTCAAGGACGAGAAGGCGACGCGCTTCGTCCACACGCTCAACGGTTCGGGCACGGCTGTCGGTCGCGCGCTGATCGCGGTGCTTGAAAATTACCAGAACGAGGATGGCAGCGTAACCATTCCTGAAGTTCTGCGTCCTTACATGGGCGGCGCAGCCAAGATCGAGGCGAACTGACCCTTATGCGCATTCTCCTGACCAATGATGATGGCATCCACGCCGAAGGTCTGGCCTGCCTCGAGCGCATAGCGCGCACGCTGTCCGACGATGTCTGGGTGGTCGCACCGGAGACGGACCAGTCCGGCTTTGCCCACTCGCTGTCGATCTCCGAGCCGCTTCGCCTGCGCAAAATCGGCGAAAAGCATTTCGCCGTGCGCGGCACACCGACGGACTGCGTCATCATGGGCGTGCGCAAGGTGATGCCCGAGCCGCCGGATCTGATCCTTTCCGGTGTCAATTCGGGTGCCAATCTCGCCGACGACGTGACCTATTCGGGCACGGTGGCCGGGGCGATGGAGGGCACGATGCTCGGCATTCGCTCCATTGCGCTTAGCCAGGCATACAATGTGCAGGACGGCGCGCGGCTGGTGCCGTGGGAAACGGTCGAGGCGCTGGCGCCGGCGCTGCTGCAGCGGCTGCTCAAGATTGACCTGCCGGACGGCACATTCCTGAATGTGAATTTCCCAAACTGCCCGCCCGAAGAAGTCGAGGCGACCCGCGTCACCACCCAGGGCAAGCTAGTCCACAGCCTGTGGATCGACGAGCGTGCGGACGGGCGCGGCTTTCCCTATTTCTGGCTGCGTTTCGGCCGCGAGCCACCCGAATTGAAGGAAGGCACCGACGTTCACGCCGTGCGCAGCAAATTCGTTTCGGTGACGCCGCTGAAGCTCGACCTTACCGCCCATGAGATCCGCGACCAGTTGACGAAGGCGCTGGCATGAACTCCATCGACGACCGCGAAGGCTTTGCAGCATTTCTCCTGAGGTTGCGCGGGCGCGGCATCGTCCCCAAGGACATGATCACCGCCTTCGAGGCAACGCCGCGCCACGCGTTCATTTCCGCGCAGTGGCACAGCATCGCCTGGTCGGAGCGGACGCTGCCGATCGAATGCGGCGAGACGATCGAGGGCGCCGATCTGCAGGCAGCGGTGATCGCAGCGCTTGCAATCGAGCCCGGCAGCCGCGTTCTCGAGATCGGCACCGGCTCCGGCTATACCGCAGCCGTCATGTCGCGGCTTGCCGCGCGCGTGGTGACGGTGGATCGCTTCAAGACGCTGACCGAACAGGCGCGCCAGCGTTTTGAAGCGCTCGGCATCACCAATGCGTTCGTGCGTCAGGCCGACGGCTCGAACGGGCTGGCGGGTGAGGGGCCGTTCGATCGCATCGTCGTCTGGGCCTCGTTCGACGGCTTGCCGCGCAGCTTCGTCGATCAACTGTCCAGCGGCGGCATCATGATCGCGCCGATCGGCCCTGACGAGGACGAGCAGGTCATGGCCAAGCTGACCAAACTCGGCAGCCGCTTTGAGCGCGAGGATATCGGCATCGTGCGTCTTCAGCCGATCGCACGCAGCGTTGCTGCCGTGATCTGAGTCGTCGCTCTCACGTTCGCGTATTTCTTACTATCTTCTCCAGCCTCTTAACCGACCAGTAACATTAACGCGCTTTAATCATACCAGTTGGGTATCGAGTATACGCGGGTTATTGCGATGCGAATCAGTATTTTAGCCAAGAACGAACGCGCTCTGGCGCGCAGTGCGGCCATATTCCTGGTCGCGAGCATGGCGGCGGGTTGCAGCGCCCAGGTCTCGCGATTCGGTGGCGGCGGTGTCGATGACATCTTTACCGCCTCGACGCCAAATCAGCGCCAGATTCTCGGGCAGCAGAACCAGCCTTATCCGGGCGATGCTCAGATGGCGGCAGCGCCAGTTGCTCCCGCCCAGACAGAATCGGTCACCCGTGGCGCGCTGACCCCGGTTTCCTCCCAGCCATTGCCTCCGCCGCCGACGACACAGGCTGCGATGAACACGCCGCGCGCCTCCAATCCCGCTCCGGCTTTGGCTCCGGTCGCTGCCGCAAGGTCGCTGGACCAGACCGTGACGGGCACCGTCGCGCAGACAAAGCAGCCGGTCATGGCGAGCGTTGAGGAAGAAGTCGCAGGCTGGTCGCGTGCCGGCGGCACCCAGGTCACCGCCAAGGAAGGCGAGACCGTCTACAATCTCTCGCGCCGCTTCGGCGTGCCGGCCAATGTGTTGATGAAGGTCAATGGCATTTCCGAGCAGGGCGGGTTGCAGGCTGGCCAGAAGGTGGTCATCCCGACCTACGTCTATTCCAGCAAGGCGCCGGTTTCGGCACCCGACAGCAATCCGAACGTTGCGGACGCCAGGTCCTCGACAGGCACGAAGTATGACGTTCCGGCCCACAAGGTGCCGGTGCCGACGGGTGCGCCTGCGGGCAATCTCGGCGTGTTGCCGCAGACGCCGAAGCTGAAGGAAGGCGAGAATGCGCCGCAGCCGACCGCCACGGCTGCCAACGACGCCAAGGCATCGACCGCGCCCGGAACCTACAAGGTTCAGGAAGGCGACACGCTGAGCAAGATCGCCCGCAAGACGGGTGTGAGTTCGGCTGCGCTGAAGTCGGCTAATGGTCTCCAGGACGGCACCATTCGCATCGGCCAGACGCTACAGATTCCGGCTGCCGGTGCTGCCACCGTGGCTGCTGCGGCGCCCGCACCGAAGGCTGCCGATCCCGTCGTTACCGGCGCGACCGTACCCTCGAAGCCGTCGACTGCGGCGGCTCCGACGGTTGTGGCCTACACGCCGCCGAAGAAAGAAAAACTCATCGAGCAGGTCGAGCAGGATGACTCGGCAGCACCAGATGCCACAGGCATCGGCCGCATGCGCTGGCCGGTTCGTGGCCGCGTCATCACCGCTTTCGGCAAGGGCGGCGGCAAGTCCAACGACGGCATCGACATTCAGGTGCCGGAGGGCACGCCGGTCAAGGCTGCCGAGAATGGCGTCGTCATCTATGCCGGCGACGGGCTCAAGGAATTCGGCAACACCGTTCTGGTTCGGCACGAGAACGGACTGGTTACCGTCTACGGTCATGCCAGCGAGCTGAAGGTTTCGCGCGGCGAAAAGGTCAAGCGCGGCCAGGAGCTTGCGCTTTCGGGCATGAGCGGCAGCACGGACTCGCCAAGGTTGCATTTCGAGGTGCGCAAGAACTCGTCTCCGGTCGATCCGTCGACCTTCCTCGAATAAACGATTACCGGCTCCCTGAATCCCGGTCCATCATCTGTGCCCGCCCCCGACAGGGGCGGGTTTTTGCATTCTGGAATGACTATGAGCGCATGAAGACGCTCAGTCTTTCAGCGGTTGGCCAAGCCGGCCGGCGAGATCCTGAATGAACTGCCACGCCACGCGGCCGGAGCGGCTGCCGCGCGTCGTTGCCCATTCCAGCGCGTCGGCACGCAGGAGATCCGGTTCGATCTTGAGGTCGTGGTAGCGGACATAACCGTCGACCATCTCGAGATATTCGTCCTGCGAGCATTTGTGGAAGCCGAGCCAGAGGCCGAAGCGATCCGAAAGCGAAACCTTCTCCTCGACAGCCTCGGACGGATTGATCGCCGTCGAGCGCTCATTGTCGATCATATCGCGTGGCAGCAGGTGCCGGCGATTCGACGTCGCATAGAAGATCACATTGGCCGGGCGGCCTTCGACACCGCCCTCGAGTGCGGCCTTCAGTGACTTGTACGACGTGTCGTCATGATCGAAGGAGAGATCGTCGCAAAACAGGATAAAGCGGAAGGGGGCCGCCTTCAGGATCGTCATCAGCTTCGGCAGTGTGTCGATATCCTCGCGATGGATTTCGATCAGCTTGAGCGGTGCTTCCTGCTTGCGCGAGGCGTTGATGGAGGCATGCACCGATTTGACCAGTGACGATTTGCCCATGCCGCGCGCGCCCCAGAGCAGCACGTTGTTGGCCGGCAGGCCCGCAGCGAAACGCTCGGTGTTGTCGACCAGGATATCGCGAACGCGATCCACGCCGCGGATGAGCCCGATGTCGATGCGATTGACGCGATGCACCGGCTCTAGAAAGCCGGGATCGGCCGCCCAGACGAAACAGTTGGCTTCATTGATGTCCGTCTGCGGCACGGCGCGGGGCGCCAGTTTGCTGACAGCTTCGATAAGAAGATCGAGCTTCTGGGTGAGCGTTTCGATGGTATTTTCGGTCATTTCGCATTCCGCATTCGTGGCAAACAACGTCGCGAACGCTCTAACACGCTCAAACAGGCCGGGAAAGCGGCTGCCGAAGGCGCTTACGCGGTTGCAAAGGTGGCTTTAGCGACTATATTCCCGCCAACTTTCACGAAGGGCTGGGGTAGTGGCCCTCCCATAATTTTCAGGAGTTTTTTATGCCAGGCACAGGCGCAAGCCCCGACATGTTGATCAGCGTTCTGCCGTTCGTCCTGATCTTCGTGATCATGTATTTCCTGATCATCCGTCCGCAGCGTACGCAGCTGAAGAAGCGCGGCGAGATGCTGGCCGCCGTTCGCCGCGGCGATACCGTTATCACTGGCGGTGGCTTCATCGGCAAGGTGACCAAGGTCATCGACGACAATGAGCTGGAAATCGACCTTGGCAACGGCACGAAGGTGACGGCGCTGCGTTCGACGATCGCCGATGTGCGCGTGAAGGGTGAGCCTGTCGCCAACCAGAACGCCAAGAAGTAGTCTCTGACGAGGAGACTCGGCTGCAGAGTCGTCTGAACTGACGAGGCAAAATGCTCTATTTCTCGCGCTGGAAGACGATTTCTATCTGGGCCATTGTGATTTTGGGGCTGCTTTTTGCGGCCCCAAATCTGTTTTCGAAGGCAACGCTCGAGGCGCTGCCGGATTGGCTGCCAAAGCGTGCGATGACGCTGGGCCTCGACCTTCAGGGCGGTTCGCACATTCTCCTGGCGCTTGACCGCAAAGACCTCATCAGCGAGCGCCTTGCGGTAACCCGCGACGATATCCGCACAAAATTGCGCGACGCCAAGATCGGCTACACCGGCCTGACCGGAGCCGACAAGAGCGTGCAGGTCAGCATTCGCGAGGCAAATGAGGTCGACAAGGCCAAGGCCGCGCTCGATTCGCTGCTGCAGCCGGTGTCTTCCGGAATGTTCGGAACGGGTTCGACACAGGAATTGACCCAGGACGAACCCCAGCCAGGCGTTTTGCGCTATACGCTGACTGACGGCGGTATCGACTACCGCGCGGAGGCGGCATTGGCGCAGTCGGTCGATGTAGCCACTCGCCGCGTCAATGAACTGGGCACAAACGCGCCGATCGTCGAGCAGCAGGGCGCAAACCGTATCCTCGTTCAGGTCCCGGGCCTTCAGGACCCGCAACGCCTGAAGGAGATCCTGGGGCAGACCGCCAAGCTGACCTTCCAGATGGTCGACCAGACCATGCCGGCGCAGGACGCGATTTCGGGCCAGCCGCCGGCCAATTCGACGGTGATGTATTCCCCCGACGATCCGCCCGCTGCCTATCTGATTGAAGATCGCATTATGGTGTCTGGCGAAAGCCTGATCGACGCCCAGGCTATCAGCCGGTCGGACGGCGAGCCGGTGGTTTCGTTCCAGTTGAATCCCGAGGGCACTGCACGCTTTGGCGAGGCCACCCAGCAGAATGTAGGCCGGCTGTTTGCCGTCGTTCTCGACAATCAGGTTATTTCCGCCCCGCAGATCAGGGAGCCCATTCTCGGTGGTGTCGGCCAGATTGCCGGAAATTTCAGTGCTGAGAGCGCGGCCGATCTGGCAGCATTGCTGCGCGCCGGTGCCTTCCCGGCTCCGCTGACGATCGTCGAGGAGCGAACGGTCGCCCCGAACCTCGGTACGGATTCCATCAAGGCCGGTGCAACTGCCGCCTTGATCGGCGGTCTGCTTGTGCTGGTTTTCATGGTGGTCGCTTATGGCGGCCTGGGCGTCATCGCCAACCTGGCGCTCATTGCCAATGTCGTGCTGATCATCGCCATACTTTCGCTCTTCGGCCTGGCCCTGACTATTCCCGGCATTGCCGGCATCATTCTCACCATGGGTATGGCGGTCGATTCCAACGTTCTCATCTATGAGCGCGTCAAGGACGAGCGGCGGCAAGGAAAATCGCTCGTACAATCGCTCGATGCCGGCTTCTCGCGAGCCATGGCCACCGTCATCGACGCCAACGTCACCACGCTCATTGCAGCGGCGATCCTCTTTTACCTCGGCTCAGGTGCGGTGCGCGGCTTTGCCATCACTCTGGCCGTCGGCATCATCACCACAGTCTTCACTGCATTCACCTTCACGCGCTGGATGATCTCGTTCTGGCTGCGCCGGACACGGCCGACCGAAATCCCGCGCGGCATCGTCAAATTCGTGCCGGACGACACCAGAATTCCGTTCATGAAGATGCGCAAATATGCGTTCGCCCTTTCGGCCATCCTGTCGATCGGCACCGCGGTGCTGTTCGTGACCAGGGATTTGAACTACGGCGTCGATTTCCTGGGTGGATCGGTCATCGAGATGCGGGCCAAGACCGGCTCAGCCGATGCGGCCGACGTGCGGGATCGCCTGGGTGAGGTCAATCTCGGCGAGGTGCAGGTGCAGGGCTTCGGATCGCCGCGCGACCTCCTCGTCAAGATCGCGGCGCAGGGCGGCGGCGACAATGCCGAACAGTCCGCCGTCGAAAAGGCGCGGCTTGCCGTGGGCGAGTATTATGACTTCCGCCGGGTCGAGGTTGTCGGCCCGAACGTCTCGAACGAACTGGCAAAAGCCGGCGCCCTGGCTGTGCTCGCAGCACTGGCGGCGATGCTCATCTATATCTGGATCCGGTTCAAATGGCAGTTCGGCCTAGGCGCGGTCATATCGACGGTTCACGACGTCATCGCCATGATCGGCTTCTATGTCGTCACCGGCATCGACTTCAACCTCGCCAGCATCGCCGCGATCCTCACCATCATCGGCTATTCGATCAACGACACCGTAGTGGTCTATGATCGCGTTCGCGAAAACCTGGCAAAGTTCAGGACGATGTCGATCCGGGATGTCGTGGACCTGTCGCTGAACCAGACCTTGTCGCGCACGATCCTGACGGGTGCGACGACGCTGCTGGCACTGATTGCGCTTTATCTTTTCGGGGGCGAGATCATCAGCTCCTTCGCGCTGGCATTGATTTTCGGCGTGGTGTTCGGCACCTACTCGTCGATCTTCGTCGCTGGTCCGCTGTTGATCCTGTTCAAGCCGCGACCGGACACGTTCGACAACGACACCAATGTCGTGCGGACGGCCCAGCCGTCGAATTCTTAAGCAGGCAACAATGTCGGGCATTTTCATTCGAGAGGCACATTTTCCCGGCCGCGCGCCGATCGAAGCCTATGGCAATGGCGGTTTTCGCTTTGCCGACATGTCGCATCGCGGCTCGATTCTGTGCCTGCCATCCGGCATTTACGGTTGGGAACCGGCAGATCCGAACGCGCTGACAGCAGAAGATTTTGCGCGGCTTCTTTCGGAAGCCGGCGATGTCGAAATCCTGCTGGTCGGAACGGGCAAGGATTTGCGGCCTTTGCCGGCCGCACTCAAGGCGGCGCTGAAGGATGCGCGCATCTCGTCCGATCCGATGTCTACCGGTGCTGCCGTGCGGACCTACAATGTGCTGCTCGCGGAAGACCGCGCGGTCGCAGCAGCTTTGATGGCCGTCGATTGACATGAGTGATCACGCCCAGATCGTGATGGAGGCGGTGCGCGCTGCCGACCGAGATCGTTACCTCTCGGCGCTTTATGCGCCTGAAGCCAAGCGCGCCGGCCTCTTCGCGCTCTATGCTTTCAACGCGGAGATTGCCGGCGTTCGCGACCGCATCCGCGAAGCGCTGCCCGGAGAGGTGCGTCTGCAATGGTGGCGCGACGTGATTGCTGCTGGCTCCGTTGAAGCAGCGTCAGGTCATCCCGTGGCCGAAGCGCTGGTCGGCACGATCGCGACCTACGGTCTGCCGCAAAGCGCCTTCCAGAACTATCTCGATGCGCGGATTTTCGATCTCTACGACGATCCGATGCCGTCTAGAAACGACCTCGAAGGCTATTGCGGCGAAACGGCCGCAGCACTCATTCAGCTTGCGTCGATGATCCTCAATCCGCAAGCTGCGCCGAAATTCGCAGAACTCGCAGGCCATGCCGGCTGCGCGCAGGCCATCACCGGCCTTCTGCGCCTGATGCCGATCCACCGCGCGCGCGGGCAATGCTTCGTGCCGAAAGACATCCTGGCCGCCGCCGGTTCATCGCCGGAGGAGTTTGTCGCTGGCGATGGCGGGGCAGGAGCTTCTCGTGCGGTTGAGGCGATGATCGCGCTTGCACAAGACCATCGCACCACCTTCGAGCGTGGAGCGCGCGACCTTCCCGATACGCTGCGGCCAGCCTTCCTGCCGGCTACGCTGGCAGGCGCTTATCTGCAGAAGCTCGCCAAAGCGCCCGCGAAAGCGCTGACCTCGGTGTCGGATATTTCGGCATGGCGCAGGCAATGGATTCTCTTTCGCCGTGCCACGCGCGGTTGGCGATGAAACTCCTTTGACGTAAACGTCAATTATGATATTTCTCTCGCGACGCCGCCGCGGATAGCTGGACGCTTCGGTCGGGAGGAGATTTTCGGCCCATGAGCTTGCCTGTACTCGTCGCCATTGTGGTTGTCGGGATCGCTTTGTGTGTTCTGGCCGTCCACCTGACCGGCGGCAGCAAGGGCTCGTCGATCACTGCCGCTGACGACGCGAAAAGGCGCTTTGGCGAAGATTTTCCTGAAGAAACGGTCTGGACCGTCCGGCTGACCGCCGACGGCAAGACGGCGTTTCTGGAACTCGACGGCGACCGAACCGGCATCGTCCAGAGCTTCGGCGACAAGTTCCTGACGCGCATCGTGACGCAATCCGACGTGGTTTCGCTGACGAGTTCCGACCCGAAAGGCTTGTCGATCCGGCTCAAGGATTTCACCTGGGCCGGCGGAGATTTCACCTTCGCCGACGCTACCGATGCGAGCGCGGTTCGCAACGTGCTGCAACCTGCAAAGAGAGACGCATCTTGATGGAAAATTACGATTTCCCGCAGGTTACGCAGCTTGCGATTCCCTTCTTCGTCGTCGCCATCCTGATCGAGCTTTGGCTGGTGCGTACGGGCAGGGCCAGGGGCGCTTTCGAGACGCGCGATACGCTGACCAGCCTGATGATGGGCACCGGCAATGTCGTCGCCGGCATCCTGCTCGGTGTCGTTTCCTACACGGCGCTGCTCTGGGTCTGGCAGTTCCGCTTCTTTGATCTCGGCCTCTCGATCTGGGTGTTCCTGGCGGCGTTCCTGCTCGATGACCTGCGCTACTACTGGTACCACCGCATCGCGCACCGCGTGCGCTGGGTCTGGGCCGAGCACGTCAACCATCATTCCAGCCAGCACTACAACCTCTCCACGGCGCTGAGGCAGAGCTGGACCGGCCTTTTCACCGGCATGTTCATCTTGCAGGTGCCGCTGGTGCTGCTCGGTTTCCACCCGGCGGTGATCGCCTTCGTCTTCGGCTTCAACCTTGTCTGGCAGTTCTGGATCCATACCGAGACGATCGGGAAGATGTGGGGCTGGTTCGAAATGATCTTCAACACGCCGTCCCACCACCGCGTCCACCACGCCACCAACCCGCGCTATCTCGACGCCAACTACGCCGGCACGCTGATCATCTGGGACCGGATGTTCGGAACCTTCGTCGAGGAATTGCCCGAGGATCTGCCGCGCTACGGCATCGTCAAGAATATCGGCACGTTCAACCCGGTGAAGGTCGCGTTCCACGAGTGGGTCGGCATGTTCCGCGACGCCGCAGCACCGGGCCTGACGCTGAGCCAGCGCCTCTCGTATCTGTTCCAGCCGCCGGGCTGGAGCCACGACGGGTCGCGCAAGACTTCGCAGGACCTGAAGCTGGATTATGTCCGCCTTCATCCCAGTGAATCCGGAAAGCCTGGCCTTCCGGTTACCTCACAAGAATGATGCCGGCCTGATTGAAATGAGGATAAAGCGCCTCTATTCCTTTTCAGCGGAGACATAATCTTCGATATGCGAGGTATAGTGGCATGCTTCGTCTTGTATTTATTACATTGATTTTCTCCATATCGACCGCTGTACACGCCGCGCCGGCAATCGACTGGCGCGTAGAGCACCCGTTTCGCTACTTCATCGAAACCCGCGACTTCGACATGCAGCGCGCAGCCATGGCCGATGTCATGGCCGCCAATGGCGGCGCACTGTCGGCGACCGCAGTGTCCGATCTCGAACGTTCGCTGAACGATCCGCGCTGGCTGCGCGAATGGTACAGCCAGGATTCGACGCTTTACGCCAATCCGCGCAGTGCCGGCCGGCCGGAGCGGGGGTGGGCGCATCACATCAACCGCCGTCGCGCCACCTGCTGGGACAGCCGCCAGCAATGGCACGCCTCCTGCAGGAGCGACAGTTTCGGCGCATCGCTGCGCACCGACTATGTCAGGCCGCAGCGCCATACCGTGATCCTGTCGCTGACCGAACCACCGTCGGGGCAATGCAAATGGCAGGCGGCGAGGGCGATCTTCATTGACGGTAGCTCGCTCGTCGCCACGGCGGAAAAGCCCTGCGCCGCGGATGTCGAGACACGCATTCCCTTCGAGCCGGATGTCCCCGAGGCGCAGCGCGGCGTGGCGGTGACCGTGCAACTGCCCGACGGCACGAATGTCTCGCATGAGCCGATATGGGTACGCGACCGCCTGGTCGTCGGCATGGGCGACAGCTATTCCTCGGGCGAGGGCAATCCCGACACGCCGGTTGAGATCGACCGCTTTTCGCGCCGGGCCGGGCTCAACATCTCCTATCTTTACGATCCCGACACCCAGGCGATCCGCTCGAACGCTGCCTATTCGCTTCCGGTGCGCTATCAGAACGGACCGGCCGGCTGGCTCGACCGTAAATGCCACCGTTCCGCCTATAGCTACCATCTGCGCACGGCTCTGGAGATCGCGCTTAGCGACGTCAAGCATTCGGCGGTGACCTTTCTCGGCTTTGCCTGTTCGGGCGCGGAACTGACCGAGGGCTTTCTGTTTCCTTATGCCGGCGTCGAGACTGTCGAGCCCAGCTACTTCACCGCCGGCGGACGGCTGCGCCGTGACATGCCGCAGGTCGACCGCCTGATGGTCGAGCTCTGCAGCGACGACCTGATGCGCAGGCTTCCACGTCGCACGATCTCGCTGGATCAGCCGGTGACCGCCCCGAACGGCCGGTCGGTGCGCAGCGTCAGCCTGCTCGATTGCCCCGGCGGAAAATTCCTCCGGCCGGTCGACCTGCTGATCGTTTCGATCGGCGGCAACGATATCGGCTTCACGCCGCTGATCGTCGATACCCTGACCAAGACGCGGCCGCCTTATGCCAACCTCAACACGGAGATTCGCGCCAGGGCACAGGGCAATGACCTTATCCGCCTGGCCGCGCGACTGACCAAGGCGCATGGTATCGAGCGCGCGCAGGAGAGGGCGCGGGAACTGCCGGCGCGCTTTGCCGCCTTGCGCAAGGCGCTGGCGCCGATCCCGATCGTCAAAGGGGACGCCGGCAAGCCCAATATCGTCCTGACGGCCTTTCCCAAGGTCGAGTTCAACGAAAACGGCCGCCTTTGTGGCGAAAGCGATCCGCGCGAGCGGCTCGAAGGGTTCAATGTCGGCGGCGTGCTGTCGATCGACGTGCCGGAATTGCGGCTGGTCAGCCGCTTCGCCAACGAGGTTCTTTATCCGGCCACCCGTGACGCCGCGCGGGCCGGCAACTGGTATTTCGTTGACGCCCACCGCGAGCCGTTCGCCAGGCATGGCATATGCGCGCAGAAGCGCGATGCCAACGGCAATGTCTCGGCGGCCGAGAACCTGATGCTGCCCTATTATCATTTTGCCAGCCCGGTAAACCGCTGGTCGGATTTCGAGCCCTTTGCCGAAAATCGCGAAACCGGCTTCAACCGGCTGCGCGACACGCGCGCCTATGCACCGCGCGAGCGCTGGTTCCGCACCCTCAACGACATCTGCCTGTTCGTGCAGTACAAGGCCAGCGGCTCGCCACCGCCAACCGGACAATGGGGCCTGCTCGACCTGATCGAAGCCTGCCTTGGCGGCCCGTTTCATCCGACCGCGGAAGGTCATGCGCATATCGCCGATGCGGTCTTTAATACCGCGCGGCAAATCCTGAAACTGCCGGCGCCGAATGTTGCGGATTTGAGATCCGGGTTGTAGCGCGGCTTTCTCCTTCTCCCCTTGTGGGAGAAGGTGGATTGGCGCGCAGCGCCAAGACGGATGAGGGGTGTTGGAAGAAACTCCAACGTCTGCGATCCGTCCAACACCCCTCATCCGAACTCCCCTTCGGGTCGGCCACCTTCTCCCACAAGGGGAGAAGGAGAGGCGCGTTTCATCATCGCCACGCCCGGTTTTCACCGTCTGGCCATTGTCAAAGAGCCGGGAAGCGGGGCGCTTGGCCGTGCCTTCCTAGTGTTTAGTACGTGGCGCGACTTCCGCGCCCCGCTCGGTGTCTGTCCCGAAGTTGGCCGGTCACAACGCCCGCTCCATGTACATTCCATGGACAAGACGCCGCGGGTTCTCCGCATCCTGCGCGATCTACCCTT
>NZ_FPBI01000037.1:0-43151 GCF_900116595.1 Mesorhizobium sp. YR577 | reverse complement strand
TTGATGACGATCTGGTTCATCCAGACATTGCGGAACAGGTCGGTCACGAACTTGTATTCCAGCCCGCCCGCAGCCGAAATCTTCCAGCGGTAGCCTTGCCCGGCGATCAGCTCGAAATCCTTCTGGTTGGCGGTGAACTGGTCCTCCTTGGTGCCGAGGATCAATTCGGGCACGTCCTTGCTGGCACGGGTCACCTGCTCCTTTTCGCCGCTCGCTGGTGCGGCGGCGGTGGTGGCAGCGGCTGCCGGCTTGTCGTCATCATCGTCGTCGGCATCCTGCGCCCAGCCGTGCGAGGCAGACAGTGCCACTCCCATCAGTGCCGCGAAAGCGATCCTGCGGTATTTCCTCATTACGTCTCCTCCTTCTTGTTGCCTGCGTAAACTCTCTGCCGCTCAGTTCGGCGACACGACCACCCCCCATGGCAGCGCCCCGACCGTGACCGACTGGGTCGGCTCGTCGGTGGCGACATCGATGAAGGTGATGTCGTTGGATATGCCGTTGGTGCTGATGATCGTCTTCTGGTCGGGGGTGAAGGCAAGCTGCCAGACACGCTGGCCGACCAGCACATATTTCTCGACCTCGTAGGTCTCGGCATTGACCACCGCCACCCGATTGGCCGGCCCGAGCGCGACATAGGCCTTCTTGCCGTCGGCGGTGATGCGGATGCCGACCGGCTGGATAGACTCTGCACGCAGGCCGGGGATTTCGAAGGTGATCTTGTGCGTCACCTCTCGGCTTGCGTTGTCGATAATCGAAACTGTGCCGCCGATCTCGGCGCTGACCCAGACCTCGGAGCCATCCGGCTTGAACTCGGCAAAGCGCGGGCGCGAATCGACCAGCACATTGTTGACGATCTCATGGCTCTCGGTGTCGATGAAATGGGCCATGTTTGTCGTTTCCGACGTGTTGACCATGACCTTGCCGTCGGGGCTGACGCCCATGCCCTCTGGCTCGACGCCGACCGGCACTTCGGCCAGCACCTTCTTGGTGGCGACATCGATGACGGTGACGAGGTTGTCGTCCTCATTGGCGACGTAGAGTTTCTTGCCGTCGGGAGACAAAACGAACAGTTCCGGATCGGGACCGGACGGCAGCGTGTCGACGATCTCCAGCGTTGCCGTATCGATGACCTCGATGGTGTCGTCGTCGCTGGCGCAGAGATAGACGAATTTGCCGTCATGGGAGATGGTGATGCCGCGCGGGCGCTGGCCGACATTGACGGTCTTGACCACTTCCATCGTCGTGGAATCGACGACGCTCATCGTGTTGTCCTTCTCGTTGGAGACATAGACCATGTAGGCCCAGGCCGGCGAGGCCACGCAACCTGCAGCCAAGGTCGCGGCCAGCAATGCCAATCGTCTTCCCATTCAAAACTCCTCCCGACTGATTGTTTGAAGATCAGAATGCCGTGATCCTGCGTGGTATCGACCGGTCGACAGCAGTTTCTGTGCTGAAATGTCGGCAAGCAGATAATGATTGCCCCTGGCGACGGTGTCGTTGAACAGAGCAACGGCATCCACATCCGGCTCGGCCTTGGATTGCTGCGCCGCCGCGCTGCCGAGAGAAATGCAGAACAGCGCGCTTAAGGACGCGAGGATATCAGGCACGAAGTCTTTCATGAGACATGTATCACTCTTCGCGCTGCGGCAAAAAATGACCGAACTCAACGCGCTAAGGAGGTGCCCAATTTGTCAATTCCGCACTTGCCGGGTGTCCGGAATTTGACGGTTAGGGGCCGCCTTCCGGACACCGCGCACAAGATCAAAGTGCGTCGCCTGCTTCCAAGCACTCTCACGTTACGGAGACCAGCCTGTGCTGGCTATGGCAGTTGTTCTCGATTTGATTGCCAAAAGTGCCCGAGACGGTTTCCTGTCTTGCACGTATGCTGCGGTTGGAATCCGGCCATGTCCGGGAAGGAAGAGTGAGGGAAATCGGGGATCGCCTGTAATCGCCTTGCTGGAGGAAAGCCACCTGTGCAAGGTTTGATGCAGTTCGACGGCCAGAACGAACCCGCGTTACGCGCCAATTCTGGGAAGTTTGGAGAATTCCGATCGAATGATAGGGTAAGCGATGGCCGACAGCACTTTTGAGCAGGCAGCGGATCGGATAACCCACGGTGGCGTAACGGACGGGTGGTCATACCGCCCGTGGCAGAGGCTATCGATCCGCTGGCAGATACTTTCAGCCATCATTCTCGTAAGTCTCGTAGCAGCGATCACCGCTGCCATTCTCATCGTTTACAACGCCAAGCGGGCAACCGAGGTTGAGGTGGCAGCGGCCCTGGAACTCGCGGAACGTCTGGTGCGCGAGGTTCTCGAACATCCGCAAGGCGCAGACTCAGAGGTCTTGCAGCTTGCGGATATTCCGTTGCGGATAGGCAATCTGCGTCACGTGCGAATACTTGTAACCAATGCCGACGGCGGCCGGGCCGCACTTCTGCCGATGGCAGCCAGCAACGCAGTCGTCGGCGATCAAGTCGCCGTGCCGCGGTGGTTTACGTCGATTGTCCGCGTCGAGGACGTTCGCCGCGAGATGCAGGTCGTTTCCGGCGGCCGTCACATCGGCTCGGTTATCATTGTCGGGCACGCATCGGACGAGATCGGCGAAGTCTGGCAGGACACCCGGTCTCTCGGTCTTGTAGCGCTCGTACTCGGCCTGATCGTGTTGGGGATACTCTACCTTGCGCTTGGGCGCGTGCTTCACCCACTGACAAATCTGGCGAATGGCCTGCGTGAACTCGAGAAGGGGCAGTTTCGACATCGCCTCTCGCGCCCAAACGTGCAGGAACTGGCTGATATTACCGATCGTTTCAACGCGCTCGCCAATCGGCTCGGTGCCGCGAAGGTCGACAATGAGCACCTGAATCATCAGCTGGTTACGGTCCAGGACGATGAGCGCCGGCAGGTCGCCACCGAGCTCCACGACGAACTGGGCCCTTGCCTGTTCGGCATCAAAGCCAACGTCGCTTCCCTGGAACGCCTCGCAGGAAGCCTGCCGGACAATGTGGCGGGGCAGGTGAGGGAACGTACGGCGACGATCGATGAGATTGCCGACAAGATTCAGACCATGAACCGCAGCCTTCTCAACAAGCTCCGCCCTATGGCACTCAATCATCTTCCGCTTGCCGAAGTGATTGCCGGTTTGCTGGCCGAGTTCCAACGGCATGGACCGACGCCGAAGATCTCCCTTGCCGTCGGCCGCCTTGCCGACAGATATGATGATCCGGTCAACATCACGATCCACCGATGCATTCAAGAGGGAATCACCAATGTCCTTCGGCATGCTGAAGCACGGAGCATAGACGTCGCATTGGGCGAGCAGCCGGCCACCAGTCAAGAGAGCGAGCATCCGGGGCATCGCACTGTGCTGCAACTTTCGATCAAGGATGATGGGCGCGGCTTTGCGCCGGGAACGGCCCGTGGTCTCGGGTTGACCGGTATGGAAGAGCGCGTGCGTGCACTTGTCGGAAATTTTTCGATCACGAACCAACCCGGTGCTGGAACCCGTCTCGAAATTTCCATCCCGCTCAATCAGCAGCAATCCACACGCGGCCAGAACGGTACTCGGGTAGGACAGCCATGACGCAGGTTCTCATCATCGATGATCATCCGATTGTGTTGCAGGGATGCCGGCGCATTCTGCAGGATGCGGGAGTTCACGAGATGTTGGAGGCCGACAGTGTCGTTGCCGGCTACCGCCTTTACCGACGCAAGCACCCGGATGTCGTCGTCATTGACCTCGCCCTGCAGGGCGGCGGGCTTGGCGGCCTCGATCTGATCAGACGCATGCGACTTCACGACACCCGCACGCCAATTCTTGTCTTCAGCATGCATAGCGACCCCGTCATCGTGAGCCGTGCACTAAAGGCTGGCGCTACCGGATATGTATTGAAGGATGCCGGTCCTCGCGACTTTCTTGAAGCATTTGAGTCAGTGCGCGCCAGAAAACCCTATCTTGGTCATCAAATGGCTCTGCAGGTGGCGCTCATCGGAACGCCGGGGCGCAGCCGCGGCTTGCTCGCAGAGGCAACGCCACGAGAGTTGCAGACGCTTGCCCTGCTGGCAGAAGGCAAGCCTTACGCGGAAATCGCCGATGATCTCGGCGTCAGCTATAAAACGGTTGTGAATATGAGTTCACAGCTCAAAATCAAGCTCGGCGCTCGCAATCTTCCCGAGTTGATTCGTATGGCTGTTCAATACGTCTCTTCGTCTTCCGACCGTCCGGTGGCCAGCTCTCTGCGATAACTGGCCAATCCATTCCAATGCATGTGTTCCGGCCATAGGTGATCGTGTCGAATTTATCCGTGCTATCCGAATACAAGCTGTTGACGTCTACTGTGTCGTTGGCACAGTATGTAGATATCGTGGTTCTTTCGAGTCTGTTCGGGCTTGAGAGCTAAGAGGGAAGCCGGTGCGCGATATCGCAATGCCGGCGCTGCCCCCGCAACTGTAAGCAGTGAGCTTAAGTCGAGTAACGCCACTGGCGCCAAGGCGCTGGGAAGGCCGACGGAAGCGACGACCTGCGAGCCACGAGACCTGCCGCGATAGATTTTGAACGTCCACGGGCGGGGTGTCCCGGTGGTGCGCTTGCTTCGTGCGGCTTGCGTCGCACGGTCTATCGGAATGCGTCCGCAGTTATCCCCGTCTTGCAACACTACGGGGATTTAAGATGCCGGCGACTTCGACAGTTCAGACCAACGGGACCGACAGGGTTCCATCCACTTTCACCGAGATGGGAGATCGGCAGACCGAGCCCGGTTATCGCGTCATTCGCCGCAACGGCGCGGTGACGCCGTTCGACGCCTCCAAGATCACCGTTGCGCTGACCAAGGCGTTTCTCGCCGTCGAAGGTTCGGTCGCGGCAGGCTCGCGGCGCGTCCACGATGTCGTGGAAGAACTGGCGTCGCACGTCGTGTATGCGCTGACGCGGCGCGCCGATGCTGGCCGCACCTTTCATATCGAGGAAATTCAGGATCAGGTCGAACTGGCGCTGATGCGAAGCGAGCACCACAGGATAGCGCGCGCCTATGTACTCTATCGCGAGGAGCGGGCGCGTGAGCGGGCGCTTGCGAAGGCAGCTACGACCGAGATTGCCGCACCTTCGCTGAAGGTGAGGGCCGATGACGGCAGCCTTGTTCCGTTCGACAAGGCGCGGCTTGCCCGCATCGTCGAGGAAGCCTGTGAAGGGCTGGATGCGGTTTCGTCCGATCTGATCCTCGGCGAGACGGGGCGCAATCTCTATGATGGCATCACGCTGGACGAGCTTTCGCTTGCGCCGATCCTGGCCGCGCGCACGCTGTCGAGACCGAACCGAATTATGCGCTGGTCAGCGCGCGTCTGCTGCTCGACCGGTTGCGGCGTGAGGCGCTGACCTTCGTCACGGGTCGGACCGAGCAGGCGACGCAAAGCCAGATGGGTGAACGCTACGCTTCCTATTTCCCGGAGTACATTGCGACCGGCATCAAGGCTGAGCTGATCGATCCGGAACTCGGCCGCTTCGATCTCGCTCGTCTTGGTTCTGCACTGAAGCCCGAACGCGACCTGCAATTCCAGTATCTTGGCCTCCAGACGCTCTATGACCGCTATTTCCTGCACACCAAAGGCAAGCGGTTCGAACTGCCGCAGGCTTTCTTCATGCGCGTCGCGATGGGATTGGCCTCACGCGAGATCGACCGCGAGGCCCGCGCGATCGAATTCTACAACCTTCTGTCGTCCTTCGATTTCATGGCCTCGACGCCGACGCTGTTCAACTCCGGCACGCTGCGGCCGCAGCTTTCCTCCTGCTTCCTGACCACCGTTGCGGACGATCTCGACGGCATTTTCAAGGCGGTGAAGGACAATGCGCTGCTGGCCAAATATTGCGGCGGTCTCGGCAATGACTGGGCCCCGGTGCGCGGGCTCGGCGCGCATATCAAGGGCACCAATGGTGAAAGCCAGGGCGTGGTGCCGTTCCTCAAGGTGGTGAACGACACGGCGATTGCCGTCAACCAGGGCGGCAAGCGCAAGGGTGCGGTCTGCGCCTATCTCGAGACGTGCATGTCGACATCGAGGAGTTTTTGGACCTGCGCAAGAACACCGGCGACGACCGCCGCCGCACGCATGACATGAACACCGCCAACTGGGTGCCGGACCTGTTCATGCAGCGCGTTGAGACTGATGGCGAGTGGACGCTGTTTTCGCCCGACGAGACGCCGGATCTGCACGATTTCTACGGCTCGGCTTTCAAGACGGCCTATGAGGTTTATGAAGCGAAGGCTGCTGCCGGCGGCATCAAGGTATTCAGAAAGGTCCGCGCGCTCGATCTCTGGCGCAAGATGCTGACCATGCTGTTCGAGACCGGGCATCCATGGATCACGTTCAAGGACCCTTGCAATATCCGCTCGCCGCCGGGCCATATCGGCGTCGTGCATTCGTCCAATCTCTGCACAGAGATCACACTCAATACGCCGAAGGACGAGGTCGCGGTCTGCAATCTCGGCTCCGTCAATCTGATCAATCATCTGACTGTGAGTGGCCTCGACCTCGACCGGTTGGCGCGCACGGTAAAGACCGTCATGCGCATGCTCGACAATGTCATCGACATCAATTTCTACACGATCCCCGAGGCGCGCCGTTCGAACCTGCAGCATCGGCCCGTCGGGCTTGGGCTGATGGGCTTTCACGATGCGCTGCAGGCGCTGAAGATCGCCTACGCTTCCGACGAGGCCGTGGCATTCGCCGATATCAGCATGGAAGCGGTCAGCTACAACGCGATCTCGGCGTCCTGCGATCTTGCCGCCGAGCGCGGTCGCTATCCGAGTTTTGCCGGTTCGCTGTGGTCGAAGGGCGTTCTGCCGATCGATTCCATCGACCTTCTGGCGCAGGCGCGTGGTGGCAAGGTCGATATGGACCCGTTCACTGACGCTCGACTGGGAGAGCCTGCGCAAGCGCGTGAAGAAAAACGGCATGCGCAATTCCAACACTATGGCGATCGCGCCGACGGCGACGATCTCCAACATCTGCGGCGTGTCGCAGTCGATCGTGCCGGCCTACCAGAACCTGTTCGTCAAATCGAACATGTCCGGCGATTTTACCGTGGTGAATGCAGCACTTATGCATGACCTGAAGGCGAGGGGGCTGTGGGACGAGGTGATGGTTTCCGATCTCAAATATTTCGACGGCTCGGTCGGGCAGATCGACCAGGCGCAGTCGCTCAACCTCTACATTGCCAATCCCAGCGGCAAGAAGCTCGACGCGCTCTACCGTTGGCCTGGAACAAGGGGTTGAAGACTACCTACTACCTGCGTTCGCGCTCGGCCTTGCATGTCGAGAAATCGACGCTGAAGGGCACCAACGGCAAGCTCAACGCGGTCTCCGCGGTCTCCGCGGTCAGCGTGGCTGCGGCACCCATCGTCGTCAATGCCGACGCCGCATGGGGCAAGGCCTGTGCCATCGACGATCCCGAATTTGAAGCGTGCCAGTAGGCTAAAGCTGATCGCGTAGCCCGACGCCGCCCCTCATCCGACCCTTCGGGCCACCTTCTCCCCGTGAACGGGGAGAAGGAAGAAAAGCGGCAAGGTTGCTGCCAGGCATCCTCTCCCCGTCACTATACGGGGAGAGGATGCCGGCAGGCAGGTGAGGGGCAGCGCCGGCCATGCAGAATAATCGTTGAGGAGAACAACAAAATGCTCGACTGGTCCGAATCAAAAACCACATCCGCTGTCTCGCTTCTCGCCGGCAATGCGCCTCTCACTGATGCTACCGGCCTCGGCGAGATCGAGCGTGGCGGCAGCCGCGTGCGCGTCGACGACAAGCGGATGATCAATGCGCGTGCGGACGTCAATCAACTTCTGCCGCTGAAGTATCGCTGGGCCTGAGAAAAATACCTCAACGGCTGCAACAATCACTGGATGCCGACCGAGTTTCCATGCAGGCAGATATTGCCCTGTGGAAATCGAAGGACGGGCTGACCGACGACGAGCGGCGCATGATCAAGCGCAATCTCGGCTTCTTCGCCGCTTCAGAGTCGCTGGTGGCCAACAACATTGTGCTGGCGATCTATCGGCACCTGACCAACCCGGAATGCCGGCAATATCTGCTGCGTCAGGCTTTCGAGGAAGCGATCCACACCCACACCTTCCAGTACATCGTGGAAAGTCTCAGCCTCGATGAGGGTGATCTGTTCAACATGTACCGCGAAGTGCCGTCGATCACCGACAAGGCGGCGTGGGCGCTGAAACACACGCAGAATATCGACGATCCCGATTTCCGCACCGGCACGCCGGAAGCGGACCGCGACTTCCTGCGCGACCTCGTGGCCTTCTACGTCATCTTCGAGGGCATGTGGTTCTATACGGGCTTTGCGCAGATCCTGTCGCTCAGCCGCCGCAACAAGATAGTCGGCATCGCCGAACAGTATCAGTACATATTGCGCGACGAGAGCATCCACCTGAATTTCGGCATCGACGTCATCAATCAGATCAAGATCGAGAACCCCGATCTGTGGAGCAACGCATTCCAGGATGAGGTACGCGGTATGATCCGCGATGCGGCGGAACTGGAAGCCGCCTATGGCCGCGATACGATGCCGCGCGGCTTCCTCGGCCTCAATGCAGCGCTGTGCGAAACCTACATGCATTTCATCGCCAACTGCCGCTGCGCCCAGCTTGGCCTTCAACCGGTCTTTGCGGAGGTGGAAAATCCGTTTCCTTGGATGTGCGAGGCGATGGATTTGAAGAAGGAAAAGAACTTCTTCGAGACCCGCGTCATCGAATACCAGAACGGCGGAGCACCGGCTTGGGATTGAGTACGGAGCACATCCCCGCGGCGGCGAGCATGACACGCTCGCCGCAACCCGAGGGCGTTTTCCTGTCATGGCTTCTGGCGCAGCCGATCGGTGCCGATCTGGCTGCTACAGCGGACATAGAGATCAGTCGCCTCGGCCGTTGGCAAGTGGCCATCAAATCAGCGATGTTCGGCTACAGTCGAGGAAGACGCGGACTAACGAGACGGCCTGAACAATTGGATCGCAAACGACGCATTCACGTCCATCCTCTCAGATACCAAACATGATTTCAGTTGGGCTGCCAGCGCAACGAACTCCGCCGCTAGAGAGGCACGGAAGCGGAAAGAGGCGGCGTAAAAGACCGGTCTCCGACTATTTCCAGACACCAAAATGATCTTGCATGTAACGGATGCAGCGAGCATTCGCTTCGGTCCGGCCTGCGCCGTCTATCGTCGCTTCGACCAAGGCATCCAATTCGTTGGCATCGGTCCAGCCGGGTTGTTCCAGACCGGCCGGGAGCCAAATACCGATGCTTTTGGCTGCCAAAAGGCCGGACAACCAATAATCGTCTACCGCCCAGAGTATGCTGGGAATGCCGAAGGCTGATTCATCGAAGAAATGCGGACGAACCACGGCACCGCCGAAGCCCGTCAGCACGTCCGCATATCCCGCGCGGGAGACAACGACACGTCCAGGGCGTGGGCCAGGCGTGTTCGTCAACATGGATGCAAGGCCGTGCTTGAAGCGCGCAAAACGATGGTCAAATTTGCTCTTGTCTCGGACAGCCCTTGGCAGGAGCGAGCGTTTAAGGCCGAGGCGTAAGTCCTTGCCGAAAAGCGCGACGCATTCATCGGGCCTCTCGCTCTGGGCGTCAAAGAGTGTTGCGGCCCAATCATGACGATAGAGACGATCGTCGTCGCAGAAGAGTAGCTGCGCATCGCGGCCACGCAGAGAATGGGCCGCAAAAAGCACTTTGGTGGCGGGTCCGAGGTCGTCGTCGGATCGTACAATGGTTACGCCGGCGGGAACATCGGGCAGTTCGCCTCCATAGTCTGGGAAACGACGGTAACGTCTCGGCACGTAAAGGCGGATTTCGTCAATCTGTCCGGTCTGGCTGACCAGGCTTTTCAAGGTGGCTCCAACTGCTTCAAACCGTGGCGGGATTGTCGTAAGCGAGATGACGCGCAAAGATTTGCTCGGAATTGGTGGAGGGGGTTCCTCGTGCCTTGTGCGCAGGCAGTAGTCAAGGCCCGCTCGCCGCCAGTCAATAGGGCGCCTGTCCATTTCAGCAGTGTGGGGAAGTGTTCATCCCGCCGGGCTCATAACTCGGAGAGCGTCGATAGCAGCCAGTTCAGGAATCGCGAACGCTTAGCGCCAGTGAACAATTCACTGACAATCCGCAGGAAAAGTCAGTCATCCCGCATGCCGTGAAGGGGTCACACCACGACCCGGACCGGCAAAACGGGGTTGTAAAAAGTATGTCCTGTGTGGGCCAATTAGCGGCTGGCTTGCCTAAGCTCTGCAAGAACAGCTTGCGCCTTGTCTAGCCGAACGTGCCCTTGGTCCTTCAGGCGGGACACAACTTCCTCGATTTCGTCGCCGTCAGCTCCAGCAGCGACGGCGATGTTACGGGCGTGAAGCGACATGTGGCCCTTCTGTATCCCTTCAGCGGCCAAGGCGCGAAGGGCACCGGTGTTCTGGGCAAGCCCGACGGCAACAATGATCTCGGCAAGTTCCTGAGCGCCTTTGACGCCCAGCAGTTTTACGGCCGCTTGCGCAACCGGATGGGTCTTGGTGGCACCGCCGACCAATCCTACGGCCATGGGTACTTCCAATGTGCCAACGAGGTTGCCGGCATCATCCTTCTCGTAATGGGATAGCGACGTGTAGCGACCTCCCGCTGCAGCATGGCAATGCGCGCCGGCTTCTACAGCGCGCGTGTCATTGCCGGTCGCAAGCACGACAGCGGTGATCCCGTTCATGATCCCCTTGTTGTGCGTCGCTGCGCGATAGGGATCCGCCGCGGCAAAAGCATAGGCATCGATGATGCCGTCCACGACATCCGATCCGCCAAGAGCCTGGGAGTCGTAAGTGGCGCGGACCCGTGCAAGCCGCCGGTCTGCCTTGTTGGACAGAATACGTAGGCGAACACGCGCGCCGGTAATCTGCTCGACAAGCGGCGCGAGGGCCTCCGCCATGGTGTTGACGGCGTTTGCTCCCATGGCGTCGCGAACATCGACGATCAGGTGCAAAACGACATAGGTCTTGCCGGCCGCCTCGACGATACGCACTTCAATGTCTTTCGCGCCGCCTCTGAGCTTCACCAACAGAGGGTCTTGTTCGTTGGCGAGATCGAGAAGATCCTGCCGCCTCTCATAGAGCCTAAGACGGGCGGCCTGAGGATCTTTCGCCCCGACGACCTGAATCTGCGAGATCATGATGGGCTTATCGCTTGACGTGCGGAATCCTCCGTGGATACGCGCAACGGAGGCCATGTTGCTTGCCGCCGCAACGACGGAAGGTTCTTCGGTTGCCATCGGGATCAGGTAGTCACGACTGTTGATGGTGAAATTGGCCGCAACGCCGAGCGGTATCGGCAAGGTTCCAACGACGTTCTCGATCATGCGGTCGGCGATCGCCAGCATTTTCCCGTCCGTTGCGGCCAAGCTTGCGAGATCGCCTTCGGACAAGCCGCTGCGTTCGACTATGGTCTTGAAGCGCTCCGGCGGCGTGAGCTTGTAGAACCCCGGAATGCGGCTGTTGACGGACATGAAAACGAGTCTCCCACGATGGATTTTGTCGAAACCTAAGTGGGTCTCCGTCCCGAGGACAATGTGCGGGGCCTACAGTCGGGCCACGCTTCCTTGTGGCTTCATCACAGGGGTAACGCGCCAAATCAGGTGGCCTGTCCGAGGATATGAAGGCGTAGCGCAATATGGACTTCCAACGTTCTCGAAGGATCGGCCCAATCAGGGTTGATCAGCGAGATCGCATCGAGCCGCTGGCGCATCGTGTTGACGTGAATGCCCAACAGCTCAGCGGCCTTCTGTGCGCTGCGCCCCGTATCGAGATAAGCAAGCAGCGTAGCCGCGAGCTGGCTCTTGCGTTTTTCATCATGTTCGACGAGGGCGCCGATCGAGGAGCGCATGAACAAATCGACGGCGTTCTCTCCCTTGCTGTGAAACAGCAGCGCATAAACCGACAGGGTTTTTTCGAACACGACCCGACCCTGTTGCTTGAGACCACGCATCAGGCCAAAGCATCGACGCAATCCCTCATATTCGACAGGCACCTTGTCCAATGTGGTGATCGGATCGGAGATCACAATACTGGACCTGTGGCCGAAGGCTTCCTCCAGCTTTTCCGATATTCGGTTGGCGAGAGCGTCCGGCTCTGGGGCATTCGTGACGATCGCCAGATCTCCATTGAACTCGGCGAAGATCGTATCGCGACCGGCCAGTATCGAGCGCAGCGCCGAGGAAGCCTGGGCTGATGTGATCGTGACCAATTCCACAAGCATCACCGTAACCGGCCACGAAAGGGAAATCCCTGGAGACAGACGACGCGCGCCTTCGGGCGAGAACGGATCGGTGGTTCCCCGCAGAAGCGCTGAAACAGTATCGGCAACGTTGCGATGCGCGATCTGCGAAATCCGGTCGAGCGAAAGGAGCACAATGCCGGTAACAATCGCACTGCGCTCGAGCGTGCGCGTCTCAGGCGCCGAAAGGGCTCTGCTGCGGCTAAAGATGAGTGCGCCCAGGCGAGCCGAGCCTCCCATTACCGCCGTAACCACCGTGACGCCGCCGTCGGTGGACGGAAGCGAGACCGATCGGCCGACGCGGTCGCTCTCGCGCACGGCTTTGGCGAGCGCCTCGTCTGTAAGGTGGTCGGAAAAGGCTCCTGAAATAAGATGCCTGCTCTCGTCGACGACGCCGGCCTGACCCTTCAACAAATTCGAAACCCGATTCACCAGATCGTCTAGCGAACCACCACGCGCGATCAACTCGGTCAGCTGTTCATGCGCGACTGCAGCCTGCTCTATGTCATCTGCCTTGGTTCTGAGTGCGGCATTGGCTTCCCGCGCCAGGAGAAGCGCGCGTTGCGCTTCTTCGAGCAGTCTTGCGTTCTCGATCGCAAGTGCGGCGAATGTGCCAAGCGAAGAAAGAACGGCCATCTCCTGCGGCGTGTAAGACCGAACGTAGCGATCTCCCACGAAGAGCACGCCCATGACATATGCCTCGAGCTCGAGCGGTATGCCCAAAATGGAGACGATGCCTTCTCCGTGAATAGCCCGGTCGATCCCCGCGTCATGGTCGAACTTGTGATCGGCCGGGTAGTTGCTCGAGTAAAATGGCCGCCTCGTCCGGGCGACGCTGCCGCACACGCCGATGTTGCGCGGCACGCGAATCCTTGCAAAATCCTGTGAGATGACGCCTTCCGTCGTTCGCACGAAGAAATCGCCGTGTTCTTCGTCGGCGGCTGACAGGTAGGCTATGTCGCTGCCAACCAGCTGCCTGGCCCGCTGAACGATTGCCTGCAGGATTTGGTCCGTGTCGCGAAGCGCGGACAGATCGCGTGCGGTCTCGTAGAGGGCCGAGAGCTCGATCTCGCGCTTGCGTTTGAGTTCGAAATTATCGCGCAGCCGCATTGTGATGGCGATCGCGTCACCGATCGTATCTGCCAACTCCTCACTCCAGGCTACATCCTTGGCATCGGTAGTCAGCTGCTCAAAGCTCGACAGCGATGCGTTGCTGTCGAGAAGGTCCAACAGTCGTCGGTAATAAGTGACAGCCGCAGCGCTTCCGCTCGTTTGCGGGTCGATTGGCATAGTGCCAATAGGATTGGTCATTTTGCTCCCTCCATCCTCGCGGCTCGTCTTCTTCTGCTGTGCGGGCCTTCTCTCGCACTGCCACACTTGCGTGCTGCAGAGAATGTATCTTTTACACATAAGAATGGGCAATTCATGTTTATAAAAGATATTCGGTTGCCACTGTCGTTCGACATAGTGTCGCGCAAGAAAATATGGAGGAGCGGCATGTCGGAGAGTGTGCGTATTGTGGAGGTGGGGCCACGAGACGGTCTTCAGAACGAAAAAGTCGCCCTTCCGGTCACAACAAGGCTCGAACTCATCAAGCGCCTCGCTGCGGCAGGGCTTCGCTCGATTGAGGTCGGCAGCTTCGTTTCATCAAAGCGTATCCCTCAGATGGTCGGTACCGACCAGGTCGTCAGGCAGCTGCCGATGACTGATGAGGTGCGCTATCCGGTGCTGGTTCCCAATCAACAAGGCATGGTCGCTGCAATCGAAGCCGGCGCAAGAGAGATAGCTATCTTCGCATCGGCATCGGAGACATTCTCTGCGAGAAACATAAATTGCTCGATCGCCGAAAGCATCGAGCGGTTCCGCCCGGTCGTCGAGATGGCAAATGCGAACCATGTGGCAGTTCGCGGCTACGTATCGTGTGTACTCGGGTGCCCGTATGAGGGGCCGGTAGCGACCGATGCAGTGGTTTCTATATCGCAGAGTCTGGCGGAGCTCGGCTGTTACGAGATTTCGCTCGGCGATACCATCGGTATCGGCACGCCGCGCCAAGCCCGCGCGGTCGTTCGTGCCGTCGCTCAGGAGCTTGGAGTGGGCGCGTTGGCGGTTCACTTCCACGATACGCGCGGTCAAGCACTGGCCAATATTCTCGCATGCTTCGAAGAAGGGGTCGCCGTCGTCGACAGCGCGGTCGCTGGGCTGGGTGGTTGTCCCTATGCAAGCGGCGCGACCGGAAACGTTTCGACCGAAGATCTCCTGTTCATGCTTAACGGAATGGGCGTGGAGACAGGCGTCGATCTTACCTCCGTCATTGACGCAGGCGTCTTCATCTCGGCCGAACTCGGGCGGTCCACGGGCTCGAAAGTGGCGCAGGCGATGATGGCGGGCGGTGGTTCCAAGCCGGTTATGTGAGAAACGCACGCCTATGTCGTTGGTTGATGTGGCGGCGAGATATTGTTAGCGCCGGGATCATCGCAAAGAATTGCCCTTAGGGAGGAATAAATGTCGGAAGAATTTGCAGTCGCTGGAGCCGGGGTCACCGGATCCGGTCCCTTGAAGGGCGTCACCGTACTCGACATAACGCGGGTAGTGGCCGGCCCGTTTTGCTCCATGCTGCTGGCCGATCTTGGCGCGACGGTGATCAAGGTCGAGCATCCAGACGATCCCGACTACGCGCGGACGTTCCCGCCCTTCGTCTCCGGAGAAGACGAGGAATTCAGCGCCTTCTTCACGCAATTCAACCGCAACAAGCTCGGCATCACGCTGAACATGAAGTCTGCTGAGGGCAAGACGCTGCTTCGCAAGTTGGTGCGTCGGGCGGATGTGCTGGTGGAGAATTTCCGGCCGGGGACCATGGAACGCCTGGGTCTCGGCTATGAGGTGTTGAAGAAGGAGAATCCACGCCTGATCTACACCGCGATCAGCGGGTTCGGACGCACCGGCCCGAACGCCTCGCGTCCCGCTTACGACAACACCGGCCAGGCGGCCGGCGGCCTATGGTCTATGAACGGCTATGCCGACCGCCCGCCAGTTCGGGTCGGCACGATTATCGGCGACCTCGCGGCTTCGCTTTACGCTGCGATCGGGACGCTTGCTGCGCTGCGCGAAGCCGAGCGCGGCGGCGAGGGCCAGGTGGTCGACATTTCGCAGCAGGATTCCGTGCTCACGCTGACCGAGAACGCGGTGGTCCGCTACACCATGGAAGGAGACGTTGCCTCGCCGCTCGGCAATGAGCATCCTTTCGTCCGCCCCTACGGGCAGTTTCCCTGCAAGGATGGTTACGTCTTCTTTGGCGGCTACACGGACAAGTTCTGGAGGATCACCTGCGAGCTTTTCGGCGAGCCGGAAGTCGCCAGTGATCCCGAGATCGACACGATGGAAAAGCGCTTCCAGCAGGAGGTCGCCGAGCGGCGCGTCAAGCCCATACTGGAAGGCTGGTTCAGCAAATACACCAAGGCTGAGCTTGAGGAACTGGCAGGCGACCGCATCCCGCTCAGCGCGATCAAGACCATAGCGGAGGTGGTGGAGGATCCGCACATCGCGGCTCGTGACATGATCGTCAAGGTGCCGGTCGGCGGCAAGCTGGTTCGCATGTTCGGGCTGCCGATCAAGCTTTCCGGCACGCCCGGCAACGCTTGCGCCAAAGCGCCCAACCCCGGCGAGCACAACACCTTCGTCTATTCGCGGCTGGTGGGTCTTACGCCCGAAGAGCTGAGCAAGCTCGCCGAGGACGGAGCGATCTGAGATGGCGATCGAACTGCATTGCTCCGGTCACGTCGCGACGATCCGCCTGTCGCGCCCCGAAAAGCTAAATGCCCTTTCGCTTGCCATGTATGAGGATCTGGGCAAAGCCTTCATGACTGTTCGCGACGACGACGATGTTCGGGCTGTCGTCCTGGCGGGTGCGGGCGAGCGCGCATTCTGTGTCGGCGCAGACCTGACGGAGTCCATCCCGGCGCTGGCCAGCGACCATTTCGACATCAGCGCCTGGGATCCGGCTCATCTCAAGGGACTGAAATTCTACAAACCCATCGTCTGCGCGGTGCACGGTCTGTGCATCGGCGGCGGTTTCGAGATTATGCTGGCGACGGACATCCGAATCGCCTCCACAGACGCCGTGTTCCAGCTTCCCGAACCTACCCTCGGCTTCGTGCCGGCAGGAGGTACGCTGGTGAGGCTGGTTCGTCAGATCGGCTACGCCCACGCCATGGAGATCCTGCTCTCGGGGCGGCGGTTTCGCGCCGACGAAATGGCAGCGAAGGGCGTCGTCAACCAAGTTGTCGCGCCAGACCAGGTCGAGCCGCTCGCCCAGGAGATCGCCGCGCAGATCGCCGCCTTCAGCCCGACCGCAATCCAGACCATCAAGGAAGCCGTGCTTACGCTTCAGGATTTGCCACTCGACGAGGCCTTTGCCGAGGAAGCCAGGCTCGGTCACCGCACCTTCACCAGCGACGACGCCAAGCGCGGGCTGCAGGCTTTCGCCGAACGCTCGGCAAACTCAAGCGGAAGGCAGAGATGATCGCACCGCAAACCAATACGGCAAGGCGGCCATCGCCGATGAGCTATTTCAATGGGCTGAGGCTGACGCAGGAGATGATCGTCGCGTTGGCGGCGCTGGTCCTGTTCCTCGTCTTTTCGCTGACCCTCGACAATTTCCTCTCCTCGGGAAATATCCTCACGCTGGTGCGCAATGTCGCGGTGCTCGGCATGCTCAGCCTGGGCATGGCGATCGTCGTCATCGGTCGCGGCGTGGACCTGTCGCTGGTGGCCGTGATGGCCGTCTCCATCACGCTTTCGATCGTGCTCGCCAATAAGGGATATTCGTTCGTCACTGCGTTGGGACTGGGGCTGGTCTTCGTTGTCGCTGTGGCGGTCATCATGGGATTTCTCATCGCCTACGTGGAAATCCCGGCGATCTTTGCCACGCTCGCCGTTTCCGCGATCGTCTACGGCCTTGGCCGTGGGGTGATTGCCAACCTCGACGTCAACAACATCCCCGACGGGCTCGGCTGGTTCATCTTTCTCGGCCGCGGAAGCGCCCTCGGCGTGCCGCTGCCGATCTGGCTTTTTGCAGCCGCGGCGCTGGTCATCCATCTCTTCCTGCGTAAGACCGGGCTCGGCCGCTTCATCTACGCGGTCGGTGACAACATCTCGACCGCGCGTATTTCGGGCATTCCGGTACGGCCGATGATCATAGTGCAATATGTACTGTCCGGCCTGATGGCCTTCCTTGCCGGCGCCGTGACCGCCGCCTCTATCGCCAGCATGAACATGCGCGTTGTCAACTCGACGATGATCTATGACGTGCTGCTCGTCGTCATCCTTGGCGGCATCGGCCTTTCCGGCGGCCGCGGCGGCGTTCGCAACGTGCTGGTAGGCACCGCCCTCATTGGTCTACTGCTCAACGGCATGACCATCATGGACATCTCCTACACCGTCCAGAACCTGATCAAGAGCACCGTTTTGCTCGGTGCTCTTGTCGTCGACGCGCTGCTGAACCCGCGCGATGAACAAACATCTCAACAAGGCGACATTTAATCGCTGTTTTCAACCACGGGAGGAACTGAAAATGAGGATGCTCAAGACTGCGCTCGCAGCTGCCATTGCCGGACTGGTCGCTATCTCGCCGGCGCTGGCCCAGGAAGGCTTGACCGACGAGATCCGCCAGCCCACGCTCGACGCGCTGGCCGGGAAGAAAGTGATCTTCGTGCCGATGTCGATGAGCTTCGACCTGCCGGAAGGCTGGGCGGCCGTAATGCGCAAGGAGGCCGACCGGCTCGGCTACAAGCTCGACATTCGCGATGCCAACTGGAGCACCGACACGGGCACGCGAGCGATCACCCAGGCTATCACTGAGAAGCCGGACATCCTCGTTGTACAGAATTTCGACGTCGCTTCTTATGCACGTACGCTGAAGCGCGCAGAGGAAGCCGGCATCAAGGTTGTCCAGGTCAACATGAAGTCGAGCTACCAGACCGACGCTTTCGTCGGTGCCGACTGGTACGGCATCGGCCAGTACGCGGCAAACCGGATGGTCGAGAAATGTGGTAAGGGCGCCGGCAAAAGCGGCAAGATCGCATTGATCCAGGGCCCGGCAACGGCTGCCGCGAGCGTCTACCAGCTCAGCGCCATTTCGCAGACGCTGAAGGATAGCAAAGACATCGAAATCGTATCGAGCCAGACCGGCGACTGGGATCAGTCGAAGGCGCGCGGTATCGCGCAGACCGTGATCCAGCAAAATCCGGATCTGTGCGGCATCATTGGTTTCTGGGACGTCATGGACGCAGGCACCGGTGCCGCAATCGCCGAATCCGGCAAGGACATCTATCTCATCACCTCCGGCGGTGGAAACAAGACCGCGTGCCAGGGCGTCGAGAACGGGACATTTAACGAAGTCATATCCTACGACGTCCCCGGGCAGGGACGCGACCTCAACAACACGATCAAGATCCTGCTGCAGTCACCGGCGGCAGCGGGCGAGATGAAGTTCGCCCTCTATACGCCAAACAAGATCATCTCCAAGGACACGCTGACGACCGACAGTTGCTGGGACCTCGACCTGCTGAAGCGGTAGCCGAACGAACCCATCGAAGGCCGCCGCCTGCGCGGCGGCCGTGTCCGGAATCCGCAGGCAGGATCATCCATGGAAGCGATCGAGCGTCTCTATTTCCGATATTTCCCGGAGAAACTCCTCGGCGAGGTTCTCACCAAGCGTTGGAGCGACAACATCGTTCCGGTCTTTGCCACCATCGTGGTGATCGGCGCCTTCCTCTGGCACGACATCGGCTTCTTCACCGTGTCCAGCCTGACCGAGACGTCGCGCCAACTGGCCGAGTTCATGCTGATCGTCGTGGCGATGGGCATCGTGCTCCTGGCCGGGGGGCTCGACCTGTCACTCGGCAGCGTCTTCGCCCTCGCCAACATCACCGCCCTGATCTGCATGAACCTGCTCGGCTGGCCGGTATGGGCGAGCGTCGCAGCTACGCTCGGTGTCGGCGCTTTCTGTGGAGCGGTGAACGGCTTTCTCATCGGTTACCTCCGCATCCGCGCCTTCCTGACTACTCTGGTGACGCTGATCATCATCCGCTCGATCGTCGACATCATCCTGCTTCGCTACGCGGTGCAGATATCGGCAGGATTTCCGGATTCCGAACTCTGGTATTTCATCGGCGAAGGCACAGTCCTCGGCGTGCCCTTCTCCTTCACAGTAGCTCTCGTGATCATCGCTGCTTGGCACGTGATCCTGACGCGCGCGCGCGTCGGCTGGCATATAACGGCTGTTGGCGGTAGCAGGCGCTCGGCCTTCAACGCCGGCCTCAAGGTCAAGCGTACCGTTTTCATGACCTACGTCTGGTCGAGCACGCTGGCGTCGATTGCCGGCATCTTCTTCGCCGCGCGCCTGGGCAGCGCCGGTTCCGATACGGGCGTCGGCCTGGAAATCGCCGCGTTGACTGCTGCGGTGCTCGGTGGCAACAGCCTTGGCGGCGGCAGGGGATCGGTCGTCAAGTCGGTGCTCGGCGCCGTCGTCGTCCTTATTCTGACCGACAGCATGGTTCGCATCGGAATCAGCGGCGGCGTCAGTTCCACCATCCTTGGACTTGTGCTCTTGCTCGTAGTGGCGATCGACGTGCGCTGGCTGAAGAACCGGCACAAGATCCTGAACAAAGTCTACGTCTCTCCCGCATATTTCCGGCTGCCGCCACCGCCGGCGACGGATGCTGGAAGCAGCAGTCCCTACGCGCTCAACGATCGTCTCAAGGGCGTCAGCCTCATCGGCAAGGGCGAGATCGAAGGCCCCGAGGACGTCATCTTCGATCGCCGCGACAATCTATATTGCCCCAACCGTCACGGCGACATCGTGCGCTTCCTCGCGCCCGACTATTTGAAGTGGGAGATCTTTGCCCATATCGGCGGACATCCGCTGGGCATGGCCTTCGATGAAAACGACAATCTCAACGTCTGCATCGGTGGCATGGGCCTCTATCAGGTGACGCCGGAGCGTGAGGTCCGCAAACTGACCGACGAGACCGACCGCACATTCTTCTCGATCATCGACGATTCGCGCCTGAAGCTTGCCGACGATCTCGACATCGCGCCGGACGGACGCATCTTCTTCTCCGAGGCGACGATCCGCTACGACATGCACGACTGGGCCTATGATGCGCTCGAAAGCCGCGGCAATGGCCGTCTGATCTGCTACGATCCGCGAGATCGCTCGACCCGCACTGTCCTGCGCAATCTGCAGTTTCCCAACGGCGTCTGCATGGCCGGGGACGGTCAGTCTCTACTCTTCGCCGAGACTTGGGGCTGCCGGATCAACCGCTACTGGTTCGACGGCCCACGCAAGGGCACCTGCGAAGTTCTGATCGCAGATCTGCCGGGCTATCCCGACAACATCAACCGCGCCTCGGACGGCAATTTCTGGGTCGCACTGGTGGGCATGCGCTCGCCCGCGCTCGATCTCGCCTTGCGCATGCCGAGCCTGCGCAAGCGCATGGCCAAGCGTGTCGCACGGGATGAATGGCTCTTCCCGAACATTAACACCGGCTGCGTGCTGAAGTTCACAGGTGGAGGAGACGTGCTTGAATCCCTGTGGGATTTGGGCGGGGCGAACCATCCGATGGTCACCTCGATGCGCGAGCACAAGGGCTATCTCTATCTGGGCGGCCTTTACAACGACCGTATCGGCAGAATGAAGCTGCCTGAGGCCGATCCAAACTGGACGTCGCAGACATTCTACTGGGGAGAAGGCAAATGAGCGTCTCCGCCGCAATCAGGAGGACGTTCGACCGCTTCATGGGCGGTCGCGGTGAGTTCTCCATCACCGTTCCGGTCATGGACGGTGCGCTGAAGCCGAACGACTATCTCGAGCGAGCCGCCAGCCTGGCAGTGGTCGAGGGAGCCGACAATGCAGTTCCAGTGGGTGGCAAACTGCTGGTTTCCTCTGCATCCCGAATTCTGGAGCTAGGCGCCGACGGTAGCGGCCGCATTCATTCCGAGCACGATGCCGCGATAAGCTGCCTTGCAGTCTCGAAAGGCGGCGCACTGGTCGTCGGCCTCGACGGCGTCGGCGTGAAGATCATCGGCGGCAGGCACGACGGCTTGCTGATAGACAGGGCTGCAGATGGTGGGCTGAAATGCCCGACCGCTGCAGTGTTTCTCGATGAGGATACGCTGATCGTGACCAATGGATCGGCCGAGTTCACGGCGGCGCAATGGAGCCATGACCTTATCCATCATGGGCGGTCCGGATCCGTGGTTCGCCTCGACCTTTCCAGTGACGAGGGAGTCAGGCTTGCGGCGGGACTGCATTTCCCGGCAGGGCTCTGCTTGCGACAAGAGGCTGCCGAGATCGTGGTCGCGGAAGCTTGGCGGCACCGGCTACTGACCCTCGACGCGAATGCCCCATCTCAGCCCCGCGAGATGCTCGCAGGCCTGCCAGCCTATCCAGGCCGCATCTGCCAGTCCTATTCGGGCGGCTACTGGCTTGCACTCTTTGCCGTGCGCTCGCAACTCCAGGAGTTCGTGCTGCGGGAGAACAGGTTCCGCCGGCAGATGATCGCCGAGATCGACCCTGCGTTCTGGATCGCGCCGGCGCTCTCCAGCGGCCACAGCTTCAAGGAGCCGTTGCAATCGGGCGGCGTCATCCGTCTCGGTATCCACAAACCGTGGGCGCCGACCCGATCCTACGGTCTGGTCGTGCGGCTCGATGCAGACCTGCAGCTAGTCTGGAGTGCGCATAGCAGGGCTGATGGAGCACGCCACGGCATCACGTCTCTGGTCGAGGTCAATGGTGCATTGGTTGCGACGTCAAAAGGGAAGGGCGAGGTTGTTTTGATCGACCATGTCGCGCTTTCAGAGCCCCTGGATCTCACGATGCCGACGGAGCACGCCGCATGACGCCGATCGTCGAATTGCGCAAGGCTACAAAGGAGTTTCGGGGCATCGCGGCCTTCTCGCAGGTCGACTTTGTCCTCGAGCAAGGGGAAATCCACGCTCTCCTCGGCGAGAACGGCGCTGGAAAATCCACGCTCACCAAGATCATTGCAGGCGTCTATCCCCTGACGGCGGGTACGCTTCTCATCAATGGCAGGGAAGAGACGCTGGCGACGCCTGCCGAAGCCCTGGGAAAGGGCATTGCGATGGTCTACCAGGAGAACAGCCTGGTGCCGTCGATGACGGTCGCCCAGAATATCTATCTCGGCAACGAGAAGCCGTTGAACCGACTTCGCGGCATTTACATCGCGGCCCAGCAATTCCTGCAATCGCTCAATTTTCACGTCGATCCGGCTGCGCTGGTCGGCTCGCTTGGCGCTGCGCAAAAGCAGATGGTCGAGATCGCACGCGCAGTGCACCATAAAGCGCGCGTCATCGTCTTCGACGAACCTACCGCAACGCTGACGCCTGAGGAAAAGAGCTACTTCTTCAAGCTGATCCGCAAACTGAAAGCGGAGGGCGTGTCGATCATCTTCATCTCGCACGCGCTGGAGGAGGCCCTCCAGATCGCCGACCGGATCACGATCCTTCGCGACGGACACCTGATCGTTTCGGACAAGGCTGCTACCTTCGATCGCCCGAAGATCGTCCAGGCGATGGTCGGCCGCAACCTCACCGACGAAATCTATGGCGCCACCGCACGGTCCAGGCCGCCGCGAGCGCGCGGACGCAAGGTACTTTCCGTCGAGAACCTCTCGATGGGAAGCATTGTGCGCAACACGTCCTTCTCGATCTACGACGGACAGGTTACCGGCATATTCGGGCTGGTCGGTTCGGGGCGAACCGAGACCATGAAGGTGGTGGCGGGCGTCCTCAAGCGGGATTTTTTTTACGGTGGCGAAATCCGGCTTGCCGGCAATCCGGTGCGCTACCGCATTCCGGCTCCAGCGGTGCGCGACGGCGTCGTCTATGTCACGGAGGAGCGCAAGGCCGAGGGCTTCTTCGAGACGATGAGCATCGCCGACAACATCCACATGGGCAAGATCGCCGGCGAGGCCTATGGCGGCTTTCAGATCGTGTCACCGTCCGATGCACGGCGGCTGGCTGAGGAGTGGCGCAAGCAGCTCAACATCCGCGCAATCGATCCGAATGCCAAGGTGATCGAGTTGTCTGGCGGCAACCAGCAGAAGGTGGTGATCGCCAAGGCGCTGGTGCAGACGCCGCGGCTGGTGATCTTCGATGAGCCGACGCGCGGCGTCGACGTCGGTGCCATCGCGGAGATTCACGCCTTCATCAATCAGCTTGCCGACGACGGCATCGCGGTGGTCGTAATTTCCTCATATCTGCCCGAGGTGCTGGCATTGTCGGACAGGATCCTCGTCGCCCGACAAGGCAAGATCGTGGAGGAGATGGACCGCCGGACGGCCAGTGAGGAATCGATCATGTATGCCGCAGTCCACTAGTGCGAGTTGTGTGGGTTACGGCGCGAGACGTGGTCGCCGAGTAACCAGAAGTTTGGATCCGCTGCATGATTGATCACGACGTTGTTCTGCAGGCGAGACGCCTGACAAAGACCTTCGGGGGCTTCGTCGCCGTGAAGGACGTCGACCTTCGGATAAGGCGCGGCACGATACATGCCTTGATCGGCCCGAATGGTGCGGGCAAGAGCACGGTCTTCAATCTGCTGACCAAGTTCCTGCCGCCGACGAGCGGCAAGATCATCTATGAGGGTCACGACATTACGGGGCTGAAACCGGCAGATGTCGCGCGAATGGGCCTCTGCCGCTCCTTTCAAATCTCGGCGGTGTTTCCGTATATGACCGTGTTGGAGAACGTGCGCGTCGCGCTCCAGAGGCCGCTCGGAACGAGCTTTCACTTCTGGAGACCAAAATCCAGCCTCTACAAACTTAATGATCGCGCCCGCGAGTTGATCGAGGTCGTCAACCTTACGCAATGGTCGGATCATATAGCAGCGGAGCTGCCCTACGGCCGCAAAAGGGCGCTGGAGATCGCCACCACCCTGGCGCTGGACCCGAAGGTCCTGCTGCTAGACGAGCCGCTCGCGGGAATGGGCCGCGAGGATATCGCCCGTACATCCGCCTTGATCAGGCGTGTCGCCGCCGATCGGACAGTTTTGATGGTCGAGCACAACCTCTCCGTCGTCGCCGAGCTTTGCGATGTCATCACGGTGCTGCGTCGAGGAGAGGTGCTGGCCGAAGGTTCCTACGAAACGGTCTCGCGCGTCCCGCAGGTGCGCGAAGCCTATATGGGGACAGCAAATGTCTAGAGCTTCGCTGCCGCATCCTGTCCTCCAGGTTCGGGACCTTCATGCCTACTATGGGGAAAGCCATGCGTTGCACGGCGTCACCTTTGATGTCCGAGAGGGGGAGGTCGTAGCACTGCTCGGTCGCAATGGCGCCGGCAAGACGACCACGATGCGCGCGATCATGGGCTTCATCGACAAGTATACGGGCTCGATCGCCTTTCGCGGAGAAGAACTCCTCGGCCAAGCGCAATATCGAATTTCCCGTCGCGGTATCGGCTACGTGCCCGAGGAGCGAGGCATATTCTTCAGCCTCTCGGTTGACGAGAACCTGATGCTTCCGCCCGTCGTGAAGCAGGGCGGAATGACAATTCCGGAGATATTGAAGCTCTTTCCAAATCTCGCCGAGCGCGGGACCACTCAAGGGACACGTCTGTCCGGTGGCGAGCAACAGATGCTGGCGATCGCCCGGATATTACGCACTGGGGCCGACCTGATCCTTCTCGATGAACCGACCGAAGGTCTCGCACCGGCCATCGTCGAACAGATCGGCGTTGTGCTTCGAGAGCTGAAAAGCCGTGGCCTGACCGTTCTTCTGGTCGAGCAGAATTTTCGCTTCGCGTCGATGATTGCGGATCGACATGTCGTCATGGAGGAGGGACGTGTCGTCGACATGATCCCTAACGATCAGCTTCCCGCAAGCATGAACAAGCTCGCGTCTTATCTCGGCGTCTAACTCAAACAACAGGGGCCGACATGGACGCAGTTTTCGGAATACCGCCGCAGGTCCTCTTTGGACAACTCCTGCTGGGACTCATCAATGGCTCATTCTATGCCATTCTCAGTCTGGGGCTCGCGGTCATCTTCGGCATGCTCAATGTCGTGAACATGGCCCATGGCGCATTTTATATGGTCGGTGCGTTCGTGGCGTGGCTGCTGTTGGTATATCTTGGCATAGGCTATTGGCCGGTGCTCATCCTGGCCCCGGCAATCGTTGCCTTGGTCGGCCTCGTGATGGAGTGCTTTCTCCTGCGGCCGATCTATAAATCCGATCCTCTCTACGGCCTGCTCTTGACCTTCGGTCTCGCGCTCGTTCTGGAAGGCGTGTTCCGCCAGTTCTTCGGTGTCTCGGGGCAGCCATATCCGATTCCCGAGGCGCTGAAGGGCGGGCGCAATCTCGGTTTCATGTTTTTGCCGGATTACCGGGCCTGGGTTATTGCAGCCGCACTTTTCATCTGTGTCGGCACCTGGTTTGCAATCGAACGCACAAAGCTTGGCGCATATCTGCGCGCCGCGACGGAAAATCCGCGGCTTGTGCAGGCATTCGGCATCAACGTCCCGGTTCTGATCTCGTTGACCTGCGCCTTTGGTGTGGGGCTGGCTGGCTTTGCCGGTGTCCTTGCTGCACCCCTCTATCAGGTCAGCCCGCTCATGGGGTCAAACCTGATCATCGTCGTCTTCGCCGTGGTGGTCATTGGCGGCATGGGCTCCATAATGGGCGCGATCGTTTCGGGCCTGTCGCTCGGCCTCCTCGAGGGACTGACAAAGGTCTTCTATCCGCCGGCTGCCAGCATTGTGGTTTTCGTCGCGATGGCGGTCGTTCTCCTCGTCAAGCCCGCTGGTCTCTTCGGTCGCGATCATCAGGCGGCAAGCGGAACCCACGGGGTCATTACTGCCCGCCCCCTCCGTATCAGTGAATGGAAGCGAGCATTGCTGATAGTGGCCGCGCTCTTGGTTGCCGCCGCCGCGCCATTTGTGCTTTACCCGATTTTCCTGATGAAGATACTATGCTTCGCGCTCTTTGCCTGCGCCTTCAATTTGTTGATTGGCTATGCCGGCTTGCTTTCATTTGGCCACGCCGCCTTTTTCGGCGGCGCGGCCTATGTCACTGCTCATGCCGCCAGCGTCTGGGGTCTGGGACCGTTGATGAGCATCGCAATGGGGGCAGCATTTGCCTGCGTGCTCGGGTTCTGTTTCGGCGCCCTCGCAATCCGTCGACAGGGCATCTACTTCGCCATGATCACTTTGGCGCTGAGCCAGATGGTCTATTTCCTGGCCATTCAAATGCCCTTCACCCATGGCGAGGACGGTATCCAAGGGGTACCACGAGGCAAATTGCTCGGCGTCATCGATCTCAATGATCAACTTGCCATGTACTATTTCGTGCTGCTGATCTTCGTGCTTGGGTTCCTTCTGATCTGGCGGACAGTCAACTCTCCCTTCGGTGAGGTTCTGAAGGCAATCCGCGAGAACGAGAGCCGTGCTATCTCTCTGGGTTATCGTGTCGAGCGCTACAAGCTTCTCGCCTTTGTCCTGTCAGCAACGCTTGCCGGTGTGGCGGGGGCAACCAAGTCACTGGTTTTCCAACTTGCGTCCCTCACTGACGTGGCGTGGCAGATGTCCGGCGAAGTCGTGCTGATGACACTCCTGGGTGGCCTTGGTACGCTGCTGGGGCCTGTCGTGGGTGCTGCGCTTGTCGTGACGCTGGAGAGCTATCTGGCCGGCACCGATCTGCCTGTGACCGTCGTCCTGGGCGCGATGTTCGTCGTATGTGTCCTGTTGTTTCGTCGCGGCTTGATCGGCGAGCTCCTTGCGCGTCTGCCGAGCCGTTGAGCAGTTCACCGCCGGCGATCCAATGACGCATCGTTGCGAGATGACTTGTCAACGACAGACACTTTAGGTCTCGGCGGGTGTGATTCCGAGACATTGAACGCCACATCACGCATTCCCTAAGGTGTTGGAAATACCGCATCGGCGAGTCGTATTCATGTTGGTGCAGATAATTAAAGAGGGAGGACGTGAATGAACAACTCTAGGAGGATAGCAGGCATCTGCTTCGTAACCCTGACTGTGGCGGCATCTACCTTACTGCCGACGATCGCGATGACTCAGGAGGCCAAGCTCAGCGACGATGCCGTCCGCATAGGGCTCATCGAGGATATGTCCGGTGTCTATGCCGATATCACGGGAAAGGGCGCAGTCACCGCAGCCCAGATGGCTGTCGAAGAGTTCGGCGGCAAAGTCCTCGGCAAGCCCGTGGAAGTGGTATTTGCCGACCATCAGAACAAGCCCGACATTGCAGCCTCGGCCGCACGCAAGTGGTTCGACGAGGACAAGGTGGATGCCATTCTCGACGTAGCTTCTTCGTCCCCAGCGCTGGCGGTCCTCGAAGTCGCCAAGCAGAAAAACAAGATCATCACGCTGAGCTCGCCAGGATCGATGCGCATCACCAATGATGTTTGCGGTCCATATGTCGTTCATTGGGCCTACGACACCTACGCCATCGCCCACAGCACCGGCCAAGCGCTGGTGGCCGAAGGATTTGACAGTTGGTACTTCGTCACCGCCGACTACGCCTTCGGCCACAGTCTGGAAAAGGACACCGGCGATGTCGTAACGGGGCAGGGTGGCCAGGTTCTGGGCAGCACACGTCTTCCCGTTGGTACGACCGACTTTGCTTCCGCCTTGCTCACCGCTCAAAGCTCAGGCGCCAAGGTGGTGGCGCTTGCGAATGCGGGCGCCGACACGATCAACTCGATCAAACAGGCAGCTCAATTCGGCCTGACCCAAAGCGGTCAAAAGCTCGCGACTTTGGCCGGCTTCATCAATGACGTGCATGGCCTCGGCCTATCCGAGGCGCAGGGCCTCACCGTTACCGAGGCGTCGTACTGGGACATGAACGACGCAACGCGCGAATGGTCGAAGCGGTTTTTCGACAAGGTGGGGGCCATGCCGAACATGCTTCAAACCGGCACCTACTCCTCGGTTTTGCACTACCTCGAGGCCGTCGAGGCCGCCGGCACTGATGAAACCGAGGCCGTGATGGCCAAGATGCGGGAACTGCCCATCGAGGACATCTTCTACAAGGGCACTATCCGGGAAGATGGCAGGATGGTGCACGACATGTACCTGTTCGAGGTCAAGAAGCCTGAAGAGTCAAAGGGGCCCTGGGACTACTACAGGCTGATTTCGAAAGTCGATGCAGCACACGCGTTCCAGGCGCTTGAAAAGTCCACCTGCTCACTGGTCACGAAGAAATAAGCGGTCGGGGAACCGCAGCGCACCGTATCTCGGCAGCGTTTTGATTGAAAAAGGAGAGAGATGAAATGAATCGGCGGGAATTCAACATGATGCTGGCTGCCACCCTTGGCTCGACGGCTTTTGCGGGGCAGGCCTTGAGCCAGGAGGCGGGTGAGACGCTGACGGCGATCATCCAGCCCGAGCCACCGATCCTGAACCTGGGGATCAACCAGCAGACGCCGACCGGCGTCGTGGGCGGCAAGCTCTACGAGGGGTTGCTTTCCTATGCCAAGGATCTCACGCCACAGCCGCTGCTCGCCGACACGTGGGACATTTCCGAGGACGGCCTTACCTACACGTTCAAACTGGTTCAGAACGCGAAATGGCACGACGGCCAGCCCTTCACGTCAGCGGACGTCATCTTCTCCTGCAAGTCGCTCCTGCCGGAAACGCATCCCCGCGCAAAGGCTGTTTTCGACCGTTGCGAAAGCATTGAGGCGCCTGACGACTTCACGGTCGTCTTCAAGCTGAAGCAGCCTTTCCCGGCTTTCATCATGGCCTTCGAGACGGCTTCCGCGCCGATGGTGCCGCGCCATCTCCTGGAAGGGAAGGATTATCGCAAGGATGGCGCGGAACAGCCGCCGATCGGCACCGGGCCGTTCCGCCTTAATGAATGGGTCAAGGGTTCGCACATCCACCTCACGGCGGTTGATGACTACTACCGGCCGGACCAGCCGAAGCTGAAGGAGATCTACTATCGCGTCATTCCGGACGCGGCCTCGCGCGCTGTCTCACTCGAGCAGGGCGAGACGCAGCTTGCGCAGTGGCAGGATATCGAGCCCTTCGACGCCGAGCGTCTGTCTGCATTGCCACATCTCGAGATGACGACCGACGGTTACGAGTACTTCTCGCCCATGGTGTGGATCGAGCTGAACTGCCGCCGTCCGCCGTTGGACGACAAGCGATTCCGCCAGGCACTGATGCATCTGATCGACCGCGAATTCGTGCGCGACCGCATCCTGTTCGGCCTTGCCAACGCGGCTACCGGTCCGATCTCGTCTTCGATGCGCTTCTACGATTCGGATGTGAAGGTTTATGAGCATTCCGTCGAGAAGGCGGTCGCGCTGCTCGACGAGATGGGCCTGAAGCCCGACGCTGCCGGCGTGCGCGTCGCCCTGAAGTTCACGACGGTGCCGGCAGGCGAGGTCTGGACGCGGATCGGCGAATATGTCCGCCAAGCCTTCGGCGCGGCTGGAATCAATGTCGAGCTGCAGAGCAACGATCTCGCCGGCTGGGTCGCCAGCGTCAGCAATGGCGATTTCGATATCAGCGGCAACCAGCTCTACCAGAACGGCGATCCCGCGCTTGGCGTGGCACGCACCTACATCTCTTCCAACATCCGAAAGGGCGTCATGTTCTCCAACACTTCCGGATATTCGAACCCGAAGGTGGATGAGCTATTCGAGGCGGCGGCCGTGGAGCTCGACGAGAAAAAACGTCAGGCCTACTACACGGAAGTCCAGCAGCTGCTCGTCGAGGAGATGCCCGTCCTCTGGCTGTGCGAGCAGAAGTATCCGACGATCTACGACAACCGGCTCAAGGAGGTCGTGACCTCGTCTACGGGGGTCAACGCCAACTTCGGCACGACTCACTTCGCAGCCTGATTGCCCTGGAGATGCGCCGACGCCTTGACGGTGCCGGCGCATCGCTTCACAGCGGACTTGGTCCCGCACTTCATCCGTCCAACGCGGCTAGCGGCCGCGACAGAGGAAGCTCTTAGCCAACATGACCCAATACTTCGACGACGCGGAAATTGCTGTTCTGCAAGCGTGGCGACACAAGTTGCACCAGTTTCCGGAAATTTCGGGCCAAGAGATCGAGACCGCCCGCGAGGTAGTCTCCTTCCTGGCCGACACCAAGCCCGACAAAGTCGTCACGGAGCTCGGCGGTCATGGTGTCGCGCTCGTCTACGAGGCTGCCGAGGCGGGACCGACCGTCCTGCTGCGCTGCGAGTTGGACGCGCTTCAGATCCACGAGATTTCGGATCTTCCCTATCGCTCCCGCAACGACGGCAAGGCACATATGTGCGGCCATGACGGACACATGACGATGATGGCCGCTGTCGCTCGGCACCTTGCCAGGCACAGGCCCGCGCGGGGCAGGGCCGTCCTGCTCTTCCAACCTGCCGAAGAGACGGCCCATGGGGCCGAGGCCGTCCTTGCCGATCCGAAATTCGCCGCGATCACGCCGGACCACGCCTTCGCGATCCACAACATGCCCGGCCTGCCGCTCGCCCATGTTGCGGTCGCCGCGGGCCAGATCACCTGCGCATCGATGGGCCTGCGCATCGAGCTTGTCGGCAAGACTGCGCACGCCTCGATGCCTGAAACCGGCATCTCGCCAGCGACAGCGGTCGCCCGCATTATCGCGGCATTGAAGACTTTCGAGGCGGGTGATGTCGTCGCGCAGGGCTTCCGCCGGGTGACACTGACGAGCGTCCAGATGGGAAAGCCTGTTTTCGGTATCACCCCAGGTTCGGCCGAAATCTGCATGACCCTTCGCAGGCCCGAAAGCGACGGGATGCCGGCGCTGGTCGAGGATGTGCTGGAGATGGTGCGTACGGTCGCCGCCGAAGAGCGTCTCACGCTCGCGCACTCGATACACAACTTCTTCCGGGCCTGCGTGAATGACCCCGAGGCTGCGGCAGTCTTCGACAACGCTGCAACGCGCATGAACCTCTTACGCGTCACGGACTATGTGCCGATACGGGGTGCAGAGGATTTTGGGCTTTTCGGATCTTGCTCGAAGTCGGCGCTTCTGTTCATCGGTGCCGGGATGGATCGGCCGATGGTTCACAATCCCGACTATGATTTTCCCGACGAACTGATCCCGGTAGGGGCTGGATTGTTCCTTGGTGTTCTCGATCAGCTGCTGGGGTTCACGCAGCAGGGCGAGCAGCAAATGCGAAGGACGCAATTCGTCTGATGTCGATAGTCTCCCGTCTCTTTGCCAAGCTTTTTGGGATCGCGTCTGCGATCCTCGTCATTGCGACAATCAATTTCGTGCTCGTCCATTCGGCGCCTGGCGACCCTGCCTTGGTGATTGCCGGCCAGTCGGGCGATACGGATGCGAAGTTCCTTGAGCAGGTTCGTGCCGAGTACGGGCTCGACCAGCCCTATTTCGTGCAGCTCGGCACTTATCTCTCCAAGGTGGTGCAACTCGATCTCGGATACTCCTACCGGCAACGCCGGGCGGTGAGCGATCTGATCCTCGACCGGCTAGGGCCGACGCTGCTTTTGACGCTGACTGCGTTCTTCCTGTCGCTGATCGGCGGTGTGTTCTTCGGCGCATTTGCCGGGCTCCGGCACGGCAAATGGTCGGATTTAGCGATTTCGCTGGTGTCGCTGCTGCTCTACGCCACGCCGGTGTTCTGGCTGGGGCTGATGCTGGTTCTGATCTTTTCGGTCCAGCTCGAGTGGCTGCCAGCCTTCGGCTATACGAACATAAGGGCCGCCAGTTACAGCAGCTTCGACTATGCGATGGATGTGGCGCGGCATCTGATCCTGCCGGCGGTGACGCTCTCGGCGATCTATATGGCCGTCTACACACGGCTCATGCGGTCCTCGCTGATCGAGATATCGCATGAGGATCACGTCCGCACGGCCCGGGCAAAAGGCCTGACCGAGGGGCGGATATTGCGCGGCCACATGCTGCGCAACGCCGCCGTGCCGGTGGTGACTTTTGCCGGCCTTCAGGCCGGCGCACTGATCGGCGGCGCCGTGGTGGTCGAGACGGTGTTTTCATGGCCGGGCCTTGGCCGGTTGACCTTCGATGCGGTCACGGCACGGGATTACCCGGTGCTGCTCGGTCTGTTCCTGGTGATGTCGGTCATGGTGATCGCAGTCAATCTGCTGACCGATCTCCTGCACCGGCTGATCGACCCGCGCATCGGCGCACATTAGAGCGGAGAGACGACATGCAGGATATCATCCGCACCTTTCTGCGGCGCCCGGCGGGTATCGTCGGGCTGGTGCTTCTGGGCCTCGTCTGCCTGATGGCGGTCGTTGCCCCTCTGGTGTACCCCGCCTCGCCGTGGGAAATGTCAGGCATACCCTTCAGCCGCCCGGGCGAGAACGGCATGCTTCTCGGTGCCGATACGCTCGGCCGCGATATCGCGTCCGGGATCGTTCATGGCGCGCGGGTCTCGATCCTGATCGGACTGGCTTCGACGCTGACGGCACTTTGCATCGGCGTGCTTCTCGGCTGCATCTCGGGCTATGCCGGCGGTGCGGTCGATGCCGTCATCGTGCGCTTCACCGAGATCTTCCAGACCATCCCGAGCTTCGTGCTTGCGATCCTTCTGGTCGCAATCCTGACGCCGTCGATCGGCACCATCATCCTGGCGATCGGGCTGGTGAGCTGGCCACCGCTGTCGCGGCTGACGCGGGCGCAGGTGCGTACCGTGGCGCAGCGCGAGTTCGTCCAGGCGGCGCGCTGCCAGGGCCAATCCACTCTCTCGGTCGTCGTGCGCCATGTGCTGCCGAACGCCATCTCGCCGATCATCGTCGCCGGCTCGCTGACGGTCGCAGCGGCAATCCTGATCGAGGCTGGGCTATCGTTCATGGGGCTTGGCGATCCGAACTTCATGAGCTGGGGCTATATGATCGGGGCGGGACGCACCGTCATCCGCCAGGCCTGGTGGATGAGCGTCTTCCCCGGCATTGCCATCCTGCTGACGGTTGTCGCCATCAACCTTGTCGGCGAAGCGCTGAACGATGCGCTCAACCCGAGGATATCCCGGGCATGACCGAACCCTTGCTTGCCATCGAAAACCTCTTTCTCAGCCTGCCGGACGGTGCCGACCGCGCCCATGCCGTGGACGGGATCAGCCTGACCGTCAATCCCAACGAGATCGTCTGCCTTGTCGGCGAAAGCGGGTCGGGCAAGTCGATGACCGCCCATGCGATCCTCGGGCTGTTGCCGAACAAGGTGAAGGCGCTCAATGGGGCGATCCGCTTCGGTGGGCGTGACCTGCTGCAACTTTCGCCGCGCGAGATGCGCGCACTGCGCGGTGGCGAGATCGCGATGATCTTCCAGGAGCCGCTGACTGCCTTGAACCCGCTGGCGCGGGCGGGCGCGCAGGTAGCCGAGGCAATCCGCACACACGATCCGGCAGCCAATGCGGCGATCATCGAGGCCCGGGTACAGGAGCTGTTCGGCCAGGTCGGCCTGCCCGACCCCACGGCACTGGCTTCTGCCTATCCGTTCCAGCTTTCGGGCGGCCAGCGCCAGCGCGTGATGATCGCCATGGCGCTCGCCAACAACCCGCGGCTGCTGATCGCGGATGAGCCGACGACCGCGCTCGACGTGACGACGCAGCGCCAGATCCTCGACCTGATCCGCAGCCTGCAGGAAAAGCGCGGCATGGGGGTGCTGTTCATCACCCACGACATCGGCGTGGTCGCCGACATTGCCGACCGCGTCATCGTGCTGCGTCATGGCCGGGTGGTCGAGGAAGGCCCGTCAGCCGAGGTCCTGAGCGCACCGCGCGAAGACTATACGCGCGAGCTGTTGGATGCCGTGCCGGGACGGGGGGCGATACACAAGGCCGAAAGCCGCGAAGCACCGCTGCTGGAGATCAAGGACCTGCAAAAGGTGTTCACAACCAAGCAGAGCTTTTTTGCCACCCCGCGCCGGGTGGTTGCAGCCGAGGGGGTCAACCTTGTCCTGAACCGGGGCGACACGCTTGCCGTGGTGGGCGAAAGCGGTTCGGGCAAGTCGACGCTGGCGCGCATGGTGCTGCGCCTGATCGAACCGGACGGTGGCGAGATCCTGTTCGACGGTGCCCCGGTCAACGCCATGGGCCGTGAGGCGCTGCGGCAGTTCCGCCGCCGCACGCAGATCGTGTTCCAGGATCCCTACGCCTCGCTCGACCCCCGCCTGAAGATCGGCGAGAGCATCGTCCGGGGACCGATGGCCTTCGGCACCTCTCGCAGCGATGCCGAGGCCATCGCCCGGCGCTGGCTGGAACGGGTGGGCCTTGGCGCTCGCGCGCTCGACCGGTTCCCGCACGAATTCTCCGGCGGGCAGCGGCAGCGCATCTGCATTGCACGGGCCTTGGCGCTTGATCCCGTCTGCCTCATCGCGGACGAGGCTGTTTCGGCGCTCGATGTCTCGGTGCAGGCACAGGTGCTGCAGCTTCTGGCGGATCTCAAGGCGGAGATGGGGCTCAGCATGCTCTTCATCACCCACGACCTGCGCGTCGCCCGCGAGATCGCCGACCGCATCGTGGTGATGCAGCACGGCCGCATCGTCGAAGAAGCACCAGCAGCAACACTCTTCGACGCCCCGCGCGCCGACTATACCCGCCGACTGCTCCAAGCCGTCCCAGGAAGGGACTTCTTTGCATCACGCGAAATGACCGGCGCTGCCGTCTAGGACTGACGACCATGGATGACCACATCTGTTCCTTCATCGAGAAGTCTACGCTGCTGTTCATTGCTTCCCGCAATGCCGAGGGCGCGATGGATGTCTCACCGCGGGGTGGGCAGCCATCGGTGGTCCGGCTGCGCGCGGATGGCAGTCTGCTGCTCCCGGATTATGTTGGCAACCGCCGACTCGACACGATCGGCAATGTGCTGAGTAATCCCGATGTGGCACTGGTCCTTCTCAACCGGCGTTCTGAGGAGTATCTGCGGGTTGCCGCACGAGCGACGGTGTCGCGAAGCGAGGAAGACATCGCTGCCTTTCCCGCCGACGAGAACCGTCCGCTCAGTGTCATTGTGCTGACGCCGACCCGGATGGAGTTCGTGCCAAGCAAGGCCTTCGCCAGGAGCGGCTTCTGGATCGATCCGACCGACAGGAAGCCTCCGCTGGACGTCCTGGATATCTACGCCAGGGACGGCCGATGGCAGGCTGAGGGCGGGCGCAAGCCGGTTCTCTATGATGCTGCCGCTGAAAGCCGTCTTGCAGAATCCGGCCTGCGAGACTTTTACGGGACGCCGAGCCCACTGGTGCAGACCAAGGTCTACAACACCGCCGGCCCCGGCTTCATGGGATTTATCGACGATGCGCGGTTCATCGTCTTCGCGCATGAAAGCGATACGGGCGAGATCCTGATGGACCTGGTGGGTGGAACGCCGCTTCGGCTCGATCCCGACACGAACAGGCAGTCCCTCCTACTCGATGTCAGCCACGAAGGTTCGGCAGCGTCCGCCACGCCGCATTCCGCCACATTCGCGCTGCTGGCTGCCGAACCGGGCCGATCCGACAACATACGCCTCAACGGTGCCTATCGCGAGGTGAGCTCGCAGCCGGACGGGCAACGCCGGTTGAGCGTGCATCCCGAAGAGATTTACTTCCACTGCTCCGCTGCCTTTGCACGCTCGCGGATATGGACGGATTCTCGCCCGGTTGCTTGGAGCGGTCGGCGCAGCTTCACCTGCGCTGCACGAACGCGGGAAAGTCCTGACGTGATGTCCTTCGTGCTGAAGCCTCGCGACGATGCGCCGATCGGAGCGGTTGCGCCCGGGCAGTATGTGACCGTGTCCCTGCCCAAGGACGAGCATCAGCCTCAGCGGCGGCGTTGCTATTCCGTTTCCGGCACTCCGGACGCGCAGTCGCTGCGCATCTCAGTGCGTCGGATCGGCGGCGGTGGCGTGTCTGATCTGTTGCACGATGCGGTCGATATCGGAGATGAGGTGTTCCTCGGTGCGCCAGGTGGACAGTTCGTGCTCGACAGTGCGCCGCTGCGTCCGGTGGTGCTTGTCAGTGCAGGCGTCGGCATCACGCCGCTTCTGCCTATATTGGAGGAACTGGGACGCGAGCCTGCCGGGCGCGATGTCTGGCTCGTTCACGCAGCTCGCAACGCGAGACATCATTTGTTTGGGGAAGAGGCGTTGCGCATTGCGAGAGATGCTAGCACCAACGTCAGGCTGTTCACGGCCTATTCCCGGCCTGAAAGCGACGACGCCTGCGATCATTTTGGGCGCATTGATGCCCAGACACTGGCATCGCTGGTGCCGGTTGCCGATGCCGATTTCTACATCTGTGGCCCGGACGAATTCATGTCGTCGCTCAGGCAAGGCCTGATCTATCTTGGCGCTGCGCCCGAAAGCATCAGGATCGAGGCATTCGAGCCGCGAAGCGGCGGTCTGGCAGGAGCCTTGACCGGTGGGGCGGCCAACCGCACACCCTGCATGGTGGAGTTTGCACGTTCGGGCAAGAGTTTGACGTGGAAACCCGAAAGCGGTTCCTTGCTCGATCTCGCCTTGGCGAACGACATTGACGTCCAGTTCTCCTGCCGAAACGGCGAATGCCAGTCCTGTGTGCAGCGCGTCGTCAGCGGCAGCGCGGACTATCCCACCGGCGAAGAGCCGCTTCTGGCGCGCGGCCAGGTAATGCTTTGCCAGGCCATCCCGCGCGGCGATCTCGTCATCGACTGCTGAGCCTTCGATTGATGTTCCTGCCGCATCCGGTACCCCGCACAGGGGGATCGTTTCCCCAAGCTGTTTGCGACCGAAAGATTGCCTGAAAGGGTTCTCATGCCTTCACCCAACCGAATGATACCGAAGGAGATGCTGGAGCGCCTCGTCGCCTTCCCTACCGTTTCGTCGGACAGCAACCTCGAACTGATCGAGTTCGTCAAAACCTATCTCGCCGAGCATGGCGTGTCCTCGACGCTGATCTTTAACGAGGATGGCTCGAAGGCCAACCTTTTTGCGACGATCGGCCCGATGGTGCCTGGCGGGGTGGTGCTGTCCGGGCATACCGACGTGGTGCCGGCGCTTGAAGCAGGCTGGACGAACAGCCCGTGGTCGCTGACCGAACGCAACGGCCGGCTCTACGGCCGGGGCACGTGTGACATGAAGGGTTTTGATGCGCTTGCGCTCGCGGCAGTGCCGGACATGCTCGCGGCAAGTCTCAAGGCGCCGATCCACATTGCTCTTTCCTATGATGAAGAAGTCGGATGCAAGGGCGCCCCTTCGATGGTCGAAAGGATGGCCGAGACGATCGCTACGCCTCGCGCGGTCTTCGTCGGCGAGCCGACGCGCATGCGCGTGGTCAATGGGCACAAGGGGATAGTCGCATTCAACACCCGTGTGCGCGGGCACGCGGTCCATTCCAGCCGGATCGACACCGGCGTAAGCGCAGTCATGGTCGCGGCCCGGCTTGTGACCTGGCTGGACGACACGATGGTAGACAACAGCCGCCGTCCCGCGCCGGGTGCCTTCGAACCGCCCTATACGACCCTGCATTGCGGGGTGATCAATGGCGGCGTGGCGGGCAATATCGTGGCTGAATCCTGCAGCTTCATCACCGATATCCGCGCGGTTCCGCAGGAGAACGGGCAGGATTTCCGCGACAGGTTCGAGCATTATGCGCGCACTGAAATCGAGCCTGCGATGAAAGCCATTGCCCCGAATTCAGGCATCGAGATCGAGGATCTCTCATCCGTCCCTGGCCTTGGGCCGGAATTGGACGGCGATGCGGAGGCACTGGCGCTGGCGCTTACGGATGCAAACGATACGGCGGTCGTTGCCTATGCGACGGAAGGCGGCATTTTCCAGAATGCAGGCTGGTCGACGGTCGTTGTTGGACCGGGCGACATCGCGCACGCCCATCAGGTCGACGAGTATATCGAGGCTGAGCAACTGGCAGCCGGAGAGCGGTTCATCCAGAGACTTATCACGGAACTTGCCCGATAGCCGTTGGACTTGGACCTGAAGCGGCGGGTCGGTCACGATGAGGTCGACTGAGGTCTACCAAGCTCGGGCAGGGTGCACATGATCCGGACGCGATCCCCCTGCAGGACGCGGCCGCCAATTTCGGGGGACAGACTTCGACGCCTAGCCCCGGTAGATTTCCGGCCGTGCTGCGCAGACGGACCACGGGTGACGCCACCAGAATCCCAGTAATCCCGGCCCGTGGCAGACGTGGGTAAGGAAGGGGACCAGCTGGACCTTTAACTCCGATCACCGCCAGGCCGGACGGGTGGGCTTAACGATATCCAATTGGTATCCGACACAGGTATCCTCGTGAGAGAAGGAAAGGAAGGGCGGATGGGGAGTGCTATGAAGCCCCGATGGGGAATTGGACAGGAGGACACATGCGCATTGCTACGACGATCGGAGTACTGCTCGCCATGAGCGCTGCCGCAAAGGCGGAAACACTTTACTATGGATCACGCGCCGGCATGGAGGTGACGGTGGTCAAGAAGTCGAACATCGGCACGACTCACGCAAAAATCGTCACGAAGCACACGAAGGAGAATGCCACGGCCTTTTGCCGGGAGTATGTCCAGAAGGTAACGCCGAAGTGCATCGCTGACGAGCTGAAAGTGCAGCTGTTGCCGGAGATTTCGGCGAACTGCAGAACGGGCAACTTCATGACACTCTACGGGCAGGGTTACCAGTTCTTGGGACCGAATGCAGACTATGATCCGACCGGGATGAGCACGGAATACCTGTTGGTCGAGCTTGACAGCAAGGAGCCGTTGGACGGCTCGAGCGCGTCGGGCTACGATGTCGCTCTGGGCCAGTTCAAGGCGCTGTGCCCGAACCGGGTGCAGTAGACCCGAGACCGCCTAGACAGGCAGGTGACCTATGAGTGCCAGCGTCGGTGTGGACGATGCACTGACATTGGCCGAGGCAATGGAGATCTGATGGCAGGCGGTCTCGCCCTCCGGGCGGGGCCGCAACTGCAGCGGGTGCGATAGACGGGCGCGGGCGGGTTCAATTGGCGCTGGTTGCGCCGGTGATCCCGCATTGCTTCTGTTCCATATCGATCTGCTTCGTGATGCGGATGGCGTTCTGCGCGTAAGCCTCCGTCACAGAGCCGCTATTCACGGTCTTGTCCTTCAGCGGACTGACGGCTGCACAGAGATGGAAAACATGCGGCTCCGCAGACTTTGCGGCGCCGTTTTCCGGCGCGATCCAGTAGACGACATCCAGACCGTCGGGGTGACTCGCGTCCTTTGTTGCTGCCGCCACCGTTTCGGTATCCGTGGCGATCTGCTGCGCCTGGGCGGCGACGTCGGGTGAACAGGCGGTAGTGGGCTGCCCCGATTTGATCTGGGTCGCGCACGCGTTCATGTCCTGGGTGTACTGCTCGACCGACGGGGGTTTGAAGCTGACCCCCATTACCGTGGCGAGCACGGCCAGCGCAGCGCCGACGCCGCCGGCAACCTTCTTGGTCTGCGGATCCATGTTCTTGTCGGTGAAAATCAGGAAGATCAGCGGGAGGAAAGCGATCAGCGTGATGATCGCGCCGAGCTGGTTTTGGAAGAAGAACCTTCCTGTGTCGGATGCGCGAGCCGGATCGTGCCGATTGGCAGCCTTCCATAGCAAGTTGCCGGCGATTGCGAAAATCGCGATCCCGATCAGAATGCCGATCAGCAGTGGCAGGTTTCCGTGGTCGAACTTGTTCTGGCGAAAAAGAATAATCCCGTAGATCTCGCCGCCTATGGCGATGAGCCACGCGAGCGCGGCGAAAAGGCGAAGGCGCGTGGCGGAAGACTTCTGACCCTGCGTCGCCTGCCAATCCTTGGTGACGTCTGGCTTGTTGTCGGTCATGACCGGCTCTCCTGATATCGAACGTCTTCGTCACCTAACTTAGCGACGCGGTGAAATGTGAGCGTTACAGCGGACTATATCCCTATCCATATTGCTCCGAAGTGAATGCGTCCATCCCCCCAGGGGAGTGAAGTTCGACGGCGGCGCTTGACAGGCTGTGTCAAAACGCAAGCGTCTCTAAGGGTGAGACGCAGCCGTGCAGGTGCGTCCGGCTCACACCGTCGCGCCTGCAGATTGATGCAGCGCATCAGGTTGACGCGCTCCGCCATCCGCTCAAGAGCATCTTCATGCTGATGCCTGCTAACCCAGCGCCGTTCTGACTGCGTACATTTCGACTTCAGCTCACAATCCGTGCAATCCCGGGAGACATAAGTATAGCCGCTGCGGTTCACAGGGCCCTTTCGGCGTAGGATTCGACCTGCGGGGCAGGTGAATTCATCGCGCCCAGCATCGTAAATAAAGCTGGAACGATCGAATTGATTGCCGTCACCTCGATTGTTGACTGAACGCTTCACCGGAACGCAAGCGATGATGCCGTCATCCTCGCAGGCAGCAGCCGCGTTGCCGTTGGAGTACCCGGTATCGGCGACCACGGTCAGCTCCTTCAACTCCAGCAAATTTGCGGCCTTCGCCATGGGATGCAGCATCCGCTGATCGTTGACCTCATCAATGACGGCGTGATGCAATACGATCCCCGTATTGGCATGCACCGCGATCTGCACATTGTATGACGGAGGTTTGCCACCACGACCGAAGCCCATTGGGCGCGCTTCCGGCTCTCCCTGTACCACAAGGCGTCGGTCATCCTGATCCAGTTGTTCCGATAACCGCTGCAGTTTGGCGCGTCGCTCCTTTAGAATATGCAAGGCATTTCCTACGACGCCTCCAGCATCAATGATGTCCTTGCTGTCCTCGCCGTCAAGGCGGTTGAGATAACCGGAGATCTGTTTGTCGAGTTTCTCCTGCTCTTCGCCAATGCGTGCCTTGTCGAGCACACGCAGCGAACTTGCCGCCGCGCGCACCTTCGAACCGTCGATCGCGACAAGACGAGCAGTAAAAGCCCTTGCTCACGGCAGAATAGAACGAACGCCCGGCAAGTTGCGATGATTGCAGCGCCATTGACACGGCGGAAGTCGGCAATCGTCTTGTGATCAGGAACCAACTTGCCAACCAGCCACATAGCTTCAACGTTTCGTTTGCATTCACGCTCGATACTGCGGGAAGAGCGAACTTCGTTCAGATACGCATAGATATAGAGCTTGAGCAGGTCGCTCGGATCGTAGCATGGTCGACCTGTCGGTGCAGGAGTTGCCCGTTGGAAGCCGAGGGCGGAAACATCAAGGTTCTCAACGAATGCGTCGATGACTCGTATCGGGGAATCCACCTCGACATAGTCATCGATCGTCGCTGGCAGCAACGTTGCCTGACACCGATCAATCCCCACGATATATGTCATGTTCACTCCACCGGTTCGGATGGAAATCATAGCAAAATCTGAAGGATAGCGGCTAAATAATCTGCATCTCGCCGCCTTTTGGCATGATTTTTACCGGCGTCGGTCAGTCGCGCTTGGGCTTGGGTTGATGCAGCCGACGCTTCACGTTTGGGCGCAGGGCGTTGCGTACATCCTTGTCGGCCACGGCGAGATCAAACCATTCCGGATCGAAATGCCCGTCACACCACCGTTTGGTATCGGCATGTTCGGGGTCCGCTTTGTCCGACATGATTTCCAGAAAACGCTCGTATCCGGGCACGCCACCCACATCTTCGGGCGGCCTGGCACGCGCCCCATCGATGCAACTCCCGTGCTTGGGTGTGACATCGAAGGCCCCGAATTCCTCGACTACGATCGTGTGGCGCCAGCTATCGCCGAAGTCATAGAGATAACGGAAGAGGGCACCCTGTTCGAAGTCGCGAAGATGAACGTCACGGAAATCGAAAACACAAGGGTCGTCGTCAAAGGTATCTTCGGTCAACAACTCAACATCGCCGTAGCGCAATCCTCCAATCCGGAACTCGTGAAGGTGGTAATTCCACCAATTGAAAGCCGCCTGAATGGCAAGATGTAACTGCTCGAGATTCCAGTTCGCCGGCAAAACCAGCCGACGCCAAATTGTCGGCTCGATCTCATCCAGCGAAACGTGGATCTGGACTGCGTTGATAGCTTTGAACATGCCGTAAATGAACAGGCGGATCAAAAAAGATCAAGCCAAAGCCATTGGCCAGTTTGCAGGAAACGCCATGCGGAAAAACCGCATGGCATTTTGACACAGTCTGTCAAGCGCCGACCTAGATAACCTTTGAACCTGATCCTGTCTGCCATCTTAGCGGTTTTAGCCAGCCTGATCGTCGCGGGCTGTTTCTACCTGTCTACGGCATTTTCGAGGGCGGGTCGCACAACTGCCTGAATGATAGTATCGGGGAATGTATTTCTGTCATTCCATTGAGCGCGCTGATCTATGGACCGTTGTTCTCTATTGCTGGCGCTCTGATCGGCACACCCGTTTTTATGGTGATCCTTGCATGGCGTGATTGACCGCTCATTTGCGGGCTTCAGACGACCGCTTGCGCTGCTGCCTGATGGTAAGGGACCTGATACGCAGGAGCTTTGATCGGCTCTCGGCGAAATCCATCCCCCGGCGAAGACGGTGCTGATCGAGGAAGCCGCTTCCAGCGCGAGGTGGCCAGCGACCGTGTCTTCGCCTCCTTTAACGCAGTTGGCGCCTCTTCCCTGCTGGTGATGGCTTATGGTGATAGTAGGCCCCAACTCGTCGTACCGGGCTTCGACCACGAAGCTCTTCGTCGACATGGTTGGAGCAGACGAAACGGTTGCCGTCTCGCAGTGAACATAGACCGCCGCAAGAGCCGCGAAGAATTAGGCCAGCGACGTTGGCCAGCACTCCGTCGGTTGCGCTTATCGCATATGGCGCTCGCGCAGCGCGCTACGGGATCGGCGGGGGATGCTAGGGTTCAAACCCATTTATCGCGTTGATTTGGCGTAGCAAATCAGATTCAGGATTTCCGATCAACGGATTGGAGGCTTGGATGGGTCGGTTGT